>JBDSLD010000226.1:0-71995 GCA_039916545.1 Ferruginibacter sp.
TAAAATAATAACGGAAAGAATATTTTCAAACTTAGCTTTAGACCTGAATTGTAAAAAAATAAAACAGCTTTATGACCAATGCCTGGATATAGGTCAATTGGCCGCTTAAATATTACCGAACTATTGTTAAAAGATTAGTTGCTCCAAAAAATAAGCCACAAATGATTTGTCATTTAAATGCTATCAGTTTCAGGAATCGTAAAATGAAAAGCACTTCCTTCACCGGGCGTTGATTCTACCCAGATCTTCCCATGATGCAATTCAACTATTTTTTTGCAATGGGATAAACCGATTCCGGATCCCGGATATTCTGAACGATTGTGCAACCGCTGAAAAATTATAAATATTCTTTCGCTGTATATTTTATCTATACCAATACCATTGTCAGTTATTGAAAAATCCCAATGACGGCCTATTTTTTCAGCAGATATATTTATTTGTGGTGCCTCGTTCTTCTTACTGAATTTAATCGCGTTAATGACCAGGTTCTGAAATAATTGTTTGATTTCGGTAGGATATCCCATGATCACCGGCAGGCCACCTGTTATAATTGCTGCACCAGATTCGCTGATGGCATTGTAAAGATCAGCGATCACATATTGCATGATCTTGTTGCAATCAACGTTCTCTAATTCATTCTTTCCGCCAATCCTCGAATAATCCAGCAGGTCGTTTATAAGTATGCGCATCCGGTCCGAAGAGTCGGCAATGAAGTCCAGGTACTGATCAGCTCTTTTATCTAATTTGCCATGGTACTGCTGTTTAAGCAACTGCACAAAACCACTGGTGGTTCGAAGAGGTTCCTGCAGATCGTGCGATGCCACATAAGCAAATTGCTCCAGTTCTGTATTCTTTCTCTTTAATTCCTTATTCTTGCGATCAAGGTTTGCTTCAGATTTTTTTATCAGTTCTTCATGCAATTTACGTTTCGTGATATCAGTGATCATGGCCAATGCCCCTTTATAATTTCCTGCTTCATCAAAAATAGGATTAGTAGAAACGCTGGTAGGAACAGCCCTGCCCTTTTTTGTAATAAATGTAGAATCGTGGTTTTCACTTATTCCTTTTTTCCTCCTTTCGATCTGGCTCGCCGCACTTTTATTTGCTATCTCATCCATAAAAAAATGAATCTTTTTTCCCATGATCTCCTCAGGTGGATATTCAATTATTTCACACATTTTTTTATTGACGAAAGTTGTGTCGTTTTTTTCATCAATCATCCAGATGCCTTCCTGTGATGTTTCAACGATCTGCCTGTATCGTTCCTCACTTTTTATCAACCTGGTTTCAGTTTGTTTTCGTTGAGTGATATCCTCTACGCTTGACCACACATATTTTTTTCCATTCCGTTCCAGCAAAGTACCCGAAAGCCTCACAGGTACCAGGTGGCCATCCTTATGACTGTCTTCTTTTTCATAAGGGCCATACTTACCGGTTGATTCAAGGTCGTCCAGTTGTTTCCTTTCCTGTGCATTATATTTCTCTGGCGTTATATCATAGAAGCTAATCTTTTTACATTCTTCAATGGTGCGGCCCGTAATCTTTGCATATGCCTCATTGATGTCCCTGAGCGTCCCATCTATATCTGACAATGCTAATCCTACCGTAGACTGATCAAAAAGATTTCTACTATACCTTTCGCTTTGTATTAATTTTTCCTCTACCTGAGTACGCTCTGTTATGTCACGAAAACTCCAGGTCCGGCCAACGCAAACGTCCTCAATTACAAGCAGCTGCGAGTAACGTTCGATTGTGCGGCCATCTTTTAATTTCAGCATGTCGGAACTTATATTTTTCTGACTGGCAGATAGTTCCTTTATGCTCGAAAGAAATTCCCCGGGCGCTACCAGCAGGCCCAATACAAAAGCAATGACTTTTTCCTCATCCTTCGTATCGGCTATCTCTTTTGGTATGCTCCATAAGTCTATGAACTTATTATTGAACCTGATTATTTTTCCATTAAAATCCGACACTAAAATCCCATCTACAGTTGATTCGATAGTCGCTTCCAGCATTAACAATGACCACTTCAATTCTTTTTCCGCCTGTACTGCAAATGCATTGGCGCAAATGTCTTCCTCGTTTAGTCCTGTAGATTTGCTATCAATTTTCTCCCCTCTTTCATATTTGTCATAAGAAATGCTGATGGCATTTAACAACTCCATAAAATTTCCAGCCAGCTGCGGCGGGTTGTCAAGATACTTCTCAAGCTGGTACTCTAATAGCTTATTCATAGTAATTGAAAGTGAAATTTTATTATTTGCTTATGCTGGCTGCTACGGAAAAGTAGGTTATTGATTTATTCAATTTATTTTTAAGGATTAACGTAGGCTGTAAAAAGATAAGTGCTGTCAGTTAAACAGAAAAATTAAAGAAGTACAATGGTGGCTTTTATTGTCATCAGACATACACGCCAGGTATCATTGCATTGCTGTTTAAAATTGTAAAAAAACATTGTTCCTGCAATCGACTTAGTATGCTTCAGCCAGTGATAACCTACATTGGTACAATGTAAACCCGATTACTTATTACATGCATTTATTTGCATTTTTAAATTTACGCATTTATTTTTTTAACAGCTTATGTTTCTCTACCGGTATCTTTACCTGCTGCGCCGATGCCTGGTCAATTTGCCTTCTCCCGCATGCAACGTAAAATAAAAAGTGTTTCCCTGCCCCGGTATCAATTCACCCCAGATCTTTCCAGGATGAAGTTCCACTATTTTTTTACCATGAGATAAACCTATGCCTGATCCGGCATACTCATTTTTGTGTGGGGGCGTTGAAAAATCGTAAATATCCTTTCGTGATTTTTTTCTCTACCCCGATCCCATAATCACTTACAGCAAATTCCCAATATGGCCCTGTTCTCCGCGCGGAAATTTTTATTTGTCCTCAATTGCCACCATTATATCATCCGGCATATTCCTCATCATGATATTGCAATCAATTTCTTTTAGTTCTACGTTTCTTTCGATCCTGGAAAAATCAAGCAGGTCCGTTATCAGCATGCTATTCTTTGAGATGCAGCTGATACATAGTTTAATTATTTATCTGCTCGTTCATCCAGCTGTCCCTTGTATTTTTGTTGTAAGAATTCTACAAACCCGGAAGAAGTGCGCAATGGTTCCTGCAAGTCATGGGATGCTACTTAAGGAACAAAAAATGAGCAAGCAGAATAAAACCATGCACCATAACTTTTTTATATAAGCCTGGTTTTTGAGCGGTTTTATATTTTCGTATAAGTATTTCATTCGATCCGCAGAATAAAAAAACCTCCTGTGAGGAGGCCGCGAGTCTTCTTGCAAACTCAATATTTTATCATGTTGCTTTTGAATGGGCGTCACATAATTTAATAATGGGTTTTACAAGGTCTGACTAAAACTGGAATATCTCATACTGTAAAGGTTGAAATAACCGGAAATATAAAATGTAGGAATGCAGCCAGCGCAATGTAGATATTCATCTATAAGCGCCCTGCGTATGTTTAAAAATATGGAGAAAACAATTGAAAAGAAAAAACTTCCACAGCTACTGGTTTTTCATAGTCTGTGGAAGTGAGGTCGTGAACTCTTTTAGGGTTCATCAGGGATCAACAAAATGTTGAGATGCGGTTCTGGAAAAATAACTTGATCTTTTCCTGGTTTCAGTGTACTGGTTTTTGCCATCATCGCTTTTTACAGCATAGGCAGGATATTGGGTGTTGGTTTTTGGTTTTTGGGGTCATCATCGCTTTTTAAAACATAGTCCCCGGATATTGGTTTTTGCTGGTTTTCACAGGTTTTGAATCTGGTTTCGGGTCATCATCGCTTTTTACAGCTTAGATCCGGATAATTGGTTTTTTGCCCTTTTATTAGATGTTGGATATTGATTTTGAATTTAACCGGTGATGTCTTATCGGTCATTTTCTGATACAAAGATGCAACGGGAAAGGGTATCAGCCAATAGCAATATTGCCCTGTTTATATAATGGCGTAAATACCGGGTTACGGGTACTTACCCGCTTCTCTGGTTGCAAAAATACTGTCGCGGAAAAATCGTAATAATACGATATAAGCCTCTCGTTTTCTAAAACAATTATTTAGACAACCGGCCCTTTTCGGGCACATTCAACTATTGATCGAAAGAACTTACGATATATTTGTACCAACCAACTTTTACGTAAATGGATGAAGAAAATGAAAACTTGTTAGTAGATGCGAAGCCCATTCATCAAACTACTGCGTCCTCTTTATTAAGGACCATCATCAGCCTTGCACTTTTTATTGCAGTTGATTACTGGATCTTTAAAAGCTGGAGTGCCGTGTTATTATTGGTTAGTGTAATATTCATACACGAGTCAGGACATTTTATCGCCATGAAAGTATTTGGTTATAGAGGTATCAATATGACATTCGTTCCTTTTCTTGGCGCATATGTATCCGGCGAAGCCACTCATTTTTCAAAATATAAAAGGATCATCGTATTGCTTGCCGGACCAATACCGGGTATTATAATCGGAATGATCTTGTTGTTTCTATTTCAACAAAATTTTAATCATTATTATTACATGGCTTCCCTTGCTTTTTTATTGCTGAACGTATTTAATCTACTGCCTGTTAGTCCGCTCGATGGTGGACAGTTTATTGAAACATTATTTTTTAATGGCAATCAAATTATTCAAATCATCTTTTTGTTGTTTTCACTTGCAGTCATTATTTATATACTGTATGCATTAAAGTCCTGGTTTTTAATTGTCATAGCTTGGTTCATTTTTATGCGCATCGGGTCTCTTAACCTAACATATAAAGTAAGGCGCGAGCTTGATAAAAAAAATATAAGTTATGATCGCAGTTATGATGATCTTACCGATGAACAGTATGCGCAAATAAGAGATGTGCTGGTTACACAAAGTAAATTATTGCGAAGAAGATTTACACCTGGTGAACATTCTGCGAGAGAAAGTGAGCTGATAAGTTATGTTGAAAAAGTGCTGATGCCATCTTATGATCATAACCTGACAAGTATGCAAAAAGTTTTTTTTATTACACTTTACCTGGTGGCAATCATCTTACCTGTAATTCAGTGGGGACTTGTTAAAAATTGGTTTTAACCAGGTATCTATATTCCGTCATAACTCATCTGTTAATTTTGATTAATTATTTCGCAGCCGCTATATTTTTTTGTATTGCAGGTAAAAAGGTTGATATGCAACTGCTCAAAACCGTTTCGTAAAAAAAAATTTTTCGCATAAATTGATTTATACATAAGCTAAATACCAGTGATTTGATTTATTCAAAATAGTTTGGAAATAGGAGAAATAAAAATATGGCACGGTTTTGGAAATCTAGTCGGCGGGCGCCAAATATTTAATATTTCAACATCAATTCTAAAACTTAATATTATGAACACTACAGATAATTTTCCGGTAACAGAACCATATAAACAGCCTGCTCGTAACAATTATAAAAATGCTGTCATTGGCGTTTTAGCTGCGGGTATTGTAGGGTTAAGTGCTTACTTAATAGTAGATAAAAATAAGACAGTTGAAGTTATTCATCAGCAGGAAACGCAGATCGCTACTGTAACTACGGAAAAAAGTGACGTGCAGAAAAGTTTTGACGCGTCCCTTGCGAGACTCGATTCTATGTCTACTGCTAATAAAGGTTTAGAAGGTAAATTAACTGCAAAGAATAGTGAAATAGCTAAAGTAAAAACAGAAATTCGCAGTATCTTAAATAAGAAAAATGCAACTGCTGCTGAACTATCCAGGGCAAAAGATCTGATAGCATCTTTAAATGGAAAGATCGAAAGCATGCAGGTTGAAGTAGCCCGTTTAACCCAGGAAAATCAAACATTATCTAACGACAAGGTTGTTCTAACTCAGGAAAAACACCAGTTAGATTCTAACCTTACTGCCACTACTGCTGTAAAAGAAGAACTCACGAAGAAAGTAGATGTGGCTTCTACTTTAAATGCTTCAAACATAGTAATTACACCAATTAATATAAAAAATAACGGTAAAGAAAAAGTTTCCAGTGTAGCTAAACGTGTAGATAAACTGGTTGTTAGCTTTGATGTTGATAACCGCATTGCACAAGCCGGCATGACTGATGTTTATGTATTGGTGATCGGGCCTGATGGCAAACCATTATCAGCTGAAGCATTAGGTTCAGGTACATTTACAACACGTGACGAAGGTGATAAATCTTTTACAGCTAAAGTACCTGTAGATATAGAAACAGCTAAAAAGAAGAATGTAGAATTTGCTTTCAAGCCAGGTGAAAATTTTCAGCAAGGAAATTATACCATTCAAATTTATCAAAATGGATTTAAGATTGGTGAAGGAACTCGTTCATTGAAAAAGGGCGGTCTATTCAGTTAATCAAACTGATCCGTACCTTCTATATATACAAGTCTCAATTAAAAAGAGCTACCTGGATTCAGGTAGCTTTTTTTATTATTGTCATATCCTGTAAATTCAATAGTTAAGAATATTTTTTTGTCGCTATTACAATTTTTGTAGATGATTTTATTGAATGGTCAGGTTACCTTGTATGACAAAAACTTTCGCCGGCTTTACGATAAGCTTCGATCCGGTTGATACGGTATAAGGAATATTTAATACACATTTCCCAAAGGGTTGAGGGTCAATAATAATTTCGCTGCCTGTTTTAGTTACAGGTGGTGGCACCACATTATTACTCCAGTTAGCAGGTTCATTCCAATTACCATCGCCAATAAAATAATAAGCTAAAGCCAGGCCTGGTATAAACCTGCTTATATCGAAAGAATGCAGTTTTTGATATACGGTAATAAAAGGCGTAGTGCCGATATACCGAACGAATTTTTCATTGCTTATGTAGCCGTAGGTACTTGTTCTAAAACAAATTCCTTCTGCTTGTCCCATTGATAGAACATCGGGTAAATCTATTGGCCGCTTGTTACCGCTAAAATAATTTTCACCGGCATAGTCAGTCAGCAAGTGCATAAAATGACTGGCGGTACCCGTGTTCTTATATCCCATAAGCACTACCAACTTCTGTCCCGGCACTTTATCAGCCGCGGTCACCAGGTAATTAGTTGCAAGTGTTTCCAAAGGAGTTGCAGTATAAGTTCCGGCTATTACACCTCCGATCTCATAATGTGTAGTTGTAAGATCAATCCAGTTCTTCGTAAAAAGGTGGACCTTCCCATTATCAACGATCATCGCTTCACAATCAAATTTTGTATTGTTACTACTGGCTGGAACAGGCGGCTGGGGCTGATCACTATATGAAAAATGAATGACTTCAATTTGTGCGGCGGGAATGCTGGCTACCGGATCAGTGGCATAATCAGGAATGGCACTGAAAGGGAATTTATAAATTTTAAGATCTGTTCTTGCGCCGTTTGCATTGTTACCAAAATCACCAATATAAAAATTAGTGCCGTCAAAAGCAATGTCTTCCCAATCAACATTTACAGCGCCTGCCAGGTTAACTTTTTGCAATGGCGTATTGGTGATCGTATCAATCCGGTAGATAGCTGCAGCGCCACCGCCATCATTAAAACTCCATAAAAAATTACCGGCCATCTGCAGGCCACTGCTTTCAATCAATGAGTCACTGATCCGATCAACTTTTACCGGCGGCGAATATGTAGTTGGATTATAAGTGCAGCTCCCATCATTTACGGTAGCATTAGGATTAAAGTTATTAGCCAAAGAATCTCTGCAACCATTTACCTGCCCGTATGATAAGTTACCGTTGAATAAAATTATCAAACCGGTCACAAGCCTGGCTGTAAATGACAGGGCTTTTCTTTTATTTATTTTCATAGGAGAGTTTTAATGGTAAGATTTAATGGGGTAATTCATTTGCAAGCTGGCAGTTGTTGCGATCAGGCGGCATTGCGGCACTATTTAATAAGTATTTTATGAAACCTTTCTGTTTCGGCTTTTTCAGCTGCCGTTATCATTTCGTTATTGTCGAATTTTAATTTGATAAAAAGTACTCTTTTATGCTGTGGGTATTTTGCCAGTATTTCAGCTAACAATTTTTCCAATACAGTGTCCCTGGTCAGCGAGGGAGCAGAAATTGGGGCAGGTGATTTATAGCGTGTGGGCTTTTTTAAAATAATTGCTTCCAGGGTAGCTAATTTGCCTGGTGGTATCGACTTTACATTAACCGCTTTATTGTATAATCCTTCTAATTGCTTTTTGCTTAGGCTTCCCCGCTCCTGGTATTGATACAACAGGCTTTCAATAAATTTAGATGTCGGGTATGATGCAAGCGCTTCCTTTAGTACATCAGAAATGATATCCAGTTCCGGCTTAATTCTGTTCATTATCAATAATTGAATAAATAAAAATAAGTTATTAAATCCGGGCCGTGCCCAAAGCAATATAATTTATATAACAGGAATGTCTGTAAATCTAACATGCATTAATATTAGGGTTGCTATCCCGCATGCCCCGGGCGACTCTGCGGGCAAAATGTTTAAATAGAAAGGCCTAAGTGGCAGGACTCGCCTGGGGCATACTAAGATGACTGAAACCCCTCGAAAAGCCGAGATGACAGAAGCTTGCCTGGGGCCGGGAGCTGGCAGATATTCTGCCTGGGCTACAACAAAAGGGCAAAACCACCATCGCCAGTTCAAAAAATAAAGGTCAAATACCTGGTTACAAATTTATTTAGTTACTCTTTTTTATTAGCATAAAAAAAGAACCAATATTAATTATTGATTCTCTAAATTATTTAATGTCTGGTTTAGCAAGTTCTACCTTATTTCTTTAACCACGTTGTATATCACTTTTGCTTTTCCCAACGTGTAATAATGCAATACCGGCACACCAAAAGCCTTTAATTCTTTCGATTGCTGTATCAGCCATTTCGTGCCTATTTCTTCTACGTCCTGCTCCGTTTTTGCTTTGGAGATGGCATCGGATAAATCAGTCGGAATATCCACATGGAATATCTTTGGCAAAATTGTCAACTGCTTTTTATTAGTGATCGGTTTAAGGCCGGGAATGATGGGCACATCAATACCTATTGCCCGGCAATCCTTTACAAACTGGTAAAATTTTTCATTATCGAAAAACATCTGGGTCATGATGTATTCGGCGCCTGCGTCAACTTTAGCTTTCAGGTTTTGAAGGTCAGTCTGAAGGTTAGGTGCCTCAAAATGTTTTTCCGGGTAACCCGCCGTGCCCACACAGAAATCTGGTCTTACGCCGTTTTTTATATCTTCCTCCTGGTAAATACCATTCTTGAGATCCACCACCTGTTTTAAAAGACCAACAGCATAAGCGTGACCGTCAGGTTCCGGTTCAAAATTAGTTTCATTTTTTGCCGCATCTCCCCTTAGCACTAACACATTATCAATACCGAGGAAGTTAAGGTCGATCAGCGCATCCTCAGTTACTCTTTTGCTAAATCCGCCGCAAATCAGGTGAGGCACCGTATCGACATTGTAATGATATTTAATGGCGGCACAAATAGCCACCGTGCCCGGACGCTTCCTTACCTCTATTTTCTCGAAAGTACCATCCGCTTTCTTCTTAAACATAGTCTCACTGCGGTGGTAGGTAACATTTATAAATGAAGGTTTAAACTCCATTAAGGGATCCAGGTGGTCATATATTGACTGGATGGTCCTGCCCTTTAATGGTGGCAACACTTCAAATGAAACTAATGTATCAGTGGCCTGCGAGATGTGATTGGTGATCTTCATAATTATAAAATGGACGCAAAGATAAACTCTAAACACACAAAAACCCACCTTTGTATCATAGGTTTTTTATTTTTCATAAGTGGTATTAGCGCAGTTAAGGCCATTACAGAACAGGAGATCGGCTTATCATACCAATTCAGGCGGAATGCCTTTGTTAAAAAAAATCATCGGTGCGGGCTTATTATTCCAGATAACTTATTTTTACAAATCATGAGCTTAATTATACAAACAAAGGACCTGGTAAAAGTTTACGGCAGCCGTACAGTGGTCAACAAAGTTTCATTCAATGTTCAACAGGGTGAAATTGTTGGCCTGCTGGGACCAAATGGCGCGGGCAAAACCACTTCCTTTTACCAGGTTGTCGGACTGATAAAACCTGACGAGGGCGAAGTTTTTTTAGGCGACCTGAACATTACAAAAATGCCGATGTACAAAAGAGCTAAAATGGGTATTGGTTATTTGCCCCAGGAAGCCAGCGTTTTTAGAAAATTAAGTGTGGAGGATAATATTACGGCTGTATTGGAGATGACCAAACTTACCAGGCTGGAGCAAAAAGAAAAGTTGGAAAGATTGCTCGATGAATTTCATTTAACACATGTAAGAAAAAATAACGGCGATACGCTGAGTGGCGGTGAAAGGAGAAGAACTGAGATCGCCCGGGCACTTGCAGTAGATCCAAAATTTGTATTGCTAGATGAACCCTTTGCGGGCGTTGATCCGATTGCGGTAGAAGATATCCAGGAAATAATAGCTAAACTGAAATATAAGAATATCGGTATATTAATTACGGATCACAACGTAAATGAAACGCTGTCTATCTGTGACCGGGCCTACCTGCTGATCGACGGCAAAATATTTAAACACGGCACGGCAGAAGAACTGGCGCAGGACGAGCAGGTGCGCCGCTTATACCTTGGCCGCAATTTTGAATTAAAAAGAAAGGACTATCTACACCTGGAAGCAGCTAAAAATTCAATATCAGTTGATCACCTGATACAAACCGTAGAAAGCGCTTTATCGGGTGCTGTGAACACAGAAATACCAGGAAAAGAAAAGATAAAATCCTATGGTGTTGCCGCCGGGAGCTTAGCTGACGATGAAACCGAGGGTGAGCCGGGATCAAATGAAGACAGCCGGTTTATGTATGAACTCGAATCATCCCTTTACTCCTTTGCCAATGAAACCAAAAATGCTGTTTTGGTTAGTAAATTACAGGATATCTTTTCCGATAAAACACTGGATACCAATACAGTTTTAAACAAGATACTTCTTGAATTACGCTCTGTGTTAACTATTTAAAGACCAGCCTTGTTTTCTATTAAAAATCCGGGCGAAGCGGGTGGTGGAGATTTTTTTTCCACAGTTAATTATTTGGTAACATGCAGGTTTTTTTGTGATAAAAAACACCTGATCTGTTTGGAATTTATCCGTTACCGAAAATAAATTATTGCGAACGCAGTACCCTGTCGTTGACTAATTGAATCCCGCACCAACAAAAGATTACATTAGCTTTTTATCTTTCACTACTATTGTGTATTTTGCCTGCAGGTAATGAAATTACTATCCCCCGCAATATCACGATTGGCCCGCATGCGCTTCTGGCGCATAGAAAACTGGAGCAGGCACCCGGTAGCCGTTCAGCGGGAGGTGCTGCAGGACCTTGTTACATCCGCGCAATACACCGAATTTGGAAAAAAATATAATTTTTCGAAACTCTTTACACTAAAGGAGTTTAAAAAAAACGTACCCATTCATGAGTATGAAGATATAAAGCCATATATCCTGCGCATGATGAATGGCGAGGAAAATATTTTATGGAACACCCCCATCAACTGGTTTGCGAAAAGTAGCGGAACTACTTCCGATAAAAGTAAGTTTATCCCCATTAGTGAAGAAAGCTTGCAGGACAATCATTTTAAAGCGTCCAAAGATGTACTTACCACTTACTATAATAATTTTCCCGGCAGCGATCTTTTAACCGGTAAGGGCCTGGTGATAGGTGGTAGTCACCAATTAAGCAAAATGAATGAAGACATTCAGTATGGCGACCTGAGTGCCGTGTTAATGCAGAATACGCCTTTTTGGGGACAATGGCTACGCACACCGGAATTGCGTATCGCCTTGTTAGATGAATGGGAAAATAAAATTGAACAACTGGCAAAAGTGACGGCAGAAGAAAATGTGACTTCCCTGGCAGGTGTACCAACGTGGACACTACTATTATTAAAAAAGATCCTGGCAATTAAGGGTAAAACAACGATCAGGGAAGTGTGGCCAAATCTCGAATTATATATCAATGGGGGCGTATCGTTTATACCTTACCGGGAGCAGTTCGACAAGATCTTTGGCGGAAAAGTAAATTACCTTGAGATCTACAATGCAAGCGAGGGTTTCTTTGCGGGTCAGCAATGCCCGGACGATGATGGCCTGTTGCTATTTACCGAACATGGCATTTTTTATGAATTCATGCCGGTGGACCAATATGGCAAAGAAGACCCGAAAACGATCGGCTTAAAGAATGTTGTCACGGGCAAAAATTACGCATTGGTGATAAGTACAACCGGCGGCCTGTGGCGATACCTGGTGGGTGACACTATCCAGTTTACTTCGCTTAATCCTTATAAAATAAAAGTTACGGGAAGGCTGAAACATTACATGAACGCTTTTGGCGAAGAAGTAATTGTAGATAACAGTGACAACGCCATCGCCGTGGCGGCAGAAAAAACCGGTGTGGTGGTCAACGATTATACCGCCGCGCCGGTCTATTTCAGCGAGCACAGTAATGGCGCACATGAGTGGCTGATTGAATTTGAAGAAAGGCCGGATGATCTGCAATTGTTCGTTACGGAATTAGATAATGCGTTAAAGAATTGTAACAGCGACTACGAAGCAAAGCGTCATAAGGATATTGCTTTAAGGCAGCCCGTGGTGCATGTATTACCAAGTGGAACATTTACTGAATGGCTGCGCACAAAAGGGAAATTAGGTGGCCAGCATAAAGTACCGCGATTGAGTAATGAAAGGACCATGCTGGAAGAGATTCTAAAACTGGTAAAGCAATAACTTTGTTTGAATTGCCAGGCATAGGTACTTGTTTTTTTACAGCGTGTCTTTTTTAAAAATTTACATCCCTATTTTATACCTTGCAGACAATTAATTTAATAATGCAACAATGAAATTACTTGATAATAAAACAGTGATCATTACCGGCGCTGCCCGTGGTATTGGAGAAGGCATTGCCATAAAATTTGCTGAGCAGGGCGCTAATGTGGCCTTCACTTATGTGAGCAATAGCAGCACTGAAAAAGCAACCGCGCTGGCAGACAAATTAATTGCATTGGGAGTAAAAGCAAAAGCATACCAAACCAATGCAGGAGATTACGCAGCCTGCGAAATTTTTGTAAATGATGTATTGAAAGAATTTGGTCAGATTGATATATGTGTAAACAATGCAGGAATTTCCAAGGATAATTTGTTGCTGCGGATGACGCCGGAGCAGTGGGATGAAGTGATGCAGACCAATTTGAAAAGTGTATTTAATATGACAAAGCAGGTGATACGCCCAATGATGAAAGCGAGGAAAGGCAGTATCATCAATATGAGTAGTGTAATTGGTGAAATGGGTAATGCCGGACAAAGCAGCTATGCCGCCAGCAAGGCGGGTGTGATCGGCTTTACAAAAAGTATTGCCAAAGAATTAGGTAGCCGGAATATACGTTGCAACGCGATCGCACCTGGTTTTGTTGAAACTGACATGACCGGTTATTTAAAAGAGGGCGAAGGCGCAGATAAATACAAAGCGGGCATCCCGTTGGGAAGATTTGGCACCACGGAAGACATTGCAAATGTGACATTATTTTTAGCCAGCGACATGAGTAGTTATGTTACCGGCCAGGTGATCAGCGCCTGTGGCGGATTAAATATTTAGGATTAAATAATTGATCCACTGTTAAGCTGAACATAGATGTGGACCCCGCACGTCCCAGGCGAGTCTCCGCCAACATACTTATTAATTTCACCACGAGATTGCCGGCGGGACCCGCCGTGGTATTACGGATCGATTTTTCCGCCTGCTAACCTACCGGCATCCCCTGGCTCCAGGCGAGTCTCCGCCAATATACTTTTTAATTTCAACACGAGGTCGCCTACCGGACCCGCCATGATAATGAACATTCGTTTGTGTACATATTAATCATCAAAGGTTGTATTCATACTTTAACAGGCACTTTGTTTTTTTTACTGGATATTTCATACCTGTATATTGCATCGATGTCTTCCTCCCCGCCATGAATAACAGCCAGGTCTTTTACCAATCCATCCTGCAATCCATAGACCCAGCCATGCAGGTGCAGATCCCTTTCTGACCATGCCTGCTGCACGATTGAAGTTTTGGCCAAATTCCTTACCTGCTCTATCACGCTCAATTCTGTTAAGCGGTTCGACCGGTCAGTCTGGTCAGCGATGGCCTGGAGTTCTTTTTCATTCTTGTGGTAAACATCTTTTATATTTCGCAGCCAGTTATCGACATACCCGTTGTATGTGTTGGTTAAAGCCGCATTGATGCCACCGCAGCCATAATGTCCGCAAACGATAATGTGCTTTACCTTTAAAATTTTTACCGCATATTCCAACACGCTTAATAAGTTACTGTCAGTATGTACCACCAGGTTAGCAATATTGCGGTGCACAAATATTTCACCGCTGTGTGTATTGGTAATTTCGTTTGCCGGTACCCGGCTGTCACTGCAACCGATCCATAAATAATCCGGTCGCTGGCCCTGCGCTAAATTTTTAAAATATTGAGGGTCTTCAAACAATTTTGTTTCAGCGTATATTCTATTTCCCTGTAATAATTTTTGGTATGACTTCTCCATAATAATTTAATTTTATACTATTTTAATTAATGCATTGACTGCACGTTTAATTGGTTTTCGATCTGGTATTTTTCAAGGAAACCTTCCAGTCTGCAGGAGATATTTTTAAGCGGCGCTTTTATATCCCTGAATTCCTTTATCAGCTCCAGTACGTCAAAATCTATGTAATCGGTATGAGAAGCATCGATCACCACATTTGAATTGTTGGGTATATGATCGAGTGTTTCCCGGATGGCGGCTTTGTTTAAAAAGGATACTTCTTCAGCCAGGCGAATTTGTATAATGTCTCCCTCGCGGTGTTTGTCTTTATGAAAGAAATAAGAATTTTTAAGGTTGCCGTGAAGGATGGCACCAAAAGCAGCGGCAAGGCCTGCTATTACGCCAACTAATAATCCTTCCCCTTTCAATGGTTTATACAAGCCAAGCAAATCAATCCCAATGATCACAGTTACTGTAACAAAAAATGGAATGGACTGATATTTTCCGTTCTTAAGCATTTTCGAAAAAACAGATAGCTTGCAGAGCTTGTACCCTGTTAAAAGTAGTATCGCAGCCAAAGCTGATAAAGGGATAAAATTGAGCAGGCGCGGTATGGTCACTACACAAACCAATAATAACAGGCCATGAAAAATGGTTGACAATTTTGATTTTGCCCCGGCATGTAAATTAGCACTACTACGTACGATCACACTGGTGATAGGCAGGCCGCCGATTAAACCGGATATGGCATTGCCGATACCCTGCGCCAGTAATTCCCTGTTAGTATTGGTGACATTTCTTTCAGGATCAAGGTTATCAACCGCCTCGATACTTAGTAAAGTTTCCAGTGTAGCAATGATGGCGATCATAAAACCCGTGACAACTACTTTACTGTTAAGAAAGCCGCTGAAGTCGGGTAGCGTAAAAAAACTGAAAAATTCTGAAGCGCTTTTAGCCGCCTTTATTTGTACCAGGTGCTCCTCACCAACCAGGAAGGTACTTTGCGTAGCTTTAAATATTTCATTGATCCCAATGGATACGAGTACCGCTACCAGGGCGCCGGGTATAAACTTGACCCTGTTCTTGATGAAGGGCCTTTCCCAAACCAGCATTATTAAAATAGATACAATACAAATAATGAATACGCCAACATCAATGTGTTGCAGGGGCTTCAATAATTCATGCCAGTCTTCGTCACCAAAAGGAAACAACTCTGTCAGGTGGCCTTTTTCATCTTTATCATATCCTACGGCGTGCGGGATCTGCTTTGCAATGATCAATATCCCGATGCTGGTAAGCATACCTTTGATTACGCTGGAGGGGAAATAATTGGCTATGCCGCCCAACCGGGCAAGACTCATCAATACTTGTAAAATACCCGCAATCAACACGGCACAAAGGAAAAGGTCGAAAGCGCCGATATTGGTAATAGCCGCCAATACCAATGCGGCAAGTCCTGCTGCCGGTCCGCTTACGCTAAGCTTCGAACCGCTTAATGATCCTATCACCACACCGCCGATGATACCCGATATCAATCCACTAAAGAATGGTGCCCCGGATGCCAGGGAAATACCTAAACAAAGTGGCAGCGCCACTAAAAAAACTACCAGTCCTGATGGCAGGTCATTTTTCAAATATCTAAAAGCTGATCCTTTAGAATCTTTCATAACAGTAAATAATTAAATTAAATGAGATATAGCAATTGAGCAATAGTGCCAAACACCAGGTAGCCGGATAGGCTGCTTATGGCTGCTTAACAGTATTACCAATTTTTGAAATATGGCATTGAATAAATGCCACCAGGGAACAAGGTGAACGAAAATCCGAATCAGTTCAAATTGTTGCTGAACGTGGTTTAAATAAATAAATCCGGAGGCGGAGACACCACATCTGTAGAATGATTAGATGGTATCTGGACAGAAGAATGAAGATAAGCGAGCGCTTTACCTTCTGCAATTACTGCAATATGATAATTAATTTCAGGGGGAAAAAAGCCATTTGCCAAAGTGTCTTCAGCCTTACAAGCATGGTCATTTGCATTATGCGGCAATTCTTCAGTCCATTGGTTGGTACTGAGCATTTGACCTATCTGCGCTATTGGCAACATTTGCAATGTCATCAACAGGCTTAAAAATAATGCTATGATCTTTAATCTCATCATGGAGTTGCGGCAAATATAGGGGTAAATTTTTTGTGATCGGTGTTAAGGCGGATTAACAAATGTTAAAGAGACAATTCTAAAATCCACTTTTCATCCAGCTAAGTGATATCAGAGTTGCAGATTTGTAAAATCTTTTTATGTTTTGAAAACAACATATCAGGCAGCTTTGGGAGGCTGCAAATCATCCTCATTGTAAGGATGCTTGTTCAATTTAGTATTAAAGCAGATGAATTTATCTTTACCCGGTAATTGAAACTGGCTGGTAATTGGGTAGTGGTTCCTGGCATAAAACTTTTCCTGCGCTTCTCCCTTTTCTTTGCCTTTATCTTCATTTTCAGGTTCAGATTCTTTGTCTGAAGAATCTTTACTTTTTTGAGTATTTTCTTTTTTACACAACACATTAAAATCCACTATTGCATCAAAAATATGTAGGTGACTGACGCAAATAACAATAAATAATAATATGGGTACAATTTTTTTCAAGTTGCGAAGATAGAAAAAATTTAGAAAAATTATGCGCTTTTATTGATTGGTTAACAAAAAATTCGCTGTAGATTTTTTATAATTATTTGAAATTCAGCGGTCAATGACTATTGAAAAAAATCAATGGAGATATGGATCAGTAATCAAACGGGAGTCGTAAATTGTAATCGAAGAATAGATTCAGTATAAAAGTGAAAGAACTATCGGACTTAAGCTGGTCTGCATTATAATAAAAAAAGAGAAATATTTCATTACAAATACCTCAAATATTAATTTAATGGACATTAAATCATATGATATATTACTACAGGAAAATAAACTGTGGGCACAAAAAAGAGTCCGGGATGATCCGGATTATTTTAAGCACCTGGCTTCTTTACAAACACCTGAATTTTTATGGATCGGTTGCAGTGACAGCCGCGTACCTGCCAATGAGATCACCGGAACTGCACCCGGCGAAATCTTTGTACACCGTAACATTGCCAACATGGTGATACATACGGACACCAATCTTTTCAGCGTGTTGGATTATGCCGTTACTCACCTCGAGGTAAAGCATGTGATCGTTTGCGGGCATTATGGCTGTGGCGGGGTAAAAGCAGCTATGAGCAACCATAGTTACAACCAAATATTAAATATGTGGTTGCGAAATATAAAGGATGTGTACCGGATGTACCAAACAGAACTCGATGCGCTGCCCGACGAAGAAGCAAAGTATAATGCGCTGACAGAATTGAATGTGAAGGAGCAGGTAATACACCTGGCAAAAACTTCAGTAATACAAATGGCATGGAAAAAAAGGCAGGCGCCTGATCTTCACGGCTGGGTGTACGGATTAAAGGACGGCATCATAAACCCGGTTTTTGAAATGAAGGCCAATTCAAGCATTGATCCTTTGTATGAATATGATAATTTATAATTGAGGAAAGTTACCTTAAATCGGGGGCAATGTAAACAGATCAGCTGGTTAATATTTTCTGCAACACCGCAGTATGTTCCAGGCGAGTCCCTGCCTGCGCTCAATGGTTTGCCAGGCTGTTGTTGGCAGGAATCGCCGTAATAGTAAACAATGATTTGCATCACGGTAATTTCGGATAATTGTTTCTGTAAATTTTTATATCATTATCGAGCCCCCTTTTTCATAAATCTTCCGCGACTGCAGTTAGCTCAGCTGGGCTTCTTCTTTGTAGAATGTCGCTACCTGTATTGCATGGCGTAGGTACGCCCCGATAAAATCGGAATTAATTTGGCCGCTCCGATAGAGCAGAATTGCCTGGATAATTTTGCTAAAAGTGGGAATTTCTAATGAATTTAAGGAAGGCTCGAAGACTTTCGCCCAATAATGAAGATTAATAGGTAGATAAAGCGCATTGCCTATTCCTGATTAGTTTTTTCTTTTGGATTCATATCTTCCGCCTCCGCAGCCGGTCCGCCAGCTGGCGGATAACCGGAACGCAGCTGCTTTTGCTTCTTTCAAAAACCAAGCTGCGCATTTTTTGAATATCGACTTCGTCGATACCGAACCAAAACCTGTCTGCCGAATGCAATCAGGCAGGGAGGCTGCTAACCCGGTTACTGGTTAAAAAGCGACAGACATCGTGATCATTAAAGCAGTATTAGTTGACAGTGGTATTGGGTTTGCGGCCTATCCACCTAATCCTATAATTTAAATTACCAATAATTCCCGGAATCTTGTATTACCCACCTTGCCGGTTCCTCTTACATAAATAAGAATGCCACAATATAAAAGCGGCAACTGTCTGGTAAGGTTTCCAGGCGGAAGCGATTTCAGCGATTGCTTCTCTTGCAACTTCTTTTGCCAATTTTTTCGTCTCCCGCATACTTGTCATTAAAGCAACATCACCCAAGGGAAAAAGGTCGGTGCGCTGCAGTACCATCATTAAATATACGTCCACCGTCCAGTTGCCAATTCCTTTAATTTTTGTAAGGGTAGATCGGACCGCATCATTGTCCAGAAGGCTTAACTCATCAATATTCAATTCATCATTTAATATTGCGGTCGCCAAATGACGGGTATAAATGATTTTCTGCCTGCTGAAATAACAAGCTTTTAATTCTTCATCACTTAACGCAAGCAAATTCAATGGCGTGATATCCCTGACTTTACTTTTTAGCTTTTTCATTGCCGCCAGCGCCGAGGCCAGCGAAACCTGTTGCTCCAGGATAATGTGTACCAGCGTTTCAAATGATGGCGCCCTGTTCCAGAAAGGAGGATAGTTATGGGTATCGAGTATCAATTTGAGATCAGGATCCTGTTTAGCCAAACGATCGCAAATTTGCGGGAGATCATTTTCGCCAAAAGTCAGGATCCTGCTCATATTTTGTAACCAGGAATGCTTTTATTTCTTTGACATTAATTTTTCAATCGCATTTTTTGAGAAACTGCTTAATACCAGTTGACCGCTGATCCCTGCTCTTTCTTTCAATAACTCATCCCAATGATCGGTACCTTTCCAAAGCATCCTTTTCATTTCAGCCATTGCTTTGGGATTGCTATGTGCCAGCGTTGTTGCCAGGAGGTTAATAGATTCATCCATGTTTTCCAGGTTCTCATGCAACTCGGCGAACAAGCCTTTGCGCTTGGACCAATCACTGTTTCGCCACTTGCCTGCATCGATGGCCAGGGCGCTGAAGGCTGCAGTACCGATCTTTCTTTCAACGGCAGGGCCGATCACAAAGGGGCCAAAGCCCATCGCCAGCTCGCTCAGCCTGATATCAGCTTTTTCAACTGCAATGGCATAATCAACCGCAGCTACCAATCCTACGGCGCCACCCACGCATTTACCCTGTATGCGACCTATGATAAATTTCGAACATTTCCTCATGGCATTGATCACATTGGCAAAGCCGCTAAAAAATTTTGCGCCGTCCTCCGAAGTGTGGATAGCCAACAATTCATCAAATGATGCGCCTGAGCAAAATGTACCGTCACCTTCACTTCTTAGAATGATTACTTTAGTATCATCATGCGTTCCTGCGAAATGAATTTCTTTAGCCAACGCTTCTAAAATTTTTCCTGGAAGAGAATTGCTTTTAGGGTGAAAAAATTCGATGGTGGTAACACCATTGTGCGTTTCTGTTCTGACATAACCTTCATTAACTTGTTGTATCATTGTAATTTAATTTTTTTCAATATCCTTTTTCTTAACCATCGTAAGTATGGTTGCAACGCCCGCCAATGGCTCATCGGTGGTATCCATCATTTCCACCAGCCACTTAACAATTCCTTTATCTACATCAGTTGGCTCCTTTTTATCGGTCGTGATTTTTTCTTTACAGGTAAACCGCACAAATATTTCCACACCGGGATAAACAGGTTTTGTAAACCGTAATTCATCTATCCCATAATTTAACAACACCGGGTTCTTTTCATAACTATCTACGAATAAGCCCGCGGCAATACTCATGATCAGATATCCATGCGCCACCTGTTGTTCAAACATGGTGCCGGTAAAGTCGGTCGTTTTAACATGCGCATAAAAGTGATCGCCGCTAAGGTCAGCAAATTGATCGATGTCTTCTGCTTTGATCATTCTTTTTTCAGTAACCAGCTGGTCCCCTATTTCGAGTTCCTCAAAATATTTTTTGAAGGGATGTACACCCGGATCTTTGCCTTTGGCGTTTGGCTGGTACACATTGGTGATAGCGGTGATGGTGGTGGGCGACCCCTGAATAGCGGTACGTTGCAAGTAATGTTTCACACCACGCAGCCCGCCCATTTCTTCTCCGCCCCCGGCCCGGCCTGGTCCGCCATGAACCAATAATGGCAGAGGTGAGCCATGTCCTGTACTTTCCCTGGCACACTCCTTATTTAAAACCAATATCCGGCCATGGTGTGTAGCAGCGCTGATCACGTATTTTTTGGCGATCCAGTCATCGGCCGTAACGATCGATGAGCATAAACTTCCTTTTCCTTTCTTGCTTAATTCAATGGCTTCATCTAAATTTTTATACGGCATGATCGTGCTTACCGGCCCAAAGGCTTCAATGTTATGCGCCTCCTCACTTGCAAACGGCTGATCATTCATCAGCAACAAGGGTGAAAGGAATGCCCCTTTATCCGCGTCGGCATCTATCAATTCCACGCTATCCAGTGAGCCATAAATTATTTGAGAACTGGCCAGTAATTTCTGAACCTGTTCTTTCACTTCTTTTCGTTGTGCCTGTCCTGCGAGTGACCCCATGCGCACTTTGTCGTTTAAAGGGTTACCGATCGTTGTTTGTGCCAGCGCGGAAGAAATGGCTTTCCATATATCTTCCATTTTATCAGCTGGTACAAATATCCTGCGAATACCAGTGCAGCGCTGACCAGCTTTCAGCGTCATTTCCTTGCGGACCTCTTTTACAAATATATCCCATTCAGGCATGCCGGGTACAACGTCTTCGCCTAAAACGATACAATTTAAACTATCTGCTTCCATTGTAAAGGGAACCGATTCTTTTAAAATGACCGGGTTGGATCTTAACAGCAAACCGGTTTTTGCCGAGCCTGTAAAAGTGACTACATCCTGTGACGTAACATGATCAAGCAAATCGCCGGCGCTTCCGCATATGAGTTGTAACGCTCCCTCCGGAAGTATCCGGGAAGCGATGATTTCTTTTACAAAAGCTTCTGTCAAAAAAGAAGTGACCGTAGCAGGTTTTACGATCGCGGGCATGCCGGCCAATAAGTTGACGGCAATTTTCTCCAGCATTCCCCACACCGGAAAATTAAACGCATTGATATGGATCGCAACACCTTCTTTAGGCACTAAAATATGTGTGCCCATAAAGGTTTTGTTGAGACTTAAATTATGACTCTCGCCATCGATGCAAAAAGTTTCATCAGGAAATTTCCTACGAAGGGAGGCATTTGCAAAAAGATTGCCGAGGCCGCCTTCGATGTCTACCCAGCTATCGGCTTTGGTGGCGCCGGTCTGGTAACTGATGGCATAAAATTTATCCAGGTGATCTCTTAAATATAATGCCAGCGCCTTTAGCATATTGCCCCGCTCATGAAAGGTCATCCTGCGCAAAGCAGGATTGCCAACCTTTCTTGCATAGGCGGTGATCGCGCCAAAATCGAGTCCCTTTGTAGAAGCTGTTGCGATTGGCTCGCCTGTTACTGCATTGTACAATTGCTGGCCATCTCCATCTCCCGTTATCCAATCGCCTGTAATGTAGTTACCCAGGTTATTCATATTTCAACACCGTTTGTGCTACAAATCTACAAACCTAATACCGAATAGATTTTGTAAATTTGAAGTAATAAAAAAGTATTTTATGAGTGTAGCAGAAATGAAATTGGCAGCCATTAATGAAATAAGTAAATTAAAAAGTGAAAGTGCTGTAAAAGAGATTTTAGAACATTTAGTAAAAAGATCAGAAAAAGATAAACTTCCATTTGATGCAGAGGCCTTTTTTAAAAGTGCTTCCGATAAGTACGATGATGTATTACACAAACTGGCTCAATGATTACAAAAACAATAATTTACAATTACATGAGCTTTCTATTATTAAATATGGTGGTTCCAATGGCACAAGAGATGAAGGCTTAATGGAAAGTGCTATTGCCCGGCCTTACCAAACTTTTGGTGGCGAAGATTTATATCCAACTGCTTTTGAAAAAGCCGCTGCTATTGTTGAAAGCATTATCATAAATCATCCCTTTGTATATGGGAATAAACGAACAGGGTTTTTAGCAATGCTGGCAGTTTTAGAAGAAAGCAACATTGCCATCAATGTTGCTAATGAGGATATCTATAGTTTTGTTATTAAAACCTCTACAGGAGAAAGCAAATTTGAACAGATCGTAGAGTGGTTAAAAGAAAATACCACGACTAATTAGTGATTTACTTTTTCAATCAATCCATATTGTTTTAAATGATGCACTACATGCTTGTAATGCAACAGCACCCATTCTTCAAAATTAAGATCGCCAAAAACCGGGTGTTGCGTAGTTAAACCGGGGTCATTTGTAAACAGGCGGAGAAAGTCTTTGATTTCTTTATCCAGGTCATTTACCGCATCTTCAAAGCTTGCAAACTGAACAGGTAATGGCTCTTCCGGCAGCACCGGCGCTTTGGTGTTTTCCCGGAATTCTTTATCACTAAGTAAAAAAGCTTTAAATGATGGTAATTGGTCGGGTGGCGTAGCCAAAGGGAAATGCAGTTTATTGGTAGATATCCTGAAAAATCCTGACATGTGTTCCACCATTTGCTGGGCATTCATTTTACCCCATTTCATTATGGCATCAGCGGGCAGGGTTTTTAAAACCGGGATAACGCCGGTCGAAATAAAAGTAAGTTTTTGCTGATCCATTTGCCTGTTTTAAGTTACAAGTTAAAACAAAAAAGCGGTCGTATGACCGCTATATCTTTTAAATTATTGAACTTTACTGAACTAAAACTGCATCGATCTCTTTACATAAACCGTCAAATATTTCGTTGATATTTCCTTCTCCTTTTACCCGTACAACTTTGTCTGATTGTTTATAGTAATCCGCAACAGGCGTAGTTTTATTATGATACTCCGCGATCCTTGCCCTTATTACTCCTTCGTTATTATCATCGCTTCTGCCACTGGTATCGCCACGCTTTAATAAACGTTTGATCAGCTCTTCTTCGCTTACTTCCATTGCCAGCATCGTGTTGATGGACGTACCTTTCAATTCCAGTAATTTATCAAGTGCTTCCGCCTGGGCGGAGGTTCTTGGAAAACCGTCGAACAAAAAACCTTTTGCATCCGCATTGGTATCCAATGCGGAACTGATCATGCCGATCACTACTTCATCAGGCACCAGCATGCCCTTGTCCATTAAGTTTTTTGCTTCAAGGCCCAATGGCGTTTTACGTGCTATTTCTGAACGCAAAAGATCACCCGTACTCAGGTGCTTTAAGCCATACTTTTCTATAAGTTTTTCACTTTGCGTACCTTTTCCGCTGCCCGGGGGGCCGAAGAGTATTAAATTCAACATAGTTGCTTGCTAACCTTTGTAAAGAAACAAATATAGACTACACACTTTGAAAATCCTTTAACATTTATAATAATTTATTGAAAAACTGTGATTTGCTGAAAAAACGTATATTAAAACCTATCCCCGATATAATTGTTTGTACACATGAAAAGAAAAATCTGTCTTTACTTTATATTGCTCCTGGTTGCAGGATGCAATTCTTCTCAAAATAAAAAAACAGACCTTACTCGTATGGATTCAGTTACAAAAACCAACCCTTTTTATTCAAAATCGGATACCGCTCAAATAGCCGTCAGCAATGCTGAATGGAACAAGATATTACCCAAAGAGGTGTACCAGGTTGCAAGAGAAAAAGGAACCGAAAGAGCCTTTTCCGGAAAATACAATGACCATAAGGAAGTGGGAACTTATTATTGCGCGGTTTGCGGCAATCCATTATTTAACAGCAATGGAAAGTTTGAAAGTACCTGCGGGTGGCCAAGTTTCTTTGAACCCATTACTAAAGGAAGCATCATTTATGCGCCCGATAATACACACGGCATGAAACGTACCGAAGTAATGTGCGGCAGGTGCAAGTCGCACCTTGGCCATGTATTTGAAGATGGGCCACCGCCAACAGGTTTGCGTTACTGTATCAATTCTGTGATACTGGATTTTAATAAGGCAAAAAATGCCGGGAAAAATTACGATGATTCTGTCCGGGTGAAAAAGTAGGTGCCGCTAAAGATGTGTTATTCCGAATATCCTGTTTTGATTTGCCCCCTTTAAAAATTACTTTTGCTGAATACTATTTCTGCATCTTAATAAAAATATGATATGCCCTCCAAAAAGCTGAGTAATCTTGCTGAAACCCTCATCGGTTCTGAAATTGTAAAATTAGGGGCAGATATCAAGGAAAAAATAAAACAAGGAAATAAGATCTACAATTATACGATCGGTGATTTTGACAGCGCTGTTTTTCCTATCCCGGTTGAGTTTGAAAATGAAATTATTGCGGCCTACAGGGATCATCATACCGCTTACCCGCCAGCTGAAGGAATTCTTGAATTAAGACAGGCAGTGTGCAATTTTATACAATCAAGAGAAGCCGTTTCATTTGACACCAGTGAAATTTTAATTACTGCGGGTGGAAGACCACTTTTATATGCCGCGTACAGGGCAATTGTTGATAAAGGCGAAAAGGTAATTTACCCTGTACCCAGCTGGAACAATAATCACTATGTACATTTTACCGAAGGCGAGCACGTGGCAATCGAGACGAAGATGGAAAATAACTTTATGCCAACTGCTGCTGAAATCTTGCCGCATTTAAAAGGCACTTCGTTATTGGCACTATGCTCCCCGTTAAACCCGACCGGAACTACCTTTACAAAAGACGAACTGGAAGCCATTTGTGATATAGTGATCGCCGAAAACAAGCAACGCGGTGACGATGAAAAAAAGCTCTACCTGTTGTATGACCAGATTTACTGGACACTTACTTATGGCAAAGTACAACATTACAACCCGGTTTCCCTCAGGCCGGAAATGAAAGAATTCACCATTTTTATTGATGGTATCAGTAAGGCATTTGCTTCAACGGGAGTAAGGGTGGGCTGGGCCATGGGACCGGCCTACCTCATCAGCAAGATGAAGGCGATCAATAGTCACCTGGGTGCGTGGGCACCGATGGCGGAACAAAACGCATTGGCAAAATACTTGTGGCAATCAGACGCGATCGATGCCTATTTTGTAAACTTCAAAGCGGCATTGGAGACAAGACTAACTGGTATTTATGAAGGTTTTCAGCAATTGAAGCTTGCTGGTTTTCCGGTAGACGCTATTTCTCCTCAGGCAGCTATCTACCTGACAATACAAGTGGACCTTGTTGGAAAAACAACCAGCGAAGGAAAAGAACTCGCTACTCAGAGCGATGTAACTGCTTATTTATTAGATGAAGGTGGCCTGGCGGTAGTGCCTTTTTCCGCATTCGGTGCATCGGCTAATAGTAGTTGGTACCGGCTAAGTGTAGGCACCAGTAAGACAGAAGAGATCGGCGAAATGTTGGCTAAATTGAAAATGGCGCTTGAAAAATTGAGCGCCTGAAAAAGCTGAATAACCCGTATTGAGAAATAAATTAGTTTTTGCAATTAAGAAAAACGAACGGTTTTAATTCCTGTTTGCGAATTGTATTGTGGAGCACAAGGCTTTTATTAATGACCTTATATTTATTGAGGTCCAGTATTTCATGGGCGGTAACTAAATTATCAAGGCGCTCCACGATATGAAGTAATTCATGTAACAATTCAACCTCGTGCTCAATAGCCTGAGGACTTAAAAGTTCCTGATTGAACAATACCAGCAAATCCCGGTTCATTCTATTCATTGGAGTAAGTTTTTGTTACCTGTCATTTTTAATTAGTATCCCACCAATCCTTTTTTACTTGGGCAGCCACATTGATTTTTCTTCGAAGAAGTGCATCCTGTCAAAAAAATGGAAACAATTAACATGAACGATAAAGCGATTTTAAAATAGCGTTGCATAATACAAGGTTACTAAATTAAACTATTTTCACAAACATTTATTGTATTCTTATAATGATAGAAAAAAAAATTAACAAAATTGCCCAGAAAAACAACGTCCTGGTGGTACCGCTGGATTGGGGACTTGGCCATGCAACCCGTTGTATTCCGCTGATCCGGCAATTTATTGCAAATGGATGTAACGTAATTATTGCGGCAGAAAATGCTACAAAATCATTGTTACAACATGAATTTCAACAACTTACATTTATTCCATTTCGAGGCTACCGCATTGGTTACAGCAGGAACAGCAATCGGTTACCATTTAAAATATTATCACAGTTACCCGGGCTATTGCTTAATGTGTACAGAGAACATAAATGGTTAAAAAAAGTTGTAAAAAATTATTCAATTAACGCGGTTATTGCTGATAATCGCTTCGGTTTATACTATTCCGGCGTGCCGACGGTTTATATTACCCACCAATTGTTAATAAAAACCGGCCGTAATTTTACGGAAAAAATTGCCCAAAGAATACATTACTGGTTTATAAAAAAGTACACGTTTTGCTGGGTGCCCGACTTTGAGGGAGTCAAAAATATTGCGGGAGATTTATCGCATCCACCCAACAAACCTTCCAACATCACGTATATCGGCTGCTTATCCAGGTTCGAAAAAACAGCGCCGGCCGGCAAAAAATATGATGCGCTGATTCTCATTTCAGGACCGGAGCCGCAACGATCAATATTTGAGAACCTGTTGTTGCAGCAGTTGCCCCACTATGATGGCAATATTTTATTGGTAAGAGGATTGCCGGGTACAAATGAAAGTCCTGAAAAAGTAATCGGCTTAAGCTCGCGGGATCGGCTTACTATCAAAAATCATCTTTCTGCGGAAGAATTGAACAAGGCGCTGGAACAAGCTGAATTGGTCATCAGCCGGAGCGGGTTTACATCCATAATGGACTTCGTCAAATTGCAGCAAAAAGCCATACTGGTACCAACCCCCGGCCAGACAGAACAGGAATACCTGGCCTTGCATTTAATGAAACAGGATATTTTTTTCGCTACCAGCCAGGACGGTTTTATATTAACAGATGCATTGAAACAGGCAGCGGACTTTCCGTTTACCATTCCTTCATTTAATATGGAGCAATATAAAAAGGTAGTTGATGAATTTGTACGATCACTATAAAGCGGTAACTTGTAATTTCAGGTTGTATCACCAATTTGACCTACATAATCACAAGCAGGCCCAGCGGGGTTTTCGACCCCCAGTCAATAAGTGCAAAAGAATGTTCCGTGAAAACCCGCTGTAGAAAAGGGTTAACCACTTATTATATAAAACTTTGTTTTACCCGTCGGAACTTTGCCAGCATTGTTTAGAAAGGAAATTATTAGCAACAAACCTTATCTAATAAGAGAAAAAGAGTGATAATTATTTAACGACAAAACTTAAGTGCAAAAAATAAAATGGTTAGCTTTTACTTAGCGGAAACCGATCATGACTACGCTGCAGCGAGATCATTGTTCGAAGCATACGCAAATTCAATTAATATCAACCTCGATTTTCAGCATTTCGATGACGAGCTGGATGGATTGAAAAAGATGTATGCGAAACCTGTCGGGGGTATTATTCTTGCAAAAAATGAAGAAGATAGTATGATTGGATGTGTAGCAATAAGGAGGGTCAACGATGCTACCGGCGAACTAAAAAGAATGTACATACAACCGGGAAATCAAAATAAAGGAATCGGAAAAAAATTGTTGGAAAAAGCGTTTGAATTAGCCCGCTCCTGCAATTATAAAATTATTAAACTAGACACTTTAAATACCATGCTACCTGCCATCCATCTTTATAAAAATGCCGGGTTTTACGAAACGCCGGCGTATTATTATAACCCGGTTCCTGGTGCTATTTATTTTGAAAAGGTGCTATAAAATCTAAAAAAGTATAACCTGGGGTAATATCACACCAGCTTAGGATAATCGTAAAACAGGAATTCCTTTTTTGATTTTTTAAAGTCGGCCCATTTTTTTAATTGAACCCGCACAGCAAATATTCCGCAGGTTGGAAGGTTGTCAATGTTAACTTCTTCAATCAACGAATTTACAAATTCTGAGATCCCCGGGTTGTGGGAAAAGAGGGCAACGGTGCTGAATGAATCATCCAGCTGCTCTACTACCTCATAAAAAATTTCGGCCGATGCGTGATAAAGCATCGATATGTACACAATAGACTCCTCGGTTTTACCGTAGGTTTCACAAAATAATTCTGCTGTTTTTTTTGCTCTTTTTGCCGGGCTCGATACAAAAGCATTTATCGGGATATTTCTATCGATCAGTCTTTTTGCCATCACAGGCGCATCCTTTTTGCCCCGGTCATTCAGTGGGCGCTCAAAGTCGTTGAGGGTACCAATCTCCCAGCTGCTTTTCGCATGACGTACTACCAGGAGCGTTTTTGTTTCATCCTCCTGGGCAACGGCAGATTTTTGCTTATTGTCATTCATTTAACAAAAGTAAATTTTATATCATGCCGTTCATCACACCGCACTGATTTTTTTCATCATCCTGAAGAATGAACAGTGGAGAATATTTGTCGTGGGTTCACCGGAGCAAGGGTAACTCTTCTCTCTTTTGAAAAGAGCTGATCCCGACCTTTTAGAGTTGGGGGTGAGGTCAATTTAATACGCCCTGATATCCTTGCCTTCCATATAATTCATAAAGGCTTTGTTACAAACACGGTTTCCACCGGGTGTGGGATAATTGCCGGTAAAATACCAGTCGCCTGTATTGGTAGGGCAGGCCAGGTGTAGTGTTTCGATCGTTTGATATATTACGCTGACCGGTATTTTAATATCCTCAGGGGTGATCAATTCTGCAATTTTGGCCGACATATCCTCTAAAGAAAATGACTTGTACAATTTTCGCACTACATTTTCTGTGTGGAGTTGATTGTTGCGTTGCAACTCCTGGCACCTGGTTAACAATTCGTCCAGTAAACATTCCTGTTTCCTTTCTTTTATCAATTCGATCGCCGCCCGGAAAGCAATAAAATCCCTCAGTTTACTCATATCGATCCCGTAGCAATCAGGGTAGCGTATTTGCGGGGCGGACGAAACGATTATAATTCTTTTAGGCTCCAGTCTCGATAGCATCCGTATGATACTTTCCTTTAGCGTAGTGCCTCTCACGATGGAGTCATCAATCACTACAAGTGTATCAATATTTTTGCGAACGGTGCCATACGTGATATCGTAAACGTGCTGCACCATTTCATTCCTGCTGCTATCTTCAGTAATAAAAGTGCGCAATTTGACATCCTTGATCGCGATTTTTTCAAACCGTATCTTCCGGCTGATCATTTCCGTTAGTTTGGCCTCATCAAAATCATTGCCCCAGCTTAAAATACGTTCTACTTTAATTTTCTTAAGATAATCATCGGCTCCTTTTAAAAGGCCGTAAAAAGCGGTCTCCGCTGTGTTTGGAATAAAAGAAAAAATGGTATTGCGCAGGTCATAATCCACCGCCTTCAGCACCGGTTCGCTTAAATATCTTCCCAATGCTTTTCTTTCCTTGTAAATTTTTTCGTCACTGCCACGGCTAAAATAGATGCGCTCAAAACTGCACGCCTTCCTTTCTTTGGCTTCGATGATCTGTTCGATGTGGTAATTGCCATCCGGATCTACCAGCAAGGCGCAACCAGGCATTAGTTCCTGCACTTCATTTTCACCCACGTTAAAAGCCGTCCTGATGGCGGCCCGTTCACTGGCAGCAACTATTACATCATCATTTATATAATAATAAGAAGGTCGTATGCCATGTGCGTCCCGCATTACGAAAGCACTCCCATTACCTACCAGGCCACAGAAATTAAATCCGCCGTCAAAAAGGGGCACCGCTTTTTTCAACACTTTTACCATATCCAGCTGCTCCGGAAAAGCTTCATCTGCTTTAACAATAAAATGATGCAGAACTTCCATCATGGCTGCAAGATCGCTCTGCCGCTGGAACACACCCGGATCTATATTGATAAGTCCGAATAATTCTTCTGTATTTACTAAGTTGAAATTGCCCGCCAGCGCGAGATTCCTTGCCGGTATAGTATGTCTTTTTATGAAAGGATGACAGAACTCAACATTGTTCTTACCCTGCGTACCATAACGTAAATGTCCCAGTAATAATTCGCCCAGGTAATTGACATGTCCCTTCATCAGGCCCGGGTGATTTTTTATATCGGGTTGATATTTTTCCAGTTCCTCTATCTCTTTCCCCACCTGGAAAAAAAGGTCAGCAATGGGTTGATTCGCGCTGCTTCGGAGCCGGTGTAAAAAGGGGTAACCCGGCTCGACATTTAGTTTTACAGTTGCAATACCCGCGCCATCCTGTCCGCGGTTATGCTGCTTTTCCATCAACAGGTACAGCTTATTCAGGCCGTACAAAACTGATCCATATTTTTGCTGATAATAACTGAAAGGTTTGCGAAGGCGAATGAAGGCGAGGCCACATTCGTGTTTGATTTCGTCGCTCATGAAGTAAAATAAGTTGCAAAGTTACAGGATTGTAAACTAAAAATCCCGGCATTTAGCCGGGATCACTTATAAATATTGTTAAGACTATAATCCGCTGATGCAAAGTCCGATCTGGTAAGGGCGAATAGATGGCCCGGCAACGTCTTTCAATAAAGCGGTAATTGCGTAGGATCCAAACAAGGAGAAATTGCCAATACCGAACCTCGCCGTACCTGCCAGGCGGGTGCTGTTAAAGAATGTCTTCCTGTTCTCTTTTTCAGTGTAACTCCCGATGGTAGTATTGCTTTTATTCTGCATTGTTTTGCCTTTTGTATGGGCGTTCAGCATGGTACCTACTTTAACTCCCAGGGCTATTTTCCAGCTTTTCTTTTCATTAACGGGATCGAATGTGTACCTTAATTCAAGGGGCACTTCCAGGAAGGTAGTAGCCAATTTATATTTTTTGAAATGGTCCGTAGAATCCAGGTTTTTGAAAGGAAGCAGTGTTGAAGTTGACTTTACATCAACAGAAGTATTTTTAAAGAAGATGCTGCTATGACTGATGCCTAATCCGAAAGCGACGCTCCAACGAGGGTCGCTTTTAAAAGGTTTATTGAGCATGATGGCAACATTAAGGCCGCGGGATAAACCCTTCATCCTGTTTTTTATACTATCCGGAGCGCCACCCCAGTTATCGCTGCTAATGGCTATCATAAAATGATCGCCGGCGCGGTCGATGGTAATTTTACTCCAGTCTTTTTTTCCGGGTGTTGGTTGAGGAAGTTGGGTTATGGGGGCAGTAGTTTCCGTGACAGTGGTATCGGTTACCTGGGCGGAAAGGGTAGTTATAAAAGAGACAGTTAAAATAAGGGACAATATTTTCTTCATAATTAATTTTGAATGTGCAAAATAACGGCAAATAATTTAATGAAGCGTTAAATTGATTGTCTTTGATTATATTTGCATCCTCATTCTTCAAAATAAACGAAGAAAGGGCCTATAGCTCAGTTGGTTAGAGCACCTGACTCATAATCAGGTGGTCCCTGGTTCGAGCCCAGGTGGGCCCACTTAGACACAATAAGGCTTCTACTAAAATGTGGAAGTCTTTTTTATTGGTGGTGCAGCAAGAAGTGCATACTGTAACTGTATTCTTAACCTTTTTGATGCCTTTGATTGCTTTGAAGTATTCCTTATTGGTGTGGCTATGTGGGTGGTGGGGTGAAAGGGTGGTAATGGGTACGCTAATAGCCGCTGACCCGGAAAGTTTCCAGATGTTCAGTGAACAATTCCAATATAGCAGTGTATTTTGAAATTTTAAGATTTTTAAAGAGTGCATATGTTACATCATCATCTACCTTTTTAATTTCCACAAGTAAAAATTCCCCCTTATCAAATTCAGCGAATAGCAGTTTTATTTTTAAATATAAATCCGAAAGTAAATTACTTGTTTGGTGTAAGGAGTATTTTCATTTTCGAAAACCCCATCAAATTTTATTAAGTTACCTGTAGTCTAGAAGCTAAATAAATTATCGTCAATTTTTATTATTTTTTAACAACTAAATAAATTAGGTACGCATACTTAGTACTTTTTATAAATAATCCAAAAGAAGCCATGTATAATTTGCAATGGCTTTTTTAATTCAATAAAAGTGCCACTGTAAAAAAAGCAGGATTTAAATACACATAAAAACAAATGCTATTGCTTCCTTCCAAACCTTTTCCAATATGGTTCGAAGTGCTTCTTCTCAATTTCTTCCACCAGATGGGAGTTGCCATCACTGTCAATTTTCAACCTTGCCAATTGCCATTTGTTTCCATTCCCGCTGAAGTCGGGAAATTCAAATGCTTTTTCCCGCCCGTTGAAATCAACCGTCAGGTCACCGGCAAGTTTGTAGACATCGCGTTGGTATTTTCTCATTGCTGATTTGCAGGCTGCCAAGGCACCATCGTCTTCATATCTTTTTGAACCGACAAAGTTTATCGAATCTAATTTGTAACGCAAGGCATCCAATCGATCTAAGATACTTTCGGTTTCTTCCAATACTCCTTGCCGGTCATAATCATGCAACCATGAGGGAAAGAGCATTCCCGGTAAATAAAGGAAGTCAATTCTTCAGGGTACGTTTCATCTGGCTGATGGCAATCGTTTCGGTAAAGGCTGTTTGCTTATTTCTGTGAATTGTCAAGGTGATTTTTGTATCGGAACCAATTGGTTTTTCTTAAGTAAAATACAGGGGCCGGGTGCTGCGCACCCATCATAGGTTTTCGCCTGGGGAAGGTATAAAGGATCTCACCTTCTATACTGCGGCTGCTCATATCATTGCCCAGTGTATAGCCAATTATTTTTCCACTCGTTGTAACTACCAATGTCAGTTCAGGCTCCGGCACATTCCGGGTGCTGTCTCTTCTTATTTTTACAAAACCCTTATTACTCACTACACGGTGTGGAGCACTTTTAAAAAAAACACCCCGGTCTTTCAGCTTCGTACACACGACCATAGAAATTGCCGCCGCCGGCATTTTTGCTTTCCTCCTGCCGCCCGATCTTGCTGCGTAAACAGGTAACGCCGCAGGCCCATAATTCCTGGTTGCTGCCAATTACGGAAAGTAATTCTTCAATCGATGTACCATCTTCAGCAGTTACATTTGCAATCAATTCTTTTGCAGTTTGCAGCGCATTGTCATCATTAATAAGTTTGTCTCATTTTGCGCCTACTGAATAAAAATAACCGCTTGCTTCAATTACAATTCCGCTTCTGGCATTGTACAGATTCATAAACCACTTTTCCTTTTAGATGATTAGGTTTAGTGTTAATAAATACTTTTGTCAGCTTCTTTTGCCACATTACATTTATTTATCGCAAGAAGTGATTGCCATATCAATAAACATGGCAAAAATTGGTTAATAAAATCATTTAAACGGCTTCTGGCAATGAGCTTCGTATGTGTTGTTGGTTAATGGAGGTCTCTTGTTATTACATCTCCTGAGCCGCCTTGTAAAAGATCAAGGTCTGCGCCAAGATGGGCCTGCTGAACATGATCGATATAAAATTTTACATAGCCCCGGGTTGCCATTGGCGGTGGCGCTTTCCAGGCGGCTTTTCTTTTTTTTAATTCCTCATCACTGATATCAAGGTGGAGTTTTCTTTTTTCAACATCCAGTTCAATCATATCGCCATTTCTTACCAATGCCAATGTGCCTCCAACAGCAGATTCCGGCGACACATGCAATATTACTGTGCCGGCAGCTGTTCCACTCATTCTCCCATCGGATATTCGTATCATATCTTTTACTCCTTTGCGCAACAATTTTTCCGGTAAATCCACATTACCTACTTCCGGCATGCCGGGATAACCGACGGGGCCAACTGTTTTTAAAACAATTACACATGTTTCATCAATATCAAGGTCAGGGTTATCAATCCTGGCGTGATAATCTTCCATTGTTTCAAATACTACGGCACGGCCGCGATGTTTCATCAAATCTTTTGATGCCGCCGACGGTTTGATGATAGCGCCATCTACACATAGATTTCCTTTTAACACAGCAATACCAGCATTTTGTTGAAATGGTTGTTCAACGGAGGCTATTACTTCCCGGTTATAGCAGACCGGGTTTTTATAATTCTCACTGATAGATTTTCCATTAGATGAAAGCAACTCATTGTGCAAATAGTCCTTTAACTCGTTTATTACAACGGATAAGCCACCAGCGTAATAAAAATCTTCCATTAAAAACTGACCAGAAGGTTTAAGGTTAACCAGGAGCGGAATTCCGCTGCCAATTTTATCGAAATCCTCCAGATTTAATTCCACACCGATTCTTCCGGCAATGGCTTGTAAGTGAATCAGGAAATTAGTGGAGCCTCCGATTGCAGCATTTACCACAATCGCATTTTCAAAGGCTTTTCGGGTAAGAATCTTTGATAGCTTTAAATCTTCTTTTACCATTTCTACAATCCTTCTGCCACTCAATTGTGCCAGTACTTTCTTTCTTGAATCCACGGCTGGTATAGTGGCGGCGCCCGGCAATGTTAACCCCAACGATTCTACCATGCACGCCATTGTGGAAGCAGTACCCATACTCATACAATGCCCCTGGCTGCGGGCGGTTCCTATTTCAGCTTCTAAAATATCTTCAGCCGTATAATTTTCATTTAGCTTTTTTTCTTTTACCATCCAATTGAATGAACCGGAACCTAAACATTCACCTTTAAATCTTCCATTGAGCATGGGTCCACCGGGAACAACAATAGTTGGCAAATCCACACTGCAGGCACCCATTACGGTACTTGGTGTTGTTTTATCACAACCTGTTAATAATACCACACCATCCAGGGGATTGGCACGAATGCTCTCTTCCGTATCCATACTGGCCAGGTTCCTGAACAGCATGGTCGTTGGCTTCATTATTGTTTCACCCAGTGAGGTAACCGGAAATTCTAAGGGAAAGCCACCAGCTTCTATTACACCACGTTTTACTATTTCTGCAAAATCGCGCAGGTGTCCGTTACAAGGAGTCAATTCACTCCATGTATTACAAATCCCTATTACAGGACGACCTCGAAAATAATCATCCGGATAACCCTGGTTGCGAAACCATGAACGGTGTACAAAACCCATCTTATCATCTTTGCCAAACCAATCATAGCTCCTTAGCTTTTTGCTCATCTAAAATTTTTTATTAATACTGCTTGTGAAATATTTATTTATCCCACCAAACCCTTGTACTCAATTTATCCGGCCCCTGCGTTGCAATGGCGGCATTTACATTGGTAGAATTGATTGACAATTCTGAAGTAGGATAGGTGAGCCTCCTGATAAAAGTACCATTCGGCACATCGGGGTTATTCGGCTGTCCGTAAGGATTGGGTGTTAAAGTTGGAAAACCACTTCTTCTAAAATTGGCAAATGCTTCCGGCCCGTTTAAAAAAGATGCGATCCAGTATTGTGTATTGATTTGCTGCAATTCTGTACCTGCACCAAGCGGGTTACCAGCAACATATGTATCCCTTGCTGCCGCTGCAACGGCGGAATTAGCATCATAAGTTGCCATTTGATCCATATGCGCTCTTATTCCATCGCTAAAATATTGCTCAGCGGTTCCCGTAGCTATCCAGCCTTTGAATTTTGCTTCGGCTAACAATAAATTGGTTTGTGCAGCAGTAACTAAAAATACAGGCGAAGTTGTTTTTAATATCCTTCTGCGATCTGCCTGGCTGTAATCGTAAAAAGAAGCAAGGCCATCTGCAGTTGCCTGCGCTACAACAGTACCATTATCTTTTCCCATAGGTATGCCTATTTGCAGTGCCGGATTTGTAGAACCCGACGCAACCGTTTGCCCGTTACCAGATGTTGCCCCAACATAACGGATTGCTATAGCCGATAATCTTGGATCGTTGGTATTTTTCAACTGGTCAAGAAAGGGTTTGGCTAAATAGAAATTAGCTGCTTCACTACCATTTAAGCCACCACCGATCGGATGGTTGTAGTTGGCATCCTGCCTGATGTAAGCATTATCTGCGTTGCTTAATATTACGCCTCCGGCAAATGCTGCAGCTACGGTTGTTTGCGCTTTTGCAGCGTCCACTTTACCCAGCCTCATACCAGCCCTTAACAGCAATGAATAGCCGAATTTTTTCCATTTTGCAATATCGCCGCTGTATAACAAATCAGCGCTTTCTGTGGAACTGGCAGCATTAAGCGCTGCAGCCGCATCCGTTAATTCCTGGATCAAACTGGTGTAAATAGCCTCCTGTGTTTCATATTTCGGCAAAAGCTTCTGATCGGAATAGCCGGTACCGGCTTCTGTATAGGGAATATCCCCATACTCATCAGTAAGTACCATAAAGGAAAAAGCCTGGTATATCCTCGCCATATTATATAAATTGCTTCTTGCAGGTACATCCTTTGTCTTTACTATTACATCTTTCGTATACTTAATGACATTTTGATAATATACCGCCCAAACAGGTTGGGTGGTCACATCACGACTGTCCTGGTTAAAGTTTGCCCCGGCAAGTACACCGCCGTTTGGCGAAACCATTTGTTGTACAACGCCAATATCGAACACCAGGGTTTTGAATGGGAATGATGAATTGATAATGGCATTGTTTAATAAAAAAGCAGGGTCAACCGAAGTAGGGCTTGTTTTATTTTTATTAAGATCTTCCAGTCCTTTATCGCAGGAAACGGCGAATACCGATAATATAATCAATAAGCTATAGCTAAATATTTTTTTCATAATCATGAGTTTTAAAATTTAATGTTTAGGTTCAAGCCAATTCCCCTCGTAGTAGGCAAGCCGGGTGATTCCAGCCCCACCTGGTTGTCCGAGCTAAAACCAAAAGTCTCGGGATCAATATTATCCACCCATTTTTTTATTATTAATACGTTATTGGCTACCAGGTCAAGCCGCACAGCCTTGAATGGTAGTTTTGCGGAAAGGTATTTTGTAAAATCGTAGCCTATGCTGATCTGCCTTAATTTCCAGTAGCCCCCGTTATAAATAACAGGTTCTATAATTTGTTGCGACCTTAAATGTTCCCAATAAGTTTGAACCGGGGCAACCACCGTGTTGGTACCACCGCTTTGATTGACGCCCTGACCAACTACGCCACCTGCTCTTCCTTCTAAAGTCATTTTATGCAAGCCTTCCCTTATGGCATTGAAGTTAGTACCAGATAACATTTTATTACCAAGTTTATAATCAATAAAAACAGACAGGGTAATTCCCTTATAAGTAAAGGAATTTAAAAACCCACCTGTCCATTTTGGCAAGGCGCTGCCAAATAATACGAGGTCGGCTGTACGAAGTGGTAACCCATTGGCCTGGAATATTCTTTGGTTGCCCTTACTCGCATCGGTGGCATAACCATAGCCGGCAATTTGCCCCATTTCCTGTCCTACAACATGCCGTACTTCACCGTTGAATGCATGGGTTCCGATAGTGATCCTTTCTCCCGGTGTATTGGTAACGATACTTAACACTTTAGTGATATTATAAGAAGTATTTGCAGTAATCTGCCAGCTAAAACTTTTACGCTGAATTGGAATAAGAGTTAACAACCCTTCAAAGCCTTTGTTACTGCTTTCTCCGCTGTTGATACGCGTGTTTAAAAAACTCGAGGCGTCTGATACCTGCACCTGCACAATTTGGTCCCTGGTTATTTTTTTGTATACCGCGACATCGAGATTTACCCTGCTTTTAAACATTTTTAATTCCATACCCAGTTCAGTTTCTGAAACACGGGCGGGCTTTAAATTTGGATTAGGTATTGATGAACCACTTGTAGCAATGGGAACCAATACACCGGAAGGATTGTTGATCAAATTGGCATTCACCGCGTAAAAAAGTTGCCCGGAGTAAGGCGCTACATCCCCATCACTGCCTACCTCTGCATAACCAATCCTTAATTTACCAAAATTTAACCAGTCAAGTTTGGCAAGATTTTCGGAAAACACATAAGACCCGGAAACGGAGGGATATAAAATACTCCTGTTTTTTGGCGCCAGCGTTGAGAACCAATCGTTTCGAACGGTACCTGTAACATACAAAGTTTTGTTCCATGAAATTTCGCCTGAGCCGTACAAAGAGTTTACGCCTTGTTCTTCCAGCGTGTACACAGGGTCTTTTGCCCGGCCATTTTGTACTGAATAAAGTCCTCGTACAAAGAAATCTGTAACCTGCACATTATTTATATCGCGTCTTCTTCTCATCTGGTTACCGCCACCAGTAAGCGTTGCTTCAAAGCGGTTGAATGTTTTATTTGCTGAAACTAAAAAATCGAGATTGGTTTCTCTGAAACGACGCGATTCCTGTGTATAGATGCCGTTCGCAAAACCTGTAACCAGTGCTCTGGATGCCTGGCCCGTAGGAAAATTATTTACGTCTTCATCGCGGCTCCAGTAATCCTGTCCAAAACGTCCCTGAACGAAAAGCCATGACAGCAGGTTGTATTTCATGGAAAAATTACCAAATACCCTGTCTCTTTTAATGTTGTGAAACTGTTCAGCCAACACCCAATAAGGGTTGGTGCGGTTGGTAAATCTTGAATACACATATTCATTACCGGTAGCTGGATTATATTTATTAGCATCAAGTACACTTAAAGGCATCGTGTTCGCCATTGCCATAAGGGTCGTAGGTATAGAATTATCCTGGTTAGCTATATTGGGAGGATTGGTGTTTTTTTCATTGGTATAATTCATATTTCCGGCAAAACTGAGCTTTTCTGTTAAGTTGTAACTATACCCAAGATTGATACCCTTGCGGTTAAATTTGTTATTGGGTACGATACCTTTGTTATCAGCATTGGTTAATGAAAGATATAACCCGCCTTTTTCGTTGCCGGTACTCAGCGTAACGGTATTGGTCAGGTTTTGCCCGTGCCGGTAAAATTCTTTTATGCGGCTACCCTGTGCCACATAAGGAATATCGGTTGTATTAAACAATGTTTGTGTCGTTCCGGGTGTAATCAGTTCGCCAAAGGACCATTGACCGGAGGTTGGGTTAACAGTAGTTGGCCGAACACCCCCCTCCCCTTGTCCATATACTTTTTGATAATCAGTGTAATCCAAAGGTGTTTCATTCGTATAATTTACATTATAGGTAACACCTATCCCCTTTCCTTTTCCTCTTGATTTTGTGGTGATCATTATTACACCATCCTTTGCCCTTGACCCATACAGTGCTGAAGCGGCGCCGCCTTTTAATATAGTCATATTTTCAATATCATCCGGGTTAATGCTTGATAAGCCATCACCGCCATCCGAAGTAACACCGCCTCCTTTAACGCCAACAGTACTTCCATTGACACTGCCTCCAGGGTCACTATTGCTATTGGAACTGGTATTGTCGATCGGTACACCATTAATAACAATCAGGGGGCTATTTTGGCCCGAGATAGAAGATTGTCCGCGAATTCTGATTTTGGAGGAACTACCAGGGCCAGTGCCAAGACTCGAAATATTTACGCCGGCAATTTTTCCCTGCAATGCATTTATCGGGTTGGGCGTTCTGTTGATCGTAAGCTCTTCTGCTTTAACGCTTGTTGCAGCATAACCCAATCCTCTTGATTGTTTACTGATACCAAGGGCTGTTACTATTACCGCATCCAGATCTTTTCCATCACCTCTCGCCATAGTGACGGTATAGTTCTTATTATCGCTAACTGTAATCTCCTGGGTGGCAAATCCCACGTAGCTGAAAACCAATTTTTCCTTGCTTTGGGCTATGATGTTAAAATTTCCATCATTATCGGTAACAAAACTTCGGTTAGTTCCTTTAACCGTTACGGTTACTCCTGAAAGCGGTTTATTGCCGTCGTCAGTTACTGTTCCGGTTACCGTTTGTGCAAACGAAAAAGAGGAGATCAACATGGAGAGAAAGAAAATAAAAAAGGCACGGGAAACCCGCATGGGATGTGTAAGTTTCTTCATATAGCAATTTGTTTTGTAAAAAAAATCTGTTAAACAAATATATTATAACTAATCATTACAGATTTCCAATATTAAACTCCGGTGGATTTTATACAAAAATGCCAAAATAAATTTCTTTTCTTTAAACTTGAAAACAACAATAACTTGTATTATAATATTAGCACCTGTCAAGATAATGCTGTATGAATCAATTTATGTTAAGCCAGGGGAATTCCGAAGAATTGAGTTTGTTCCCGCATATTATTGAATTGGGTGTTCTCAAAAATTCCGCGATACACCTAAATGCTTTCCCAAAAGTTGTAATATCAGGGATTAAAATCTTCTACATTTCTGATGGAAAATTTCATTGGAATATTAACAATAATGAGCACACGCTTTATCCCGGCGATGTTGTTTTGATTCTTCCCGGCCAGGAAATCGGTAGTAGTAGTAGTGTGCTGGAAATTGGTTCTTTTTCCTTTCTTCATATTAAGGCACGTCTGCACGGTACTGATGAAATTATTTTGGATAAGTGGGGCCGGCTATCTGCCAATGAAATCATCACAATGACTAAAATTTTGTTATTGAGCAGCCCTCTTATAATTACAAAAATCAATGAAGCTGGTAAAATATTGAAATGTATTCAACAGGAATTAAGCAACCAGGAGTTTGGTTATTATACAAGTGTAAATAACCATATTGACGAGCTATTTATATTACTGACGAGACAGCTTACACAACAAAAGAATCCTGGCCGTGATTTTCTCAAAACATTTATGAAACTGGACGAAACATTGCGCCAGGATATTTCACACCAATGGACAGTAGATGAGATGGCTGCATTGGTGGGGTTAGGTAATACCTTATTCAATGATAAGGTAAAGAGTTATACAGGATTTACTCCCTTGAATTATCTTATTAATATCCGTGTTTCCGAAGCTATCAGGCTATTAAAAAAGAGTGATGTCAGTATTACCGACATTGCTATGGATACCGGGTTTAATTCATCTCAGCATTTTTCCACCACCTTCAAAAAACTCACCGGCTTTACACCGGGAGAATTTAGAAAAAATAATTCTTATAACGAATAAACCGCATTTATGAAATGTATTATCTCAATTGAAATTGGCACCAATGCCGTTAGGATTTTTGCTTTCGACCTGAATGGCAGTACGATCGGCAGTATGAAAGGTTATTACCCCACCTTTCACTCTCAGCCGGATTATAGCGAGCAGGATCCTGAACAAATTTTTATAACCATGCTATACGTACTTAAAAATCTGCTCAACGAAATGATACATCCCAAAAAATATAAAGTGGCCTCTATATGTTTCAGCTCCTCTATGCATAGTACGCTGGCTGTTGATAAACATGGCATTCCCCTGGGCTACGCATCCACCTGGGCTGATAACAGGGCAAAGAAAGAAGCGATAGAAATAAAGGAATCTCCACTTGCAGAAAAAATGTATAATAGTACAGGCACCCCTCTTCATCCTATGTCTACCATGTTGAAAATTGCGTGGATGAAGAAAAATGATCAACAAAAATTTCAACAAGCCGGAAAATTTCTCTCTATAAAGTCTTACGTGGTACACCAGCTAACGGGAGAGTATATGATTGATTACAGCCTGGCATGTGCAAGTGGCATGCTGAATGTTCACAAAATTGCCTGGGAGCCGGAAGCACTTTATTTTGCCGGCATAAGCAGCGATAAACTGGCGCAGCTTGTTCCGGTTTTTGCTACTGCGGGCACCTTAAAAAAAGCCTACCAGAATTCATTTGGATTAAGCGCAGATACAAAAATATTGATCGGCTCCAGTGATGGCTGCCTGGCTACCCTTGGTGCTGGTATATGGAACAGTGACAAGGCTACCATTACAATTGAAGACAGCAGTGCCGTAAGGGTAGTTGGTAATAAAATGCTGTATGATGAAAAGAAAAGAATATTTAATTACCTGATTACAGAAGATTGTTTTGTAAGTGGTGGCCCAAGCAATAGCGGGGCGGGTACTTTTGAATGGTTTGCAAAACAATTTGGAGATTTTGCAACTGCATATGATATAGAAAGTTGCATGAACACCCTGCTACTGGAAGCTACCAAAGTATCCACAGGCTCTGGCGGATTATTGTTTTTACCTTACCTGTTAGGGGAACGAGCGCCCATATGGAATCCTGATGCAAGGGGGATGTTCTTCGGGATAAATATTAAACATGAACGCCCGCATTTTATCAGGGCTACTATCGAGGGTATACTTTATGAAATCTATAGCATTGGAAAAATGCTGAACGAGCATAGGAATATCAGTGCGCTTTCAGTAAACGGGAGCTTTGCAACTATACCTTTTTGTACACAAATAATTGCAGATATGTTTAATATACCAGTGCATGTTACCAAAAATTTAAACAGTGTAAGTACAGGTGCCTTTTTGTTAGCTGCTACTGAAATGGGGATATTCAAATCACTCGATGAAGCTGCTGGCCAGATTGAAATTGCCCAAAGTTTTTCCCCGGCCGAAAACCACCATAATACTTATATGAAATATTATGAGATATTCGAAAGCCTGAGCAATAAACTGGAAGATGAATTCAGAAGGATCGCTGAATTGCAATAAAAAAATCTTTGCTTTCACCAGAAGGTTTTTACCGGCATGTGAAGCCATAAAACTCTTTATCATTTCATTAAAAATGGTGCGATCGTTTTAATTTTGCAGCAGCGTGCCTGTTGATATTTGATTACTGCTGTGTGCCTCAATCATGGTACTATTTTTTTGAATGCTTTTTTATTGTTGCAAAAAAAATCAGGGTTCCAGACTTTTTGGCGCTGATTAATTTTATTATAGATATGCTTTTTGTCACGGAAGACAACGTCTTTCTATATGCGGCATCTCCAATACCGGCGCATTGCCTTCACTTACAAAAACCGTGATCTTCCGGTGAACTGCTACATACAATTTTTTTTCATAGCAGCAAGTTGTTTTATAAAAAACCATAGTTTAAAAGAAGCCCTTTGTCAAAATAATTTCGTACGAATTACTTAAATAAACTTTCAATATAATCCGTCCTTGGATATTTCAAAACATTACTTTGTTTCGCTGATATTTATGTCTTTAAATTACTTGCCTGTCTGTTCGTCAATGATTGCTGATAAGCCAATTGCTATTGCGACACGAGTATTCTCCCGAATTTTTCAGCCAGGAGATTGGTGGGGTTATAATGAAACATCACTTTCCTTTCGAATTCCTGCTCTATTGCCAGTAAGGAGTTCATGCGACCTATTATTTATTAGATCCAATTAAACCCATTCAGGTGTATGGCTGTTTTTAAAAAAATATTTTATATCTACTGTTATATCGCAGCACTTGGTGAAGGGCGGCGTATAGCGAACCTCGCTAATTTATATTATACACCGTTTTCACCACACATGGTCGGTTCGTTTCTTGCAGCCATGGCCTCCGCACATGTTTGTGCTGCTGTTCCAAATTTTCATATACCCGAATGGCAAACATTAAGCGATACAGAACCTAAATGGAAAGAGATCATAACGTATCATAAACCATTTATAGAAAACGGCTTTCTTACAGTATCCGGCAAACCAGGCACCGGTGCAGAACTCAACTTAGAAGCGTTGAAAAAATACGCAACCCCCAACGTTCCATTCTTTGAATAACCACTGTTAAATACGCGTGGCAATCTCGGGTTTCGTATAATACAGAACTGGTTTATCAGAAAGGACTTATAAGCGATAACCGGCAAAAAGGCCGAGCGATTCTCAGAATATGTTTGTTTTCGAAAAGGCTTAGACAGGGCTAAAAATACAAAGTCCGCTGTTTTTCTATTCGCCATAAATCAACTTTGGTTATTTCCTTTTTCACCATCTTTTCTCATTTTATTAATAAATTCTGAGGGGAGTACATTAAATTTCGCCTTAAAGGATTTAGCGAAATAATTAGGTGTTGAAAAACCTACTGAATAAGCTATCTGCGCGATGTTCATGTCGCTTTTTTCAAGCAATGCCGCTGCTTTGTCCAGCTTTACAGAACGTATATATTCTACAGGTGTCTGCCCGGTAAGTTCAAGTAATTTACTATACAGGGAACTTCTGCTCATGCCTACCTGTTTGCTCATATCTTCCACCGATAGCCGGGGATTGGAAAGGTTGTCTTCCAGGTACTGCATAATCTTTTGCAACAATTTTTCATCGGCTGACTCAACTTTAACTTCAGGGAAAATACCTTTTATTTGTTTGCTATAGGTGTCTTTCAAAGTGGTATTTAACTGTAGCAGGTTTTTTATTTTTGCATTCAACAATTCAACATTAAAAGGCTTGGTGATATAATCACTGGCGCCAGTATTTAGTCCTTTTAACTGATCGGCTTCACCGGTTAGGGCAGTTAGTAACAAAATCGGAATATGATTGGTCCTTTTATCCGCTTTAATTTTATGGCAGAGTTCGATTCCATTCATTTCAGGCATATTGATATCTGTTACGATCAGCTCCGGATGGTGAGCGAGCGCTTTTTGCCAGCCTGTTTTCCCATTGGACGCTTCAATAATTTTGTACTTACTTTTAAGATTATCCTTTATATAAAATCTGAAGTCGTCATTGTCTTCCACCAATAAAACGCAGGGAATATCGGCTTGTTTTTTAAATGATTCATTTTTGTCTTTGGGTACTGCTATTTGTTCGGCCGCGCTAATATCGGTAAGCGTAGATTCCTCAATTATCGCAGTCCCACCTGCCGGAGCATCAACCGGCGTAAAAGGTAACAGAATAGTAAAAGTGGTACCTTTTCCGGGCTCGCTGTCGACAGTAATTGTACCGCCATGCATTTTTACAAATTCCCTGGTAATCGACAAGCCAATTCCAGTGCCCTGGTTAAGGATAGAAGCATCCGTCGCATTCTGGAAAAAGAGGTCAAAGATTTTTTCTTTTTTATCTGCCGGGATGCCGATTCCCGTATCGGTTATTTTAATGGCAAGCCATGATTTGGCAGGGGTTGAGATATCATCGGCTTTTTCTAATTTAAGCGCAATTTCACCTCCGGCAATAGTAAATTTAAATGCATTCGATAAAACGTTAAACAATATCCTTTCCAATTTATCATGATCAAACATAGCGTACATACAATCAACCTGGCTGGAAATATCAAATGCGATTTTTTTTCTTTCGGCAAGGTCTTTAAACGAATCCGAAACCTCTTTAATAAAACTGATTAATTCTCCTGCTGTCGCGTTAAATTTTAATTCCTGCACTTCCATTTTTCTAAAATCAAGCAGTTGATTTACCAGGTTAAGCAGCCGCCTTGCATTACGCTTTATTATATCTAACTGGCGAAATGCCTGTGGGTCTTTTTCATGCACCAATAAGCTGTTTGCCGGCCCTAAAATGAGAGAAATGGGGGTCCTGAATTCATGGCTTAAATTAGTTAGGAATTTTATTTTGACACGGTCCAGTTCATGGATCCGTTTTGCTTCCCTGCGTTCCTGTTCTGCATAAATTTTCTCCTCGTCCAGCGCAAATTTTCTTTTTATTTTACGGATGCCTAAATGCCGGGTATATAGCAAACTTCCAATTATGAGCAAAGTATATAAAACATAAGCGTACCCGGTTCGCCAGAGAGGGGGGTGAACATGTACTTTTATGGATGCTCCTTTTTCATTCCATACACCATCATTATTACTGGCCCTTATCTGAAAAACATAGTCACCCGGGTCAAGATTGGTATAAGAAGCCGTGGTTGAATTGCCTACATTGTTCCAATCTTTTTCAAAGCCTTCCAGTTTATATTGATAATGGTTTTGTTCAGGCGTTGTGTAGCTTAACCCAACAAAGTCCAACGCAAAGTTTTGCTTATAATCCAGGTTGATCTCTTTAGCTACCGAAATGTGTTCCTGTATTGGACCACTTTCGGAGGGATTTACAGATTGATTGGATATTCTTAAATCAGTTATGAGTACCGGCGGGATGTTATTGTTTTTTATCAAATACGCGGGATGGAAATAGTTAAATCCATCAAGGCCGCCAAAAAATAATTCACCATCGGAAAGCATTATACCCGAGCCATGGAAAAAGTTGTTGTTTTGAAGCCCGTTGTGAAAATTAAAGTTGTTAATATTCTTTGTAGCCGGGTTAATACTGCTGACTCCTTTGTTGGTGCTTATCCAGATTAACCCTGCTTTATCTTCTACAACTTTATAAATGGTACTGTTCTGCAGGCCTTCTTTCTCTGAATAAATAGAAAACTGGTTATTTTTTTTATTATATAAGGCTAACCCACCTCCAAAAGTACCGGCCCAGATATTACCGTGACTATCTTCAAATAACGATTGTACCTTATCATTGGGTAGTTTGTTATTCAAAGTGTTATATATAGTGAATTTCCCATCGGAAGGCCGAAGTACCGCAAGTCCCCCGCCATGTGTGGCAATCCAGACATTGCCATCTTTATCCTCTTTTATATCTCTTATGTATCCATTAATGGGCAATTTAATTTCTTCGCGTGTTTTTGGACTGGGTATATATTTTTTAATTACTTTGAGATCACTGTTTAAAACGTTGATCCCTTCTCCATTGGTGCCAACCCAAATGCTTCCATCCCGAAATTCACTGATACTGTAGATCTCATCCGAATTAAGGTCTTCTGCACCTGTTCCCTTTACATATTGCCTGTACTTTCCGGATACGGGGTTTAAAATAAATAGCCCGTCACCAACTGTCCCTATCAATAATTGTTTTTTGAGGGTCATTTGAAGTGCCAGTACGGAAAGGCGATCGCCTACTCCCGCTCTTTGAGAAAGAATACTGAAATGCTGAAATAATTTGGTATCCGGCGAAAAAAGGCTCACCCCTTTGCCATCTGTTCCAATAAAAACTTTGCCTTTCCCGGCTTCAGCAAATGACGTAACTGTAGAAGCATTTAAACCATTTTCATCAAAAACGTTACTTTTAATATAATTGAACAGGTTCAGGTTTTTATCATATTTATCAACGCCCCCGCGAATGGTGCCAATCCAGTAGATACCTTGCTTGTCAATGTAAATGCACCGGACAGCTTTAGCACTTAAACTATGGATATTCCTGTGGTCAAGGCCAAGTTTTGCAATCCCGCCGGTTTTAGTATTCATTATATTCAAACCATCAGTAGTGCCGATCCATAAATTATCCCCTTCAAAAGCTATCGTGTTAACGTCACTCGTGCTGAGGGTTGTGAGGTCTTTGTCGTTGTGCCTGAAGTTTTTAAAGCTTTTAGCACCCGGACTTATTGCAGACAAGCCTTCTTTGGTTCCTATCCAGATATTACCCTGGTTATCTTCTGTAATCGAGTTGACGATATTACCGCTCAAACTTGAACTATCTGCCTCGCGGTGACTAAATAGTTTGAAAGATTTTGTGCTGGAATTGTATTGATAGAGCCCCTGGATTGTGCCAATCCACATCTGTTTTCGACTGTCTTCAAAAAGGCACATCCCATGATTGGCAGGTGAGGTCGAAGTATTTTTTATAAATGATACCGGAGTTATAATGTTGGTCATTGGATTAAGTATATCGATCCCATCAAAATGAGCTATCCAGATGTTGCCATTAAAATCACTGCTTACCGACCTGATCACGTTATTTCTTATGCTATTAAGCCCGCCGCCTGAAGGGTAATGAGTAAAGCGATCTTTTTTTCTATCATACAGGCTTAGCGAGCCACCACTCGTTCCAATCCATAAATTACCCTTTTTATCCTCATGCAAGGCTAAAATTTCATTTGAAAAAAGGCTGGTGGTATCTCCTGGTTTATGACGGTACACTGTGAAATGGGAGCCGTCAAATTTATCCAACCCATCTTCGGTAGCAAACCAAACCAGGCCATAGCTATCCTTTATGATTGCGCTGACGGTATTAGAAGAAAGCCCATCTTCAGTAGTGAGCGATGTAAAGTTGATTTGTTTTTGCTGGCCAGCCGCAATTGTGACTGCTGTTAATATATAGGAGACGACTAAAATAAATCTTTTGAAATTCATACATTCGAAAAGCAATCTTTACTAATCAAAGATACTGAATTCTGAATTTTAGCCTTTTATCTAATTTGATTGCAGGTTCAGGAAGTTAAACTTTGCAAGCCCTGAAAAAGAAAAGCCCGCTCTCCAGAAATATAAACATTATAAACACCCGCATTCATTCAGTACGGCAGGATGTCGATTATATACTTGATAATCAACCAGGTTTCAATATAACTATACCCTCATGAAATTTGATTTTTTTAGCTGCTAAACATTTGTTCCATAAGTTTCAACAAATCAGCCATCCATTTTTTAGCGGCATAATTAGATTTGTCGGGTATTGGTGCAAGATTATAATTTCTCCTGTTATGATCTGGCGATTAAACTAAAATAACGATATGCTGCAGCTATTTTTTCCTTCACCGGACAACCATCTATTTAATACGGCCTATTTTTTTCCGACTGCCCGTGTATCCTGATATCGCATCAATTTCAGTTAGTTGAACAAGTGCACTGCAGTTTACAAACCGACTTTCACCATCCAAAACTAATTAAATGCTACAAAAAATTATGGCGATTCAGCTAAATGAAAATTTCTCCCGGAATGTTTTTGCTCCATATTTTTGGTTGAGATTTACCAGGCCTGTCACTTTATTATTGACATTACTCCTCTTTTCCGGCTCGTCCATCCTGGCGCAGGGGCAAACACTTATCACCGGGCGGATTATCAACGAAAAAAATCAGCCGGTAGCCGGAGCATCTGTTATAGTAAAAGGAACAGCAGCAGGCGTAAGTACCGATAATAAGGGTGAGTTTAGCATTAATGCGCCCTCCAATGGATTATTGTTAATTTCTTCCGTAGGATATCCTGATAAAGAAGTAGCAATTAAAAGTAAAACGGTCATTAATATAACGCTTACTAATAGCACGACTGACCTGGACCAGGTGGTTGTGGTAGGATATGGTACCCAACGCAAGGAAGCTGTAACTGGTTCCGTAGCTTCCATCAGCGGGGATAAATTACGTGAAGTACCGGCGCCCAACATTACCCAGGCACTACAAGCCAGGATACCGGGCGTGGAGATATCGCAAACATCTACCAAACCAGGGGCAACCATGCAAATTCTTATTCGTGGTCAACGTTCGCTTACTGCCAGTAACGATCCGCTGATCGTTTTGGATGGAATTCCTTTTGCCGGATCTATTGCAGATATCAATCCAAATGATATCAAGAGTTTGGATATTCTGAAAGATGCCTCCGCTACAGCGGTGTACGGTTCCCGTGGTGCCAACGGTGTCATATTATTAACCACCAACCGGGGGCAAAAGGGCGGCAAAGCAAGAATCAATCTTAATTCTTATTATGGTCTGCAAAAACTCTTTGCTCCTTACCCGATGATGGATGGACCTGAATTTGTCGCCTTTCGGAAAGCAGCAGGCATTTATACAAACGGTGCTGACGAAGCAGATGATGTAAATACTGACTGGCAAAAATTATATTACAGCAAAAGCGCTGCTGTTACCAGTAATGATCTCTCCGTTTCGGGAGGTTCTGAAACAGGTAGCTATAATTTTGGAGGAGGGTATTACCTGAATGAAAGTTTGATCCCTACCCAGCAGTATAAGCGATATTCTATGCGCGGTTCGGTAGACCAGCAGGTGGGAAAATACTTCCGCATCGGCTTTACCACGAATAATAATTATAATATCAGTGAAGGAAATCAACTTGGACTCGGCGGTTTGAGTAATTCCCCTATTGCAAATCCCTATAATACGGATGGCAGTTTAAAAAGAACGGTAAAGATGCCTTTGAACGAAGCTTTCGTGTTAACCAATAGGTTGGTAAAAGACCTGCATGACCAATGGTTAAATGAAACCAGGGGATTTGCCACCTATAATTCTATTTATGGTGAAGTAAAAATTCCGGGGATAGAGGGGCTGAAGTACAGGGCCAATGTGGGCATCGACTTTATCCAGAATAACAATGGCAATTATACGGGTGTGGGCGTAAACAGCACAACCGCTAACACCATCTCGACAGCCGGCGTTAGTAATTCCCAGACTTATCACTGGACAATAGAAAATTTGCTGACCTATGACCGCACTTTCGCCGCCAAACATACCCTGAATGTGGTGGCGCTTTATTCTACTGAACAAAACACGTACAATAGTTCTTCCATGTCGGCAAAAGATATTCCTGCCGATGCATTTCAGTTTTATAACCTTGGCCAGGCTACAGGCGAAATTTCAATTGGGAACGGTAGCTATAGTCAAAATGGTTTAATGTCCTACATGGGACGCGTAATGTATTCTTATGATAACCGTTATTTCCTGACTGGTACCGTACGCTCTGATGCCTCTTCCCGCCTGGCGCCAGGTCATAAATGGCATACCTACCCGGCCGTATCGGCAGGTTGGAATCTCACCAATGAATCATTCATGAGAGGAGTTACAGCAATCAATAAATTGAAACTTCGCGTAGGTTATGGACAAACGTCCAACCAGTCAGTTAATTCTTATCAGACCCTTGGACTTTTAAACACCAGGCCCTATAATTTTGGCACTACAACTTATGCAACCGGGTATTATGTATCCCAGCTTCCCAACGCAGATTTAGGATGGGAGTACTCTGAGACATGGAACTACGGCCTTGACTTTACCCTGCTAAAAAACCGGTTGTCCGGTACAATCGAATATTACCAGACCAATACAAAAGACCTGCTTTTAAGTGTTGGCCTTCCGCCTACATCGGGTGTGGGCAGTTATACGGCAAATGTTGGACAAACGCAGAATAAGGGATTTGAACTTGGGCTGAATGGGATCATACTTGATAATCCCAACGGTTTTTCATGGGATGCAGGCGTAAACTTTTATACCAACAAAAACAAACTGGTAGCACTGGCCTCAGGGCAAACCAGGGATGAAGGGAATTTATGGTTTGTAGGGCATAATATTAATGCACTGTTTGATTTTGAGAAAACAGGGCTTTGGCAAACAGGAGATCCCTATTTAAATATCCTGGAACCCGGGGGAAATGTCGGAATGATCAAGGTTAAATATACGGGGGGTTTTAACCAGGATGGTTCACCTGTAAGGGCCATTGGCGCCGATGACCGCCAGATTACAGACGTTGATCCGAAATTCCAGGGAGGTTTTAATACCAGGGTTGCTTACAAAGGATTTGACCTGAGCCTGGTTGGCGCCTTTAAAAGCGGCGGCATTCTTCTCAGCACACTGTATGGCTCGGGCGGTTACCTGAACCTGCTAAGTGGCAGGCAAGGAAATGTAAAAGTGGATTACTGGACACCTGAAAATACAGACGCAAAATATCCAAAACCTGGTGGCATTACCAGTAGTGACAATGCTAAATATGCCAGCACACTGGGTTACTTCGACGCTTCTTACCTTAAAGTTCGTACCATTTCACTCGGGTACGACCTTAACAGGAGCCTGATTAAAAATAATTCCTTCAGGGTAAGAATGTATTTTACTGTACAGAACGCATTCGTGCTGTTCTCTCCTTATCATAAAGAATCAGGAATGGACCCTGAAACCAATTCTTATGGTAACGAGAATGCAGCGGTTCCATTATCTCTTGCACAACGGCGTATTTTGACAATCGGTACCAATACGCCCGCCACCCGTAATTATGTTTTGGGGCTTAATTTATCATTTTAAATACAACTATATGAAAGATATAAAAATGAAAACTTTAATGGTATCGGCATTGCTGGTATTGATTTTTACAGGATGCAAAAAGATCCTGGAGGAAGAACCCCGCAGCATATTTACGCCTGACTACTTTAAAACTGAAAAAGGAGTTAATGGCGGCCTCACGGCTATGTATGGCCACCTTCGAAATATTTACGGACAGGCCTATTATTACAATTCCGGGATCACAGGTACTGATGAAGCCACCTGGGGCCAGAGTGCAGATGGCAATTTTAAGGACATGGACTGTTCTGGTGTTGGCGCAATTCTTTCAACCAGCTATCCTTCCAGTATTTTATGGGGAGAAGCTTTTCCCAACATCAATACGGCAAGCGGCGTTATTGAAAACGCCACCGCAGCAGGCATATCGGCTTCATTAATTGCCGAAGCCAAATTCTTTCGCGCCTTCGACTATTTTTTATTGGTACAAACTTTTGGGGGTGTACCGCTTGATTTGGGCGCAGGCGAGCTGAAATTCAATACCAGCCCGGTAAGGACATCCGTTCGCAATACGGTGCCGGTCGTTTATACCAAAGCCGTATTTCCGGATCTTTTGACCGCAATAACGGACTTACCTGCAACCGGGCGCGTAACCGGAGGATTAACGAAAACTGCAGCACGGTTGATTTTGGCGAAAGCTTATCTCACTTATGCATGGTGGCTTCAGAACCCTAACAATATCCCAACCTACCCGGCCAGTGACAGGACTGACCCGGATGGTCATGATGCACAGTGGTACTTTCAGCAGGCGTATGATGTTTCAACTGCCGCCATTGGCGATCCGGGCCCTTTTGGTTTACAGAAAACATACTATGATGTCAACTGGGGCCCAAATGACCGCAACAACGAAATAGTTTTATACGCCGATCACACCGAAACAAGTGAAAAATACAATGGATCAAGCCTTACCTATGGCAGTGGTGGTGCACCGGATAATTTTGCCGGTTGGATGCTGACATGGAATTACCCAAATATGAAGAGTTCCGGAATAAACTCCGTTCAGCGTGCGGCAGAGCAACATCTCGGACGTCCCTGGGTGCGCATGGCTCCTCCCATCGAAGTGTTTAAGAACACTTTTGCAGACAAAACCAATGACTCAAGGTATGATGGCACATTTACCTCGGTATATCGGGGCAACTGGAATTTAGCCGGTATTACCACGCCTTCATTGGTTAATGCAAACGGGCTGTCCATTGTACCGGGTGATCCGGTGTTGACGTTCCTCAATGAAGATGATCCTGCCGTAGTATATGCTGCTGCAAATGCTAATATTGGTGCAGGTGTACTTCCCGGAAGAGCGGATTTTGTGATAAACCCGGGCGGAATAAGCAGGATCGCGTTTCCAGGTCTTTGGAAACTTGGGCCGTACCGTACGGATAATGGAACAGGTTTAGGACAGCCCAACGCAGGAAGTACCCGGCCTTTTCCAATCGACAAATTCTCAGAACTATATTTTATAGCTGCAGAAGCGGCGGTAAAAGGTGCCACCACAACAGCCGGAAACAGTGCCAGGGATTTGATTAATGTCATTCGCACGCGCGCCGGGAAATGGCGTTGGGATAACAATGGAAACGTTGCCAAAGTAGAAGATAACAGCGCTGCCATGTTAACTGCCACACCTGCTGCAATTGATATCAATTATATATTGGCTGAGCGGTCACGTGAATTTTACGCAGAAGGATACCGCTGGTTTGATTTGGTACGTACGCAGAAATGGGCGGAACTTGCCGCCACCTATTCAATTTGCGGAACCAGTTTTGGAGATCATACACCGGTCACCTACACACGTACAATTCCTGTTAATCTATATTTGCGTCCTATTCCGCAAGGCCAGCTTGATGGAATGGAAATGACCGCTGACGAAAAAGCAGCTTATCAAAACCCCGGGTATCAATAAAGATTAGTAAATTATTAAAAAGATTGCCAGCCGGGTTGCCAATCTTTTATCACCTTTATTCAGGTAAAAATAACTGGATATTGCAATCCAGGTATCGGGAAATTTTTTTACATAGCAGTAAACAGGCATTTGAGCGCACAACAGGAAGATTAATTTCTCCCTGTTTTTTTTAAATATGCCAATGATAGCTTATTAATAAGATAAGATTTTTAAATCATTAAAAGTTGATCTAAATTCAATAAAACAAGTATAAAAAACGATTGGCGATAGCTTTTTTCGTTCCGACATGTGGGTATTAGCAGGATCAGTCTATACTTAAAGGGTGGTATATTAAACTCCCGGGGAAATTGGGGAATATGTTGCCTGATGGCAACGAAGGATTGGATGCAATGTAGTGCGGTAAGGTGGAAAAAGAAATTATTCAATAATGAACATACATTTTAAAGTGGCAGTCCGATAGTAATGATAATTCAACCGGCAACCTGCACTGTGATTACAAATAAATATGAATAACATCTAAAATGAAAAAATGAAAATTAAATTATTAACGATTGCCTTCGCCCTCTTAATTATCAGTGGTACTGGCAAAGCGCAAACCCAGTCAGCTGTAACAGAAGATTTTAAGCCTTCCTCTTTAAATCAACCCGGCCAGGAATACCCGCAGGTGAATTCACAGGGCTATGCAAGGTTTAAAATTATTGCGCCTGCAGCCGATAGTGTAAGGGTAAGTCTTGGTTTGGGTGGAAGAGGAGGAACAAAACTCGAAAGAGCTCCGGATACATCTTGGATGGGCACTACGGAAGGCCCAATGGATGAAGGCTTTCATTATTATAATGTAAGAATTGATGGGGGGAAATTTAATGATCCCGGAGCAAAAAATTACTATGGTTCTGTACGTTGGGAAAGCGGTATTGAGATACCGGCACATGACCAGGATTTTTATACTTTGAAAAATGTACCACACGGAAATGTACAACAGGTACTTTTTCCATCGCCAAGTACGGATACCTCCCGCCGTGCTTTTGTGTACACACCACCAGGGTATAACAAAGACACCAAAACAAAATATCCTGTACTATATCTACAGCATGGATGGGGCGAAGATGAAACCGCCTGGAGCAACCAGGGGCATGCAAACCTGATCATGGATAATATGATTGCTGAAGGAAAAATAAAACCTTTTATCATTGTAATGACTTATGGCATGACCAATGAGGTTAAATGGGGCCACATGAAAGAGTTTAAAATCGACCCTTTTCAAACAGTGTTGGTAGATGAATTGATTCCTTATGTAGATGCCAACTTCCGCACAAAGGCAGACCAGCAGCACCGTGCCATGGCAGGTCTTTCAATGGGTGGCATGGAAACAAAAACGATCACGCTTAACAAGCCGGACGTTTTTGCTTACTACGGTTTATTAAGCGGAGGGACTTATGCTCCAACTGATATAAAAGACAAATCAAAAGTAAAACTGATCTTTCTTAGTTGTGGCAGCAAGGAAAAGCCTGATGCTGTTAAAAGTGCGGCGACTGCATTGAAGGAAGCAGGCTTTAATGCCGTTGCTTATATTTCAGAAAATACCGCACATGAGTTTCTTACCTGGAGGAGGAGTTTACATGAGCTTGCGCCACTCTTGTTTAATAATTAACTGATAATAGTCTTAAAGAAATTCGATAAAAAAATAATGGCATATCATAAAAAAATAAAGCCGGTTTTAATACTGGCAGTTTTGGCCATCAGCAATTGCTGCTTTGCTCAAACAAATACTTTAGTGGAAGACTTTAAACCGGCTGTTACCAACCAGCCCGGCAAACAATTTCCACAGATAAATTCAGAACGCATCATTCGTGCAAGCATTGCGGCGCCACAGGCATTAAAAGTGCAATTGGATATCGGTGGAAAAAAATATGATATGGTGAAGGATGACAAAGGCGTTTGGACAGGGGAATCATTGCCGCAGGATGAAGGGTTTCATTATTACCAGTTAAATATTGACGGCGCTTCGGTACCAGACCCCGGCAGCCTTAGTTTTTACGGTGCTGGTCGCACGGGCAGTGGTATTGAAGTCCCTGCTTACGACAGGGATTTTTATGGATTGAAAGATGTACCGCATGGCCTGCTTAGTGAAAACCTTTATTTCTCAAAACTCACCAATGCCTGGAGGCGTAGCTTCGTTTACACACCAGCAGGTTACCTGAACGATTCAAAAAAACGTTATCCTGTTCTTTATCTTCAACATGGAAGTTTTGAAGATGAAACAGGATGGGCCGTCCAGGGAAAAACAAACCTAATACTGGATAACCTTATTGCGGATAAAAACGCCGTACCGATGATTGTTGTAATGGACAACGGTTATGCGTACAAACCATTTGACAGTGCAAGTGCTGCCCCGGCAAACAACAAACGACCGGCATCCATCTTTGAAGAAGTGATGATCAATGAAATCATTCCCATGATTGACGGAAAGTTCCGAACCATTGCCAACCGCGAGCATAGAGCGATTGCCGGGTTATCAATGGGAGCTAACCAGACGATGCGGATTGTTATGAATAACCTGGATAAATTCTCTCATTACGGCGGCTTCAGTGGAACTTCCAATTATCCAAGTGAGGATGTTATAGATCCTGCTACTTTTTTGGATGGAAAATTCAACAATGGTGCAATGGTCAATAAACAGTTGAAGGTGTTTTGGTTAGGGCTTGGAACCAAAGAGCCATCACCATTTCCCGGTTCTGTCGGTGCATTCAGGGCTATGTTGAATAAGCAAGGGATAAAGCACAGTTTCTACGAATCGCCGGGAACCGGTCACGAATGGCTTACCTGGAGAAGAGATTTAAAGCAATACGCCGCATTATTATTTAAATAGAAAGGTGAAAAACAGCATCAAAACTCAAATAAAAAGTATGAAAAAGATAGCAAATGTTCTTGCGGGATTGTTTTTATGTTGCCAGGTTATTTTTGCACAAGAGGTTGTTAAACCCGCCTCTATCGGTTTTGATACCGTTCGCGCCGTGGCGCATGGCAAAGTCGATACATTGACATACAATTCTAAAACAGTTGGTACCAAACGAAAGACTGCCATTTACACACCGCCGGGTTTTTCCAAAAATAAAAAATACCCGGTATTGTATTTATTGCATGGCATTGGCGGTGATGAAAAAGAATGGCTGAACGGTGGTAAGCCTGAGGTTATTTTAGATAACCTGTATGCAGATGGAAAAATTGAACCAATGATCGTAGTAATGCCCAATGGCAGGGCGATGAAAGACGACCGGGCTACGGGAAACATTTTTGCAGCAGACAAAGTGCAGGCATTTGCAACTTTTGAAAATGACTTACTAAAGGACCTGATTCCCTTTATTGAAAAAAAATATCCTGTTATTGCAGACAAGGAACATAGAGCGTTAGCGGGTCTTTCCATGGGCGGCGGACAATCATTGAATTTTGGTTTGGGGAACCTGGATGTATTTGCATGGGTAGGTGGCTTTTCATCTGCCCCCAATACGAAAACACCGGAAGAACTGGTTCCAAATCCGGCGTTGACAAAAAGTAAATTAAAACTGCTTTGGATATCCTGTGGGGCCAGTGATGGGTTAATCTCTTTCAGCAGAAGGCTTCATTTATATTTAGAAAAAAATGAATTCCCACATATTTATTTTATAGAACCAGGTGTGCATGATTTTAAAGTATGGAAGAATGGCTTGTATATGTTTTCGCAACTCCTGTTTAAACCGGTTGATCAATCAACCTTTTCAAAATATCCTGTTGCAGGCGCAGCCGCCTCCACTAATATCCGCAATGCACCCTATCCGCAGATACTGCCGGATAGCAAAGTGATCTTTAATGTAAAAGCGCCGGATGCAAAAAAAGTACAGATAGATCTTGGGAAAAAATATGACCTGGTGAAAGATAATAACGGTGCATGGACAATCACCACAGATTCTATCAGCGAAGGCTTTCACTACTATTCATTGCTGATCGATGGCATTGCCGTAGCAGATCCTGCGAGCAAAACATTTTATGGCATGGGAAGAATGGCAAGCGGTATAGAAATACCTTTTGCCGGAGGCGGTTATTATGCATTGAGCAACGTTCCCCATGGAGACACCAGGATCAAGAAATATTTTTCAACAGTTACTAATTCCTGGCGCCAACTGTACATTTATACGCCACCGGGATATGATTCAAACACCGTAGCCAAATTTCCTGTGCTGTATATTTTACACGGCGGTGGCGAAGATGAAACAGGCTGGGCCAACCAGGGTAAAACGGATCTGATCATTGATAACCTGGTGGCTGCTAAAAAAGCTACGCCAATGATCGTTGTAATGCCTGATGCCAATATCGGCACAGGTGGCTTTAGTGCCGATGGTATGGAAAGTTCTTTAAAAGCATTTGAATCCGAAATAAAAAAAGTGATCATACCATTTGTTGAGAAAAATTACCGTACACTTCCGGGCGCAGACAACCGGGCACTGGCGGGTCTTTCGCTGGGCGGTCTGCATACGCTTTATACAGGGATCAACAATACCGATATGTTTGCCCACCTGGGCGTATTCAGTTCTGGCTGGATCATACCAATGATGAGTAAACTGGCAGATGAACAATACGATTTTGTAAAAACGAATACAGGTAAGATAAATACCAATCTTAAAACGTTTTTTATATCAGAAGGAGGCAAGGAAGATATCGCCTATAAAAACGGTCAGGTAATGGTTGGCAAACTGGATGAACTAAAAATAAAACATAGTTATGGCGAATACCCTGGCGGTCATAGCTGGCCGGTTTGGAGAAACAACCTCTACAATTTTGCGCAGCTATTATTTAAATAATCACGTATACACGCCATTTATTTTTAAGTAAAAAAAATCATGAAAAAAATAACAGTAAAAATATTTATCTCGATGTTGATTTTCTACTCTTTCAATATTAGAAATTCTGCTGCGCAAACACCCACCCTAACACTGGATTTTACAAAACCTGGTGCCACTGTAAGCCCAATGTTGTATGGCTTAATGACAGAAGAAATCAATCATGCATATGACGGTGGCTTATATGCTGAATTAATCCGTAACAGGATATTTAAAGACAACAAAACGACTCCTGAAGGCTGGAGCCTAATACAGGATGCTGCTGCCAGTGCAAGTATAAAACTGGTAGGCGCATCTGAGGAAAACATTCCATTTGATGAACGTGGAAATGCTATCAACGGAGCACTTTCCACCTGCCTGCGGCTTACAGTAGAAAAGGCGGGCGGAAGGGCAGGCGTTGCCAATGAAGGTTACTGGGGCATTCCTGTTAAGGCTTCCAACACTTACAGGGCATCTTTCTACATAAAAGGAACTGACCGCAGAGACCCTCCACGCTGGCCATGGGAACCAAAGCCGACCGCTCCTTCGTTGCCAATAATTGAAAACAATACAGCAGGGCCGATAACAATAAGCATTGAAAGCAGTGATGGGAAAACAGTATATGCCTCAGGTAGCATTAACCTGGAAAAGAGCATCTACTGGAAAAAATATGAATTAACGCTGACAACAAAGGCTGATGTAAAGCCAACCAGCGATGCCAGGTTTGTAATTACCACGGACAGGGTAGGTGTATATTATTTTAACCTTGTTTCATTGTTCCCTCCTACTTACAACAACAAGCCGAATGGTTTCCGGCCAGACCTTATAAAAATGATGGCCGATATGAAACCGAAATTTTTACGTTTTCCCGGGGGCAATTATTTAGAAGGCCCATTAATTACGGACGCTTTTCCATGGAAGACAACATTAGGTCCGCTGGAGCAAAGGCCGGGTCACAAAGGCTCATGGGGTTACCGCGCTTCTGATGGACTGGGGTTGCTTGAATTTTTACAATGGTGTGAAGATATTGGCGCAGAGCCTCTTTTAGGCGTGTACGCCGGCTATTCGCTTAATGGTGATCATGTAGATGCCGGTCCTCTTTTAACACCTTACATAGACGATGCCTTGGATGAAATTGAATATGTGATGGGTGATGTGAACACCTATTGGGGTGCTAAACGTGCTGCTGATGGACATCCCGCGCCATTTAAAATGACTTATGTGGAGGTTGGAAATGAAGATTGGTTTGACAGATCAAACAGTTATGATGGCAGGTTCAAACAATTCAGGGCCGCGATAGAAAAAAAATATCCATCATTGCACGCTATATCAACCATTGCAGATGCACAGTACCCCAACATGAAAGTGACCGGGGATAATAAACCGGAAGTTTTGGACGAACATTACTACCGTGATTCGTGGTCAATGTGGGAAAATGCTGCTCAATATGATAAATACGATCGCAACGGCCCGAAAATATTTGTGGGAGAATGGGCAACAAGAGAAGGTGAACCAACCACCAACTTAAATGCCGCCCTGGGCGATGCCGCCTGGATGACAGGTATGGAAAGAAACTCAGACCTGGTCATTATGTCTTGTTATGCGCCACTTTTTGTAAACGTAAACACAGCTACTGCCACAGCTCCAAAAGCATGGCAATGGGATTCTGATTTGATTGGTTACAATGCATTAAACAGTTATGGCTCTCCTTCTTATTATGTTCAGAAATTATTCGGGAACTTGTTGGGCGATAAAATTGTATTTACCACAGCCAGCAATATCCCAACACAACCGAAACCACTTACAAGGCGGGACAGCACAGCTGGTGTGAAAGTCGCTACGCTTGTCCCTACCGTTTTTTATAGCGCAACAATGGATGATAAAACAGGAACCATCTATCTTAAACTTGTAAACACAACCGGTAAAAAACAACCGGTAAATATTAACCTGAATGGTGTCGCTAAAATTTTGCCGGAAGCATTGATGTATGAGATTAAAGGCAATAAACCAACAGACACGAATACAATTACTGAACCTGAAAAAATTATTCCGGCAACGTCAAAAATAAAAGGTATTGCTTCAAAATTTAAAAGAACGCTTGAGCCATATTCTGTAAGTGTGTTACAATTACAAATGGTTAAATAGCAGGCGTTTTTTTAATGTAAAGAACAAGCTATTGCAAAAATGAAAAATAAGATTATTTTATCAGCAGCTTTTATCCTGGCAGCCTTTGTTTCATTTTCACAGGATAAAAAGTTTTACATCTTCCTCAGCTTTGGACAATCCAATATGGAAGGCAATGCAAAGATTCGGCCGGAAGATACCATAAACATAAATAGCCGTTTCCAGGTGATGGAAGCTGTTGACTGCCCGGATTTAAAAAGAGAAAAAGGGAAATGGTACACCGCCATTCCACCCTTGTGCCGCTGCCGTACCGGCCTTACACTCACTGATTTTTTTGGAAGGACAATGGTTGCCAATCTGCCGGATGATGTAAGGATCGGTATCATCAATGTATCCGTAGGAGGTTGTAAAATTGAATTGTTCGACAAAGATAATTACCAGTCTTATGTGACGACCGCTCCAAACTGGATGCTAAGCATGATAAAAGAATATGACGGAAACCCCTATGCAAGATTGGTGGAAATGGCGAAGCTGGCACAAAAAGACGGCGTCATAAAAGGCATTCTCCTTCACCAGGGAGAATCAAACTCCAATGATTCAATGTGGACAAAAAAGGTAAAACTGGTGTATGATAATCTCTTGAAGGACCTTCATTTAAAAGCAAAAAATGTTCCGTTGTTGGCAGGAGAAACAGTGAATGCCGACCAGGGAGGAGTTTGTGCAGGAATGAATAAGATCATCGCAACTTTGCCTGAAATGATTAAAAACTCCTACGTTATTTCATCTGCCGGTTGTACGGATGGTCCCGATAATTTACATTTTAATGCCGACGGATATAAGGAACTGGGAAAACGATATGCAGCAAAAATGCTTTCTCTATTGGGATCTACAACTCCGCTTTCGCAATAAATGCTAATAATGTTGCAACATCAAAACCTGGAAAACAATTTAAATATTTTGACGATTAGCATGGTACCGGAGGGTTATCTGCAAGTGTGGAGAAGATTCAAAATATGCAAACCCTGGTATTAGTAGCGGAAACAAAGTGTGTATCACCGGAATTTATAAATGGATACTCTTAAGTTACCCAGGCTTACAGCACGTTTTTAGTCATTCGCCTGCAATAGATTGCGAGAAGAACAATAGCCACAAAGCAATCATTTAGCCTGCAGTAGAAAATAAGCACATGAACAATAATATAAAACTTCTACTCCTTATTTGCCTGGTGCCAGCCATATTCAAGGCACAGGTAAAAACAACGGCAACTGCAGTAACCTCCGCCACTGCAACAACACATGAATTCCGCTACACTAACCCTATCACCAGGGATACTGCCATATCCATGCGGGATCATTTCATCATAAAAGTCGGTAGCAAATGGTATTGCACCGGCACTTCCGAACCCGTATGGACCGGTCTAAATCCCGGTGTACGCTTATTGGTATCAGATGACCTGGTTCACTGGAAGCAACATTCATTTTTAATTGATGCAAAAAAACTTCCCGCAGATTGCCCCTACAACGGCCGTTTCTGGGCGCCTGAAATTCATTTTATAAAAAACAAATTTTACTTAACCGTTAACAGCGGGAAAGTAACTACCGAAGATCCAAAGGGAATGAAGACGCACAGCATCTGGTTATTTTCTGCTGATGAAGTTACCGGCCCTTACAAATTTGTGAACGGTCCATTAACACCGCAGTATAATAATGATGCTACTTTGTTTGAAGACGATGACGGACAAACCTATTTGTATTGCAGTGGCAACGGTTTGTTCCAGGCAAAAATTGATTTGAAATCAGGCAAGCTAACAACTCCTATTGAAAAATTTCTTGATAAAAAACAACCGGGCTGGCCCGAATGGATGGTTGGTGGAATTGAAGGCCCCTTTGTTATAAAAAAAGAAGGAAACTATTTTATGTTCTTCTCTACCTGGACAAGAGGTTATGAAGTGGGCTTATTAAAATCGAAAAAACCCCTGGGCCCATGGGAGCTCGTTTCACCGGAGCCCATTTTTGGCACCAGGAAAAAAGGCTATCGTCCGGAGATGGCTAAAAGTGGCGGCTACGATCAACTGAAATTTCAGGATACAGAAGACCCTTACCAGGAAACCGGCCACAATGCTTTGTTTGAGGGACCGGACGGACAATTATGGAGTTCCTGCCATTATTTTATGTATGAAAAAAGGCCTTATCCCTATAGCCATACTTTCGAACCCTGGGAAAAAACACCTCAAATGGGTTTTGAACCGGTGTATTATAAAGATGGGCGCTTTTATATTAAAGGCCCAACCTGGACAGAACAAATTGTGAACTATTAAAATCATCGGCGAGATCTATAACAACTAAAATTATTGACCGTCCGGCACGTAAATAGTGTCTGCAAGAAAACGCTGTTATTAATAACTGGTAAGGGTTTTAGAATATTTTCCAATCCGAATCTTCACTTCACCAATTACCTGTCAGCTCTCTACTTTTGCCTCCACAGCCGGTCCGCCAGCTGGCGGATAACCGTAACGCTGCTGTTTTTGCTTCTTTGAAAAAATAGACTGCGCATTTTTTCAATTCCGATTTCATCGGAACCGAACCAACGAAAGGCAGCTAACCCGCTTACTGGTGTAAAAAATCGAACAGTGCCAAAAATCTAAATTACTGCATTACAAAAAGTAAAAATATCTATTTGAAGACTACTTATTTAGTTTCAGGTTAATAACATTCAACAAGAAAATTCGCAAATATTATAGTCTGCAAAAGGTTTCCAGCGTTTTCTTGCAAACACTAAATAAAGACGAAACCACTTATGGATTATGGCAACAGCAAAAAGGCAAAATAAGCCAACGGAAAGATTGTTTCCGGAAAGGTTACGGCTGGGGTTTGGGGCAATGGGGCGGTAAATGACCTGGCCTTTTTATACAGGAAAAACAACCCGGCCTGAGCGGGTTTACCATGCCGGGGCCGGGGGCGTTACAGGATTAAAAAATTCAAATTTTTCAATGTTACAAGTTTTGTGAAAATAATTATTGCGTATTAATTTATTGGGTTGAAGGCATTAAATACTCATTACCTTTTTCTGAAAGACTTGCAAATAAGTTAGAAAAAACGTTGGCCAGCCTTTGCTATCAAGGAAAATCGAAACAGAGTTATGAACGAGCTTTATTTATAAATCTTGCAAAAATTATTCTTCCTTTGTAAAATGGATCCAGACAATATTCGAACTTTCACTATTTCGGCCTATGAAAAGTTATTTATGACCCACTACAAAGCGCTCACCCTTACGTCTTATCGGCTGCATATGGATACCAACGCTGCAGAAGATATTGTTCAGGAGGTATTTTGTAAATTATGGCAAAAAAAAGAGCAACTCCAGATTACCACATCCCTGAAATCTTACCTCTTTCGAATGGTTATTAATGAGTCGTTGAATTACCTCAAAAAAACTAAAGCACAGCATAACCGGGAAACATTGTACAGTACCTATCTGGATAATGAAGAGGATACGACCACAAATGAAATGAATTTGAAAGAAACAGGAAAACGCATAGAACAGGCGATTAGTAGTTTGCCTCCTACCTGCAAACTGGTTTTTGTATTAAACCGTTACGAGCAATTCAGTTATAAACAGATAGCGACTGAACTAAATATATCAGTAAAAGCAGTTGAAGGTCACATAACCAAAGCATTGAAAATCCTACGCAATATGCTGGGTTGGTTACTATTTTTAAAATTATTTCTTTGAAGAGGTAGGGTTTATCTTTTCTGAACTGTCATTAGAATATAGCAGCGGAAACAGCAGCATCCCGATGCTTCTGGCGGTGCGAGGCTTTATAATGTTTTACACTTGAAATTCAACATCCAACTAAAAAGTACATCACAAAAAAAGCCCTTGATTTAATGGAAAAAGAAGAACGGTTTCTGATATTGGTTGGCAAAGAGCTAAGCGGCAGTATTTTATCAATAGAGCAGACAGAGCTTACTGCACTGATACAGCAAAACCCGTTGTTTGCAAAACAATACAAACAGATTCTGCAAAACTGGCAGGCAGCAGAAAATTTGGGCAACGATTTTAACCCTGACGCACAGGCAGCCTGGCAGAAGATTAACCGCAGATTAGAAACGGCACCAATGACGGCGAAAACTGCTTTTATTAAACCGATGTATCGTTATCTTTCTTATGCCGCGAGTGTTTTAGTTATATGTATAACGGCACTTTATTTATACCAGCTGTTTGCACCTTCAACCCTGAAAGTTGCGACAACCGAAGGTGAACGCAAAAAGCTCATCCTTCCTGACCATTCAACCGTTTGGTTGAATGAATTTAGCAGCCTTGAATATGCAAAAAATTTCAACGGGCAAAGTAACCGGCTGGTGAAACTGGAGGGAGAAGCTTTTTTCGAAGTGACTAAGAATCCGGAGAAACGCTTTATTGTTGAAGCCGGATCTACAAAAACACAGGTATATGGTACATCATTCAATGTAAAAGCATTGGTGAATGAAAATCTGCAGGTAGCTCTTCTGGAAGGGAAAGTATCATTTTCTGACCTGCATAATAACTGGACTGAAACACTAAAACCTGGTGAACTCGCTTACATTAACAAAAATGGCCAGCATGGAAAACGGATGTTTACGGATACAAATTTTATGTTCTGGAAAAATCATGCATTACACTTCAGTAATCAAGGCGTGCGGGATGTATTAGCCATCATCGGCAACAGTTATCATACAAAGTTTATTCTGCTGGATTCCACTATTGCCCGCCAAAAAATTAGTACGACAGTTAAAGGAGATTCAGTACAACAAGCCATCGACGTGCTGCAGGTTTTGCTGGATGTCGACATTGTTAAGAAAGGAGATTCATATATAGTACAACCAAAACAGTAAAGGGGGTAAAATAAACAAGGAGAAAAAATTATTACAGCGGCTGCTTCATTGCAGTTATGCTGTTGGGCTCAAAAAATCTACTCCCTTTGTTTCTTTCGGAGTATAATACCGAATTGCTGCTCAGCCAGGTTTGCACGTTAACACTGACGGTAGGACTACCCGGGAAGTATTTGACAAGGTTTTCAACCCTTTAAATATCCGCTTACATAAAGTTTAAAATAGAATCGTAATAAAAGCTGAAAAGCTGTAAAAACATGAAAACACTTAAGTATTTGATAATAGCATTGGCAATGATTTTCATATTCATCGCCTGCGGCAAGGAGTATAGCTTTGAAGGCAACGAAACCATTAGCGGCGATGCAATCGGTAGCTTAACAAATCTTGCAGGAGATTGCCAGGGCATTGCTATTCATGGACAATATTTTAAAAACCGAACTTTGGGGGATAGCAATTATGCCGTTGTTCAGGTACTTTTTACCGCTCCTGGTATGTATAAAGTATATACTGATAACGAGAACGGTTTTTCTTTTCAAGGGTCTGGTTATATGGGTAATACGGGCCTGCAAAACATACAACTCAAAGCTGTGGGAACGCCAATTGCAATACAGTCTACCAGCTTCAGGGTTTATTTAAATAGCAGCTATTGTGGGTTTGCTGTAGCTGTAACAGACACGGCTTTTGTAAGACGAGACGCCGAATTTACACTTGCGTCTGCAGGAGGTGCGTGCATGAATGCAAATGTTCACGGTGTTTACCAGGAAGGCACTCCGTTAGATTTATCTCATTTTGTTTCAATACAATTAAATGTTACTGCACCGGGTACTTACAATATCTCGACAAGTTCTTTAAATGGTATGAAATTTTCAAAACAAGGTAATTTTGCCACAACAGGTCTGCAAACTATTGAGCTAACTGGTTTAGGTACGCCGGTTAAAGCCGGAACAGATTTTATTCCGATAACTGCCGGGGGTACTTCGTGTAAATTTGCAGTTGTTATTAACCCAGGCATCAGGAAAGTGGGAAATTGGGCATTTTCACAAGGGAATAAGACTTACTCCGGATATTTCGATAGTGCATTTATCAATTCAGTCAATACAGGAGGGGTCGTATTGTTTTTAAACGGATCAACAGCAACAAACGATACATCCTTTAACATTTCGATACAATTTCCCGGAAGAGTTCCGGAAGCAGGCACACATTCCACTACAACTTTTCTACTACCTACCTATGCAACATGGATAATACAAAATACGTTGGCTTACCCGATATTTAGTGCAGCCTTAACAACACCCGCGGCAAATACTATTTTTACTGTAACCAGTTATGACACTGAAACCAGAATAATTAACGGCACGTTTGCCGGTACAGCATACGACTCATCTAACAAAATAGTTCGTATAACAGATGGCACATTTAAGGCTAGTGTACAATAAATCTTTTTTTATCAATTCCTTTTAAAAGCTCTTTGCCTTCAAAAATAGCTAACAAAAAAGGGTTAAAACCTGGGTGGTATATAAGTGCCACTATGAGTTGGTTGTTATTTCTGAAATAATTTCTTTGAACAGATAGGGTATGCCTTTTTCTGAATTGTCATAATAATATAACGCGGGAAACAGCATACAGAATACAGTCAAAACAGTAAGCGGGAAAAATAAAACAATGAGAAAACTTATTACAATCATTACAGGATTACTTTGCCTTAGTTGCAATGTATGGGGACAGGAAAAAACATTAAATAAAACCATAACTGTTAATTATATCGGCACACCTGTCAGGGAGGTTTTGGCGGATTTGCAAAAGCGTTACGGAATGGAATTTAGTTATGCTAATACGGAATCGCTGCTCAGCCAAACGGTGACGGTGACGATGGTGGATAAAACTGCCCGGGAGGTATTTGACAAGGCTTTCAAGCCTTTAAATATCAGCTTTTATGAAGTTCAAAATACAATCGTAATAAAAGCTGATAAGCCGAATACAGTAAAAGGCAAAGCAGAAAGTTCACTCGTTACCTTATCCGGCTTTGTGCGGGAGAAGGGAACGTTGGAAACACTTCCCGGGGCTTCGGTCTATATTCCGGCATTTCAATATGGCGCCATTAGCAACAACTATGGTTTTTATAGTCTCACGGTGCCTGCAGGACAATACGAGATTGAGTATTCTTTTGTAGGGTTTCAAAAAGTATCCGAAAAATTATTGCTGAACCAATCACTAAAGCTGGATGCTTTTATGGAGCAGGCTGAAATGCTGCAGGAAGTAATTACATCGGCAAATAAAAGGCTTCCTGTCAGTATCGATACCCGAATGAGTACGGTGGATATTTCAATGGCCAGTGTAAAGCGTTTGCCATCCTTAGCAGGTGAGAAAGATGTATTTAAGGTGCTGCAGATGTACCCCGGTGTACAAAGAGGAGTAGAAGGAACAAGCGGTTTTTATGTTCGTGGCGGTACGGTCGATCAGAACATGATAATTTTGGATGACGCGCCCGTGTACAACGCCAATCACGCCTTTGGTTTTTTCTCCGTATTCAACGGCGACGCCATAAAAAGCGCAGAGCTCATTAAGGGCGGGTTTCCCGCAAGGTACGGAGAGCGGTTATCATCGGTATTGGTGATGAATATGAAAGATGGTAATAAAGAACAACTGTCCGGTGAAATAGGCGTTGGATTGATCTCTTCACGCTTCACGTTTGAAGGACCTATTCAAAAAGGGAAATCATCCTTCCTGGTATCCGGAAGAAGAACGTACGGAGATTTGTTAGTACAGCCATTTCTGAAAAAAGGTGTTCATGCAGGCTATTATTTTTATGATCTCAACGCGAAGATTAATACCGAGATCAATAAAAACAATCACTTTTACCTAAGCACTTACCTGGGGCGGGATAACATGTACAACAACGAGAAAGAGTCTGACTATAAATCGAGTAACAACTTTGCCTGGGGCAATCAAACCGTTACAGCCCGATGGAATCATGTTTTCAGCAGTAAGACTTTTGGTAACGCGTCATTGATATACAGTAACTACCGCCTTAAATCATCTTACAGGGATGTGTTTGCTAATGAGGAATCCAGTTCCAACTATATTTCCCAGATAAGGGATATCGGGTTCAAATACGATGTAGATTATCATCCCAATCCTAAACATGTGATACGGATAGGTGTTCGAACCGTTGGGCACCGCTTCAGCCCAAGCATTGTTAAAAATACCGGAACCCAGGCTTATCAAAACCAATTGTCCGGAGAATCAATCAATTCATGGGAAAACAACGCCTATGCAGAAGATACCTGGAGATTGCATCAATTGATATCGCTCAATGCAGGTGTAAGGGCATCATCTTTCAGTACGCAGGGAACTACTTACGCCAATGCCGAACCCAGGGTAAGCACCCGTATATTGCTCCGTCCGGGATTGGCAGTTAAGGCATCTTATGCACTGATGAACCAGTACCTAAACTTGTTATCAAACACCAATTTAGGTTTGCCAACCGACCTTTGGGTACCGTCAACAAAAAACATCGCTCCGCAGCGTTCGGAACAGTTTGCAGTAGGGTTTGCGAAAGATATAAAGGAGGAAAAATATGCTGTTACAGTGGAAGGGTATTATAAGAAGATGAAAAACCTGATTTCTTATAAAGAAGGCGCTTCTTTTATTAACATCGATATAGGTGAAACTGCAGTAACACCTAAAGCATCGGCCTGGGAAGACAATATCACTAAAGGTAAAGGCAAAAGCTACGGAGCAGAAATGCTTTTTGAAAAGAAAAAAGGAAGGTTGACGGGATGGGCGGGTTATACACTATCATGGACAACCTTTCAATTTGCTGAAATAAACGGGGGTGAACCGTTCCGTCCTCAGCATGATCGCCGGCACAACTTAAATATCACCGGATTATATGATGTCAGCAAACGCATCAAATTTTCATTTAACTGGTCATACTTAAGCGGGTCGCCCATCACAATCATGCAATCAAACTATAACGTAAGTGCCTCAGGTCCGGTTGGGGGTTATACAAGCAGTTCCGGGTCTCCATCGCTGGCCGGCGATATGGCGGAATACTCAAAGAAGGGTGCTTATGTAACCGATGCCTATCATCGGCTGGATATCGGCATACAGTTCATCAAACAAAAGAAACATGGAACCAGAACATGGGATTTAAGTGTATATAATGCTTACGCTAAATTCAATCCCTTTTATTATGGCTATGAGCAAACCTTTAGCGAGAATGGAGCTACTGTTGATACGCGCCTGAAAAAATATTCCTATGCGCCCTTTATTCCATCTATTACTTACAGTTATAAATTTTAAAATGAAAAAGTATTTTTATTTAGCGGCCTTATTCATATTTTTTTTCGCAAGTTGTAAAAAAGATGTGAATCTTACTACGCCTGATCGGAAAATAGTCGTTGATGCACAGATAAGTCCAGCTGATGATACTATAAAAATTATCCTGGAATACTCAAAACCAGTCAATACTATAAGTAATACCGGATACAGCAATAATCTTCTGCATGATATTCATAACGAATTTATCGGCGCAGCCGTTACATTGTCTGACGGGATAACAGCTAAAGTAATCAAAAGAGACCCCCGCGAAGGTTTATTTAAAATAGCCCAGGCCGATTTTCCATTAACACCTGGCAAAACTTATTACCTGCATGTAAAAAATGGCCTGAAAGGAGAAGTTACTGCACAAACAACCATACCTCAGGCAGTCACCAACGCAAAATATTCCTTTTTGGGAGAACAAGCTGCCGGAGAATATAACAGCAGGTACACCAACAAATTTGAATTTAACGATCAGTTAAATAAGCAGCATTACTACCGGCTTTACTCAGGGCAGCAATCAAACAGCTATCCGAATGAACTCTTGTATGGGAATCACTTACAAGAAAGTAACGCTTTTACAGGCACAGCCACCATAGTAGTTGAAACTATTGAGCCCAACCTGTTTTTTGAACACAACCCGGTGACAATTAAGTATGGTTACTTTTTTTCATGCAGTGATGAATACTTTAAGTTCTATACAAGTATTGAAAACACCAAAGGTTTAAGTAATACTCCCGAACTCCTTGAAGAACCTGTAAATATTTATACCAATATAAAAGGAGGACTTGGCATTTTCGCCGGCTACAATCTTGTAAAAATTAAAGGCTAAAATCAGTACAGCTTCCGTATGGGCTGATATGCCGCTATTGCAGATTATTACCCCAGGGTTTTTGCAGTGGCACTATTGCAGTTGTCCTTTCTGCTTTGTACATTACTCTTTTGAAAAAATCGGATAAGTGAGAATTTATTAAGTTGGCAATGGAGTTGGCCGCATTTCGTAATGCTATTTTTAACCTACTTCCCCCTTTGGGTATATTGTTGCTGTTTTTCTTATTTTAGGCACTGAATAGTTGCTATGATCTAAAAAAAAATTAAAAGCAAACCCGGCTTCCCTTAAAACAGGCGACACAAAAGTTCACCTTACAGTTAACAGGTACCAAGAGCAGGTGCTGTGAAGATTAATAAATGGGCATCAGCAACTGGCTGATGTTGTCTTTCAATGTAAAAAATATAAAAGGCCGACACGATATTCTCTTTGTATTTAGTCTTTGCAAGGAAACGCTGAAAACCTTTACAGACAATGGGTTGTGGAGATTTTTCCTGTTGAATATTATTAATCTGAAACTAAAGAAATGGTCTAAAATAAAATATTACTGAGCTGTTTAATAAAAGGCATTTAAGTGTGGCCACTATTTGATCTGCTACATCAGTAACGGGGTTAGCTGCCTTTCGTTGGTTCGGTTCCGATGAAATCGGAATTGAAAAAATGCGCAGCCTATTTTCAAAGAAGCAAAAACAGCAGCGTTCCGGTTATCCGCCAGCTGGCGGACCGGCTGTGGAGGCAAAAGTAGAGAGTTGACAGGTAGTTGGTGAAGTGAAGATTCGGATTAGAAAATATTCTAAAACCCTT
>JBDSLD010000227.1:0-41107 GCA_039916545.1 Ferruginibacter sp.
TAAAATTTTGTGGATTGCTGTTAAAGCCGGGACTGGCACTTATATCTCTAACAAGATGTGTACCTCCGGTGGTACCATCGGTTACCCATAATTCGTTTCCATAAGTATCTTCGGAGCCGGAAAAATAGAGCTTGCCGTTGAGTTCAGCACTAAACGGGACGTTGCCCCCGGTTGTAAGGCCATCTTTAACTACTGTTACCGTGTTGCCATCGCTCATCCATATACCCTTACTAAAAGTGGTGCTGTTTTCTCCAATAAAAAGTACCTTATTGTTATACACGGTCAGCCCGGTGCCCCCTGCGTTTAAATAATCGGTATATCCATTATTTATAACAGTTGTGCCTCCAACTGTACCATCGGATACATATAACCTTTTACCAGCGGTTTGATTATCGGCAATAAAGAATAATTTATTGTTAGCCACCGTCAGCGCCACCGGGTAAGAACTCGTTGCGCCGGGATAAATATCAACAAAAAGTTTTGTACCGGCAGGGGTTCCGTCACTTACCCAAATTTCCAACCCGTTGATACCATCATCATACACGAAATACAATTTGTTTTTATAGGCCACCGGGTAGTTGGCATAAGTAACTCCCCGGGGGGTAATAAGTTCCTGTGTGGTGGCTGCACTGCCTTCTGTTACATAAAGGCTACGCAATCCAGGTCCGCTGGAAGCAATAAAAAACAGTTTATTGTTACATAAAGTTAATTGCCAGGGGTAAGAGCTGCCGGTAGGATTTATATCTGCTACTTGTTGAAGTACCTGACCGGCAACCTTGCCCATCAAAAACAGCAGTAGAAAAAAAGGAAACACAGATTTTTTCATCATAGAATATTTGTTCTAAAATTCTGTATTTTGTATAAGACTTCCTAAAAAAAAATGGCATTACTTAGATTAATAATATTAAAATGCCCTTGATTTGTAACGCAATGTTCAGGCAATGCCACTGCCTTACGAGGAAAGGTTTTTGCTGGCACTTCATTTCCCTGGTCGCTGAGTAGCGCCTTTTCGACGAGTTCGATTTAGAAATCATGCTACCGGGATATTATGCAAACTGCAACAGGTTCCTATAGCTGAAACAATCGACTGGCCATAAGAATAGCTGCTGCAAATAAAGGAGGTTCAGTTTGCCCTGTTTCTTTATTGCCTGAAAGCACAAGAGGGTATTGCTTTACATGTTTAGGTTTCCTGTCGATCGTTACCAGGTATTTTATAGTTGTAAGAGCAAAACGGCGAACTGTTACGGTACGCCTATGCCCATCTATTGAAATAGAAATTTTGAAGTTGGTTTGGAAAGTTTTCATGACCTGCGGTTCTTAATAATTACGCAGATCAGAATTAAATAGTTTTCATACCAGGTATCGTGAAAATATCGCGGCGGTTATGTAATTATTCTAATAAAGGAATATTTATTCAATTTTGCATGTCGTCTATAGAAGTAGCTCAAACTTGAAATGTATAAAACATTTTGACAATTCGGTATTCCAAAAAATGCAATGACAACTTTATAAGCAGTAGCCTCTTTATGATCCAAAAATTTCAATGCCCCTGGTCTTTTAAATCAATCCCAGTAATTTCTCATTGGCATATTCCAATGCTTCTACCGGAGATTCAAAAGCAATCGCTTTCTTATTCTCATCAAGCATTAAAACACCTTCCGGGTTGGACCTGGGATCATTCAGGTAATAGGAAGCGGTGAAATATTCCTGAGGTTCACCTGCAGGAGCTTGTATAGCATAGGGCTCAATTACTATCCAAACGTTTTTCTCATTAATTTGTACTTTTTCTGTCATAAATAGCAAGTTTAAAAAACCGTGCCAATGTGTTTATAGCCCTGCTTTTTATAATGAAATTTAAAATCTTTTTAAACTCAATAATTAGTTGATCCTGTAATCGATATTATAATTGTTTGGCTTCAAAATCTGCCAGGCCTGGTTATCATAAATAAGTACCCAAATTAACAGGGGCATTGTTTCTTATGTGAGGATTATGGAAAAAATGTAAAGGATAACGGTGATGGTATTCTTCAAAAAGTGGCAGATAAGATTTTTTAGCCTTTCTTTACGTCCAACCAACGCAATAAGAGATAGGATTAGGACTTTTTTAGCCTATGCTATTGCAAAATCCCATGGTGCTAAACTTAAAGTAGATACGAAAGAAGTTTAATTTACAGCGCTAATATTCTAGTGCCATTAACAGTACAAAAGTCTAAAGATAACCAGGTTCCAATGTTTGTTTAATCAATATTGGCGATGACAGATTACCATTATGTATTCGCTTTTTTTTGATTTATCTCATGGCGACCACCGAAGCCCCGCCATCCCTAAATATCGGAACATTGACTGCACGAGCCTTTGAATATATATAAGTATTTAGGTTAGGTACGGGATACAAGCCTGTTTATAAGTCCGCATCCAGTTAAAGTGTGCACCTGGCGATGCAAGCGTGTAAAAATCGGCAATATTTAACTACCGGGCTGCAACCGAAAAACTGAATTATTCGTATCTATATTATATAATTATAATTCGTGAAGCTTATAGCAATTGAAAATTTATGTAACATTATCAGGGTAAAGGGTTAATTAAACCCATTTACACAGGTTCAATAATCTTAACTTACAAAACGCACTTAACCACAATGAAAAAATCTGGTTTAGCAATAATCCTCCTGGTTTCCGTTGCAATTATGTCCTACGGCTTTGTTGCGATTAACAAAACGAATCCGGCTGACGTACAGGCGGATGGCTTCGCAATAGTGGAACTATTTACTTCCGAAGGTTGTTCCAGTTGCCCTGCCGCCGATAAAGTGATTGCTGATCTTTTGGCCCGAAACATAGACAATGTCTTTATTCTTTCCTACCATGTTGATTACTGGGATCGCCTTGGTTGGAAAGACGCTTTCAGTAAGTCGGAATTCTCTTCCCGGCAACGTCAATACGCCGCGCAATTTGCTTCGGAAAGCATATATACCCCACAGGTGATCGTTAACGGATCTGTAGGGTTCGTGGGATCAGATGAAACCAGGGTCATTAAAACGGTTTCAGACAAATTAAAAAGTGGCATCGGTTCAGACATAATTATTCATATAGTAAAAGATCAACATACAGTTACGGTTTATTACGATATCAATGAAAAAGAACCTGTCTTATTAAATATCGCACTGGTACAACCGAAGGCTACCACCAATGTAAAGCGGGGAGAGAATGGAGGCAGGAAATTGTCGCATGTAAACATTGTACGGGAATTTAAAACGTTGGAAGCAAAAGGAAAAGGAACAGCGAGCATAGAAATTACAGGCGCATTATCCGGAGAGCCCCTGGAAATCCTGGCCTTTACACAAGAAAAAACTGATCTTAAAGTATTGGGAGCCGATAAAAGTCTCCTGAACAAATAATATTTAGTAAATAAATTAAAATAAATGCCGATCGACCTGGCTGCATGAAATTTGACATTTAATTCAAATAGGCATGAAATTTCTTTCCTGTATTCCAGGTTTCGGTTATGAGTGGCGAATAGTGAATCGCGCAGCAAAAATCTACTTGTTTTAAATCATAAATATGGAACTGATCCTGCTCGTTGAAGATGATCCCGAAATCGCCCGGCTCATTAACCTGCATTTTGACGAATCAAAATACCAGCTTACCTGTTGTTCGTCTGGCAAGGAAGCTTTGAATTATCTCCAATCGGAGAAATATAACCTTATAATGCTTGATATTTCCCTCCCTGATTGTAATGGCATAGAAATTTGTAAAACGATACGGAGTTCAGACATACAAACGCCTGTTATAATGCTCACCTGCCATGCAGAGGAAGCGGACAAAGTATTGGCCCTCGAACTTGGCGCTGACGATTATATTACAAAACCTTTTGGTATTTTGGAGTTAAAAGCAAGGGTTAAAGCAGTAATGCGAAGATCTCAACAATCTTCAAATCCGCCTGTTCAGAATTTCATCAGTCACGGTGACCTTTTTGTAGACCCGGTAAAAAGAAAAGTGACCCTTCATGGACAGCGGCTCGAATTAACTGTTAAAGAGTTTGACCTTTTATACCTGCTGGCGGTCAACCCGGGGAAAACCTTTACCAGGACAGAACTTTTACAAGATGTCTGGGGCTATTCATTTACAGGATATGAGCATACAGTAACGTCGCACGTAAACAGGCTAAGGTTAAAATTAGAGAAGGACCTTAGTAATCCAACCTTCATTTTAACTGCCTGGGGTTCAGGCTATAGGTTTGCAGAATGAAACATATTAAACCCACCATATTCCGCAAATTCGCGTTACTGGTATTCTTTATAATTATAACCCTGGGATTATTGTTTATCGGCATTACTTATTTTGCGACCACTTATTACCATGAAGCAAGCACAGAACTGCTGAACAAGGATGTGGCAGCGCATATCGCTAAATTTTCCTCTCCTTATGCAGGTAGTCATATCAGTAAAGAAAAGGCTGATTCTGTTTTCCAAAATGCGATGATCTTAAGCCCTGCCGTTGAAGTTTATTTTCTTGATACTGCCGGCAGGGTAATTTATTTTCATGCTTCTGAAAAGGAGATAAAAGAACGGAACGTAAATATTGTTGCGATCAGGAAATACCTGGCTACCGGAGGCGAGAAATATCTTAAAGGGACTGATCCGAAAGATCCCGGAAACGATAAGATATTTTCAGCAGCTGAAGTAAAAGATTACAATGGTATCAGGGGGTTTATTTATGTAATACTCGACAGCAGGGATGCCGAAAATATTATGGGACAGTTGTTTGGCAGCCATGTGCTTAAATTGGCACTCCAGGTTATTGTCGTAATGATCCTGCTGTCTTTATTATTCAGTTTGCTTTACGTAAAAAGGATAAGCAGAAATTTTGAGCTGGTGGCATCGGTACTGGAAAGGTATGAAGCTGGTGATTACTCGGCAAGATTCGATGTCGCTAAAAATGACGAATTACAGCCTGTAAAGTTGGCATTCAACAGAATGGCCTCATTGCTCACTTCATCTATCAGCAGGCTTACCGATTCTGAAACGGAAAGAAAGAATTTCTTTGCCACTATTTCGCATGACCTGCGCACACCCTTAGCCATTGCCCGTGGATACGCTGAGACCATTATGTTGAAGGCAACAGAAAATTTACCAAGGGAAGAAGAAGAAAAATATACCCGGCTCATTCACACTAAAATACTGCAGATTGAAGAGATGGTTAAAAAACTGTTTGAATTGTCGAAAATGGAAGATGTTACTTTTTCTCCAGGTCCGGAACTATTTGTTCTTGCAGAAATTATACAGGAGGCCATAGATAATTTTCAATTATTAGCTGCTGAAAAAGGGATAAGCTTACGTTGTGATGGATGCCTCAGTCATGTTTGGGTAAATGCAGATATAAGTATGATGGAACGGGTTATCCAAAATCTTGTTGCTAACGCTATTAAGAACTCGCCTTACGGCAGCACAGTAGATGCCTTAATTACCGAAGAAAACGGTATAGTGGAAGTTTGTATTAAAAACAACGGGCCAGCCTTGACGGGTGAATTAGTAGAATGGATCGATCATTTTAATAATACCGTTTCTGTGGTTAACAAAAGACCCCAATCTGCCGGACTGGGATTATTGATAGTACAAAAAATTCTACAGTTACACCATACCAGTCTCAAAACCTTTCGGGAGGATAAGAAGAACGTTTTCTATTTCCAGCTTCCTGTTCACCAATTTGAGTCATAAGCCTATCTGATCAATGTTTTTATCTGTTTTTAAAATGTTATACTTCTGTGATATATTTTTTGCAGGCTGGATTAATAGTTGCAGATAAAAGTTATTCTTAAACCAGCGTACCGATAAGTACGCTAAAATTTATTATATGAAAAAAATATTAATCGCGGCCCTGGCATTAACGTTAAGTTCCGGAGCCTTCGCACAGGAAAAGAAAATGGACACAATGAACCATGAAATGTCTATGAAAAAAGATTGCGTGATGATGAAAGATGGTAAAATGATGGTAATGAAGGATGGTAAGACAATGGACATGGACCAGGACATGACTATGACTAATGGCACAATGGTAATGAAGGACGGATCGGTTAAAATGAAAGATGGCAAGGCAATGATGTTGAAAAATGGTGATTGTATGGACATGGATGGCAAGATGATGAAGATGAAAGGCAAATCAATGAAGAAGAAAATGTAGTTAAAAGGTTTTTTTTGCGCCATCACCAACGTGATGGCTTTTTTTTATCCGGTCAATAAAATAACAGTCATTTTATTTGAATGAAAAACGTTATACTTCTGTGATATTTTTTTTGGCACATGGATTAAAGTTTGTTTTACGATGTTCAAAATATTAATCAATTAAAATTATGAACATGCAAACAACAACCACTTTTGGCTATCGTTCCGGCAAGCTTCAAAAGAATGTCTTTAAGTTACTTGTAAGTCTTTCAATGATTACCTTGCTTGTGGCCTGCCGTCACGAGCCAGGTCATGAGAAGAATGAAATAATTTACATCGAATCTAATAATTACCATGCAAACCAAAACGCCATCATCGCTTATGCCCGCCAGCCGGATGGTAGCATGGAACAAATTCCCGGAAGCCCTTTTCTTACCAAAGGCGCCGGCCTGGCAAATACCGCGCAGATACTGGGGCCCAATGATAAGGAAACACCTGAAGTAATCTATAACAATAAGTTTCTGATCGCTGTTAATGGTGGAAGCAATACCATCGCGGTTTTTGATATTCATGGAAATGGTACTTTGAATCATGTGCAGGGTTCACCTTTTCCTTCCGGCGGTGAAAATCCGGTAAGCATCGCAATTTCCGGAAACTATTTATATGTCGTAAACAAGAGCCAGGATCCGCAAAAGAAAGTCTCTTTGCTACCAAACTATACGGCTTTCACCATCGGCGGTAATGGATCGCTGACGCCCGTGCCAGGCAGTAAATTTGAGACATCCGAAGGTGTTTCACCATCACAGGTGTTAATCTCTGTTAACCAAAAATTTGCCTTCGGAACAGATTTCCTTGGATTTATGAGTAGCCCTCCAAAAGGGACCTTGCGGTCATTTGCAATACACTCCGGAATTTTAACGCCGGTTGCCGGCACGCCATATGAACTTCCTGCAAATGACGGTGGCGCACTTGGCTTATGGCAACATCCGGATGCAAATGTGCTATACGTTGGTTTTCCCGTAGCTGGAAAGATTGGCATCTACAGCATTAGTGGAAATGGCCAGCTTAGCTATCGCTCTTCTCTTACTGGTGGTGCGGCAACCTGCTGGATAAGGGTTACCAGCGATGGTAAATACATGTACACTTTAAACTCTGCTGAAAATACAATCTCTGTTTTTAACACCATTAATCCTTTATCCCCCGCTTTTATTCAAAAATTTACCCTTAAACAGTCGGGTCCATTGTATCCCGGTCCAATGGCCGGACAAAAGTTTACAACAAGTGAGGATTTCCATTTATCCTTTTCGAAATCGGAAAAAATGCTTTATGTGGTAAGCCAACATACGAATGTTGATTTTAGTATTGGCAATTACAATTACCTGCATGCGCTAGTAATAGATAATAATGGTTCGTTAACAGAACCCGCCGAACCAACTCAACTCCCGGTTGATCCAGATATTAGGCCTGAAGGCGTTGTTGTTTTTTAACCGCTCGTTTAATAATATAAACAGCCGGCTGTTAACCCTGCCGGCTGTTTATATTATTAATAGTTTTCGGCTGAGCTTCCCCAAAAAAAATCGCCCCCACATTTTCACTACCCTTGATTTGCATACAATGTTCAGGGCTTTGCACACAGCCGGTCGCATGATACCTGCGACCTTTGCGCTATAAAAAATCAACATTATGGAAATTAAGAAAATTACATTGGGAAGCCAGGGTTTGGCTGTACCGGTTATCGGTTTAGGTTGTATGGGCATGACCGGCTTTGAAGAAGCAAACATGTATGGAGCGGCCGATGAGCAGGAAGCCATCGCCACTATTCACCGGTCCCTGGAATTAGGTGGGAACTTTTTGGACACGGCAGATTTATATGGGCCCTTAAAGAATGAACAACTTATCGCTAAAGCGATTAAAGGTAATCGCGTCAATTACATCATAGCTACCAAATTTGGTTGGGAAATAGACGATCACAACAAGGTAACCTGGGCCATCAATGGCAAAAAGGGATATGTCAAAAAAGCATTGGAGCGTTCGTTGAAAAATCTTAACACCGATTATATCGACTTGTATTACCTGCACCGGCTTGATAAAAATACGCCCATCGAAGAAACAGTTCAGGCGATGAGCGAACTGGTAAAAGAAGGAAAAGTTGGTTATATCGGCTTATCAGAAGTTTCTTCAGCAACGGTAAAACGCGCTCATGCGGTGCACCCGGTCACGGCAGTACAAAGTGAGTATTCTCTATTTGAGCGTACAGTAGAAGAACGGGGTGTACTGCAGACATTGAATGAGTTGGGCATAGGCTTCGTTGCCTACTCACCGCTGGGGCGCGGGTTTTTGTCCGGGCAGATCCGTACCATAGATGATTTGCCTGAGAATGATTTCCGACGGGCAATCCCGCGTTTCCAGGAGGCCCATTTCTATAAAAATCTGGAGTTGGTTAAAGCCATTGAAACTTTGGCAGGAGAAAAAAATGTTACCCCTTCCCAATTGGCGCTGGCATGGATCATGAGCAAAAACATTTTACCGATCCCGGGCACCAAACGCAGAAAATACCTGGAGCAAAATATTGCTGCCACCGCTATCCGACTAAGCGAAACAGACCTGTTGAATTTGGAAAGCATTGTGCCGTTAGGGACTGACACCGGTAAACCATATGATGAGTTTAGCATGGGGTTGATTGATTAATTATTATTCGCGGCTGCATTTTTTTGATGATGCAGCCGCTATTGTACCATACATAATGTTTAAATTAGTAGTATGAACGCTATCAGGTCTATTTCAGAATTTCACCGGTTATTGTCTTTGCCCGAACCTCGTCATCCGCTGGTGAGTGTTATTAATCTTGCTGAAAGCATTTTCCTGGACGATGATGTGTGGAAGGGTTTTGTCAACCGTTTCTATTGTGTTGCCTTAAAAAGAGACGCAAAGGGCAAAATAAAATATGGCCAGCAACATTATGATTACGATAAGGGCGTATTAAGTTTTACTGCACCTAACCAGGTGCAATACCTGGACCTACAGAATATGGAATGCGGTTCAGGCTACTTGCTGATCTTCCACCCTGATTTTTTGCTTACGCATTCATTGGCAGGCACTATTAACGGTTATGGATTTTTCTCTTACGCGGTCAATGAGGCGCTACATCTGTCTGCGGAAGAAGAAGATGACCTGATTGCCATACTCAACAAGATCGATAAAGAATGCCAGCACATCGATAAACATACACAGGAGATTATTTTATCGCAAATTGAATTGCTGCTTAACTATTCCAACCGCTTTTATGAGCGGCAGTTCATTACCCGCAAAAACCACAACTATCAACTACTTTCGAAATTTGAAGGCCTGGTCAACCAATATTTTAATACCGGTACCACCACCCAACAGGGGCTTTTAACGGTACAACATATTGCGGAGCTCATGAACCTGTCGCCCAACTACCTGAGCGATCTCCTGCGCGTGCACACCGGGCAAAACACGCAGCAACATATACATGATAAGCTCATCGAAAAAGCGAAAGAAAAGCTCTCCACCACAAATTTATCGGTAAGCGAGATCGCGTATGCCCTTGGCTTTGAATATGCGCAATCATTCAGTACGCTTTTTAAAAAGAAAACTGACATGTCGCCGCTGGAATTTCGACAATCATTTAATTAGTGTTTGCAAGAAAACTCTGAAAACCTTTACAGACAATGGATTGTGGAGATTTTCTGGTTGAATATTATTAATCTGAAACTAAATAAATGGCCTAAAATAAAATATTACTGAGCTGTTTAATAAAAGGCATTTAAGTGTGGCCACTATTTGATCTTCTATCAGTAACCGGGTTAGCTGCCTTTCGTTGGTTCGGTTTCGATGAAATCGGAATTGAAAAAATGCGCAGCCTATTTTTTCAAAGAAGCAAAAACAGCAGCGTTCCGGTTATCCGCCAGCTGGCGGACCGGCTGTGGAGGCAAAAGTAGAGCGTTGACAGGTAGTTGGTGAAGTGAAGATTCGGATTAGAAAATATGCTAAAACCCTTACCAGTTATTAATAACAGCGTTTTCTTGCAGACACTAAGTAACTGGTTAGTTGTATCATGAATTGAATTGCCTGTTGCCCGATAAACATTGGATTGCAATAAGCCTGGAGAGATTATTTGTTAGTTTTAAAATATTTTCGCCGTTCAAACGTCTACTTGTAGAGATACGCTGACGTACCTACTTTATTTCAATGGCAAAAAGACTTCCCCTGATTATCCTGCTGTGGCTGGTTACAGATTTTTACTTTTACCAGGCTGTACAAACCCTTGTACATTCCGGTGCATATTTATGGGCTTATTGGCTCATCGACCTGGTGTTAATGACGGGTATAGTTGCCGTAATATTTGTGCGCCGCGCCGCCCGCTTTCAGCAAACGCTCATTGCCTGGCTGATGGGACTAATGCTATTGACATTCGTTCCCCGTTTATTTTCAATGCCAATTTTATTAGTTGAAGATATTACCCGGCTGTTTCGCGGATTTCCGCCGAGGGCTTTTTGGATCAGCGAACTAACGTTAACAATGGCCGCTATTATGTTTCTCATTGTGCTGTTCGGCATTACGCGCGGGCGGCATTTTTACCGGGTAAGGCGTGAAACGATCTATTTTCCCGATCTGCCTGAGGCTTTTGACGGGTTTAAAATTACACAGATAACCGACGTCCATTCAGGGAGTTTTACCAATGCTGCCGGAGTTCAAAAAGGGTTGGACCTGGTCAATGCCCAGGACAGTGACGTCATTTTATTCACCGGCGACCTGGTCAATAACAAGGCGTCTGAGATGGACAGGTGGATCCCGGCATTTTCAGGATTGAGGGCGCCGATGGGCAAATTTTCGGTGCTGGGTAATCATGATTATGGCGATTACATTCACTGGGATAAACCTGAAGCCAAACGTAGCAACCTGGACCGGCTGAAACAGGTACATTCCGAAATTGGCTTTCGCCTGCTGCTCGATGAGGCGATCCCGCTTCAAAAAGACGGCCAGTCCATTACGCTATTAGGTGTGGAGAACTGGGGCAAGGGTGGTTTTCACAAATATGGCGACTTACAAAAGGCAACTGCCGGTGTGCCGGATGACCGTTTTAAGATACTGATGTCGCATGACCCTTCTCACTGGGAAGGTGTAACGCTGGATCATAACCAGCACATCCATCTTACCCTGTCGGGTCATACACACGGCATGCAATTCGGCATTGATTTATTGGGTTTTAAGTGGAGCCCGATCAAATATGTGTACAAGCACTGGCTCGGACTTTACCAGCAAAAAGGGCGTTTTTTATACGTCAACCGTGGTTTCGGTTTCCTGGGATTGAAGGGGCGAATCGGTATGTGGCCGGAAGTGGCGGTGATCACCTTAAAACGTAGCGCATAATCATATCCAGGTGCAAATACAACAGAGACAAGCAAGGTTTAAAAAGAACCAACCACCTGACTGATTATTAATATTTTTTTTTCAGGACTCCTGGTAAATCGGCCTGGTGTGAAAACTATTCCTGTTCATTACGCTAATAATTGCAGGCTGAAAAATATACCCAGGGAGGCATTGACAACTATACTTGCAAGCATCAGTCCCAGTATCCAACGCATTGGCATTTGTGCAAACGTGAGACTGTTAGCCATAAATGCAAATAAAATACCGGTGCCATATAACCAGGGTGAGGCTTCTGCCATGCCAACTATGCCAATCATAAAAGCAGCAAAAGTTACCTGTATAAATATGCCGGTTGCTGATATTCCCAGCCGGTTAAATTCCCAGGCAGGCTCTTGCGCTTTTATCCAGGTGTTTAAACCGCCAAGTAAATTTTGTGTGGAATGATGATGAACATTTTCAAATGTAAATTGTGTGGTTGATGTGAATGCTTTCATGATTGATGAATTTATAGCACAAATTTAAGACAGGGAATATCGCTGGCTAATGATGTACATCATACAAGATGAAGAAGCTCGTCATCTTTAAGTGCAGGCAATATCGCGGATACGATCATTACCTGGGACAAAATTATTTATCACCTTGAATTAGATTGTTACGATTGTATGATATTTATTTTGCTATTGATAAATTTCTTCTTTCAAATACCATATCAACACCTTAAATCTAAATTCCTTTTTTATAACTTTAAGTATGTCGTTATCTACCTTGCTTGTTAAAAATATGGTTTGTCACCGCTGTGTGATGGTGGTGGAGGATATTCTGCGTAATCAATCAATACTTTTTCAAAAAGTTATTATTGGCGAAATATATTTGTTCGAAGACCTCTCCCGGCATCAAAAAGATAAACTGATAAAAGCGCTTGACAAGGTTGGTTTTGAATTGATCGACAACCACAGTACTGCGCTTATTGAAAAAATTAAACAATTGGTATTGATAAGAGCAAGGAATGAAGGAGACGAAAAGGAAAATAAAATTAAACTCTCCTACTATCTTGCCGGCAAAGTAAATCACGAATACACTTACCTGAGCAGTTTATTCTCTTCTGTGGAAGGGAGAACCATTGAAAACTATTTTATCGAACAACGCATTGAAAAGGCGAAAGAATTGCTCGTGTATGGACAACTGACTTTGTCACAAATTGCTTTTGATTTGGAATATAGCAGTGTGGCGCATCTTTCTAAACAGTTTAAAAAAATCACAGGGCTAACACCTACTTATTTTAAAGAAATAGGCATTTCAAAACGTAAATCACTGGACAATATCTAAACCCAAAATTGTACAACAATTACCCAACATGGTGTAACATGCAACCCGGCTGCAACAACTACTTTTATGTTATCAAATAACAATTAAATAATTAATTATGAAATCAACAACAAAGCGCCTAAACGCCCGGGACGCAAAATGCGATAATCCAGATTGTAGCTGTGATAACTGCAATTGCGGACCAACATGTACTTGCACCGATTGCAAATAAGATCCTCAAAACATCAGCCGTTCAAAATATTGAACGGCTTTTTTGACCGTTTACGACTCCCAGTGTTCAACTAATAAAACCACAATAATTTTTATCATCTATTGCTGCACTAATTAATTTAATTGCTAATCTCAACTGCCCTGTTTTATGGAAAATATCCGGGTTGTCCGGAAGTATAAAATTTTTACCTTTGCAAACTTTTCCAAACATATATTTCGAATAGAAAATACAGATTTTATATTTTCTATTCCCAGCTTTTAAAATTTAATTAGGTAGCCAGGAAGAACCGCATACCTGCCGGTTCTTCTCTAAATTTTATATTGTTAAAAGGGCGACATACAATGAACGAATATGTAATTTCTTTTCAAGAGATCGACAGATCAATGTCTATGATTGCAGGCGGCAAGGGTGCTAACCTGGGCGAACTATCCGGAATCGAAGGCATACAGGTGCCGGAAGGTTTCTGCATTACCACCGAAGCTTATAAAAAAATTACTGCAAATAACCAGGACCTTAACCGCTTGCTGGATGAATTAACGCTTTTAAAGGTGGAAGATAGAAAAGGTATCAGCAAAATCTGTTCAGAAATTCGCATGGTTATCGAGCGGCTACCTATCGCTGAGAATATAGGAGAAGAAATTGCGGAGTACCTGACTAAGTTTAGTGAAAACGATGCTTTTGCTGTGCGGTCCAGCGCCACGGCGGAAGACCTGCCAACGGCATCTTTTGCAGGGCAGCAGGATACTTATTTGAACATCATCGGAAAGGAGGCGATACTACAACATATCAGCAAATGCTGGGCTTCCCTGTTTGCGGATCGTGCGGTCATCTACCGGATGCAAAACGGGTTTGACCACAGCGTGGTTTATTTATCCGTTATTGTTCAAAAAATGATTTTTCCACATGCTTCAGGAATTTTATTTACTGCTGATCCGGTTACTTCAAACCGAAAGTTGCTATCAATCGACGCAGGTTTTGGACTTGGAGAAGCACTGGTGGCTGGCCTGGTAGCTGCCGATAATTATAAAGTACGGGAAGAGGAAATCGTAGATAAAATGATGGCGACTAAAAAACTGACTATCCGTGGATTAAAAGAAGGCGGAACAGAAATACATCAGACCGATCCCGGGCAGCAAAAAATTCAAACACTTACCGACCTGCAAATTTTGCAACTGGCGCGCATAGGAAGAAAGATCGAAACACATTTCGGCAGGCCACAGGACATTGAATGGTGTTTGGCTGATGATACATTTTATATTGTGCAGAGCCGGCCAATCACTACTTTATACCCGATCCCTGGAACGCATGATCTTGAAAATCACGTCTACGTATCTGTTGGTCATCAACAAATGATGACCGATGCAATGAAGCCATTGGGAATATCCCTGTGGCAATTAACGGCTTTGCGACCCATGTTTACGGCGGGTGGAAGGTTATTTGTTGATGTTGCACAACAACTTGCTTCACCGGCTGGAAGAGACGCTTTATTAGATGTCATGGGAAAACACGATCCGCTTATAAAAGATGCACTCATTAACCTCACAGAGCGGGAAGATTTTTTCAAATCGTCACCAGGCAATATTCCAGGTGAAGGCAATAATGCGGTACTTCCTGGGGGTTCCCAGGTACCAATCGAAAACGATCCTTCAATCGTGACTGATTTAATTCAGCAAAGTCAGGCATCGATCGCAGCATTAAAACAAGTTATCCAAACAAAATCAGGATCAGATTTATTTGATTTTATCCTGGAAGACATCCAACAATTAAAGAAGATATTATTTGACCCGCAAAGTTTTCGGGTGCTTATGGCGGCCATGAATGCTTCCGCATGGATCGATGAAAAGATGAAGGAGTGGTTAGGTGAAAAAAACGTAGCGGACACGCTTTGTCAATCGGTATCAAATAATATTACCTCGGAAATGGGACTGGCGTTGTTGGATGTAGCAGATGTGATCCGTCCTTATCCCGAAGTAATTAATTATTTACAAGATGTAAAAGAGAATGACTTTTTGGATGAACTGGTTAGTTTCGATGGTGGACAGAAAACGCAGCGCGCTATTAATGCTTTTCTCAACAAATATGGAATGCGGTGTAGCGGAGAAATCGATATTACTAAAACCCGTTGGCGTGAAAAACCAACCACAATTGTTCCGATGATACTTAGTAATATCAAAAACTTTGAGCCGGGTGCCGGCAATAGGAAATTTGAGCAGGGGCGACAGGAGTCTTTGAAAAAAGAAGAAGAACTAATCGCCCGGTTGAAACAATTACCTGGTGGTGAGCAAAAGGTTAAACACACAAAACAAAAGATTGACCTCGTCCGGAATTTCGCGGGTTACCGGGAATATCCAAAATATGGTACAGTAAGTCGCTACTTTATTTACAAGCAAGCTTTGCTAAAGGAAGCCGAAAAACTTGTACAAGCCAACATTATCCATGAAAAAGAAGATATTTACTACCTCAGTTTTGAAGAATTGCACGAACTCGTACGCACAAATAAACCGGATTACCTGCTCATCAAGAAACGAAAAGACGAATTTAAATTATATGAAAAATTAACTCCGCCCCGCGTTATCACATCTGATGGGGAAATCATTGCAGGTAAGTACAACCGTGGAAATCTTCCAGCCGAAGCTATCATAGGCCTGGCTGTTTCTTCCGGCGTTGCAGAAGGGCGGGCACGGGTTATTTTAAAAATGGAAGATGCTGACCTGGAAGAGGGAGATATATTAGTTACAGCATTTACCGACCCCAGCTGGACACCATTGTTTGTCTCAATTAAAGGCCTGGTCACCGAAGTGGGCGGGCTAATGACCCATGGAGCGGTTATCGCGCGTGAATACGGACTACCGGCAATTGTCGGCATAGAAAACGCCACCAAACTGATAAAAGATGGGCAACGGATTCGTGTACATGGAACAGAAGGATATGTAGAAATATTATAGAATTGATGTAGCTGTTGGATGTCTATGCAACGTGCTTTTGGACTGGTGAATCATAAACATTCAATACCCTTTTTATATCACGTTCCTGACGGAACTTGCCTCGTAATTAATAATTCATTCTACCGATACTTTGTCCCATCCGGGATGTAAAATGCACATTGTGGTTAACGCTCGATCTGCCGTGAAACTGGTGATTCCAAAGTTAAACAGGCTTTGCTCAATCTCCTTAGGAGTAATTCTCTGTAGCAAAGGCACCTGCGTGGTCCCCGCTCCGTCGGAGCGGCCCTGTTTAACAGCATTACAGGCATATGATTATTTACAGAAGAATCAAGCTCTTTTCAAACCAGGATTGGATGCCTGGATATTTTAATGATGAATAAAAACCCGCCCTTTCCTAAAATTTCCCTCCAAACTCCCTGTTATAAAAACATACAAATCAGTAAAAAAAGTGAAATTTTTGCCCCTGTAAAGTAATTAGTTTTACCCCTCTTTCACTTGTCTAAAATATTTTATGGATAGAAGAAAAGCCTTGTCAGGAATGGGCGCCCTTATTGCAGGTGGCGCTTTCCATTCGCCCTTGTTAGCTAATTCGTCTCTTTTGAATCCCTTGCCGACGGAAAAGCCGGTGTTATGGGAAGATGCTGTGCGCCAGCCAAAGGATATGTCGGGACAATGGAAATTTCAAATTGACATAGAGAACATTGGAGAAAAAGAAAAGTGGTTTGAAAAACCTTATGCAGATTCCGATTGGGGAACCGGGCTTGTGCCACAGGCATGGGATTGCTACGAAGAAGGGATGTGGCAATACGAAGGTGCCGGCTGGTATCAAACAGTTATTAAACCACCGGATTTTGATCCCGCCAAATTAACCATCATCCATTTTGGCAGGGTTATGTATCATTCAAAAGTTTGGGTCAATGGAATTTACGCCGGCGAGAACACGAATGGATACCTGCCTTTCGAATTCGATATTACAAAGCTGCTAAAACCGGGAGCAGTCAATACTTTAACGCTCAGGGCAGATAATACACCCAGGCTTGAATGGTTGCCTGCAGCCAAAGAAATCGAATGGATCTGCTACGGCGGTATTTTAGGACGGGTATCCCTGAGAAGCATAGCGCACACTTTTATAGATGACCTGGCCGTTACCACAACCGGGCTCGATGACAAAGCAGTTGTCCACGCCCGAACCGTGATAACTAATCAAAGCAATTCGGTAATGAGCATGGAGCTGACCGTCGAAATCCGGCATGTGAAGACTACGTTGAAAAAAACCACACCCGTTAAACTGGCAGCAGGTGCAACGCAACATTTCGACATGGCCTTTGACATTGATAAGCCCAAATGGTGGTCGCCAGCTACACCTGCTCTCCACATCATTAAAGCGTCGCTTTCCAATAAGTCGATCGTTGTCGATGACATGTCCGAACAGTTCGGTATCCGAACCATCGCGGCAGAAGGGCAGTCCATCCTGCTGAATGGAAAACCACTTCATATAAAAGGTGTGAACCGTTATGATGACTACGGCAGAATGGGACCAAACGCACCTGAGAAGCTTGTTCGCGAAGAATTGGCAACCATCAAAAGTGCAGGCGTAAATATGATCCGGGTGCATTATCCGCAAAATCCTGACCTGTTAGCTTTATACGACGAGTATGGTTTTCTGATGATGGAAGAAATTCCGTTTTGCTGGTGGGGAGGAAAAGATGCTGTTCAAACAACAGATATCCTGGCACAGGCAAAACCTGCACTCACGTCGATGATCAGGCGCGACAAAAACCACCCGTGCATTATTATCTGGAGCATGTGCAATGAGTGTATCACCATCAATGCAGTCGCCACTACTGTGCTGCGCGATCTGCTTACCCAGGCGAAGGCCCAGGATCCGAGCCGCCTTGTCACTTATGTACTCAATGGCTATGAAGACCCGGTAGAAAGTAAGGCTTATGACAAGGCTGATATCATTGCGATCAATACTTACAACGGGTCGATCCAGGGCACGCCCTCGTCTCATATCGCTGATATCGAACAAAATGGTTACCAATCCTTCGTAAAAAAGATGGCCAAACACCGCAAAGACATGCCGGACAAGCCAATGTTCTTAGGTGAGTTCGGTTCTCCCGGGATAAAAAATATTCATGGGGATCTTTATAATTCCGAGGAATTCCAGGCCGCTTACATCAAAAGGATCTGGGAAGCGATCAATGATATCCCGGGATTGTCGGGTGGTATCCTCTGGTGCTGGGCAGACTATTATCACCGGCAGCATTTTGTAAAGTACACGGCATTCGGGCCTTATGGCGTGGTAACTACGGATAGAAAACCGAAAAAATCTTTCGAAACCTTAAAAGAGATCTTTAATAAATAAGGTAGCAGCAGGCAAATATTCGCGGCTTCCGGGTTAGTTCCGTTTCACGTCTGAGCTATAGTCGTGTCTGTAGATATAAAGTCAATTTTGAACTTTAATGGAAATCGCGCTTTGCCAAACAATTTAAACATATAGTTGCTGCCGGTGTTCGCTAAAAAAAATCTTGCGCTTTGTTTTTGGTAACACTTTCATCGTCACCTCACTGCCATCTGCCGCATATTCCTGCTGGTACACCTGGAAAAAATCATTTACTCCTGTATCCTTTAATTGTTGATAGAATATATCGGCATATTTTACGACCTCATTTAATAGTTTAGTGATTTTGCGAGCCGGAATTTTCCCAATGATACTTAAAGGGTGAATCCCTGCCCTGTACAATGCCTCGTTCCTTATTTTATTACCTACGCCGGTAAAAACATCCTGGTCCATCAACACATCATCAATACTTTTACCCGCCTTTTTTTTCAGCAGCGTTTTTACATACGCTTTATCAAATTGCGGACTTAGAATATCAGTTCGCCAATCATAAATTTCGTTCACGGGCTTTTTTAATTTCGCCGCTTTTACCACATACCCGTTTATTTCTCCCGACGCAAATTCCAAAAAGAAGGAACGGTTCACTTTCTTCCTTTCATCGATGAGGACATCGCCAAACAGGCCCAGGTGAACGCGTACCGTTCCATTTGTAAACACGAGCAACAGGTGTTTACCCCAGGTTTTTATATCCTGCAACTTTTTTCCTTTTATCCAGGCGGTGGGCATATCTCCGTAACCCCCGGCCTGCTTAACTATCTTTCCTTTAAATATTTTCAGTTGATCTTTAAGATGTAGTATGGAAGGGCCTTCCGGCATAAAAAAAATTTTATAGATGATCAATAAATGGAAAAGCAGAGCTATTCATTTCCCCATTTAATGTATGTTACAAATTTGGGACCTCTTTACCGCAAAATGTTTTAGAAGTGTTATTAGCATGAGTTTCAATTTGTCAGGCGTTTGACATGCAAAAGAATACTGCCCGGCATCAAATAAACAGCCCTTAAATCCCGTTTCTATAAATATTGTTTTTCTTTAGGATATTTATACCTTTAAATAAACATAGTTCTTATGAAAACAACCACTATTTCCAGCAGACTATTTATCCTCGCAATTGCTTTTTTTTCTTTTTCATCAACATCATATTGCCAGGATCAAAGTATTACTAATCCTGACCCTAACCAGTTGGCCTTCACCAACGCCGCGAATGTGTTTACTTTAACAGGCACCCTCATCGATCCAAATAGTAAATACAGGATTGATGAGCATGCTTTATTATATCCATATTGGCTAAAAGGAGTTGTAAATTTCAGCAATGGCAAGCAACTTCGAAATATTGACCTGGCGTTCAATATGATCAGTAATGAATTATATTTTAAAAACAACAACCGGCCAAACCTGTTCGCCGATACGGTGCGGTCTTTTTTTATTATCGACACACTAAATGGTGCGTCTGACGTTACAACTTTTAGTAATGGTTACCCCGATCTTGGACTCTTAACGGATAAAAGTTACTACCAGGTAATTACGTTGGGACCTGTTGCACACCTGCTGAAATATGTGTCCAAGAAAAAACGAGAATCCTATCAATATGGTTCCGCCAGCAAGATAGTTTATGATGTTACCGAAAAACTATTCGTTTATAACGTTAAGAATAAATCGCTGCAGCCAATTAAAAATACTACGGCATCTATTTCCAGGGCATTGCCAATGTATGCCAATGTCCTGCAACAATCGATTGGTAATAAAAACGAAAAACACCTGACCGAAGAAGAAATAGCCACAGCTATCAGGCAGGTCAATGACAGTAAGTTGTAAAATCTTTATTTAATAACCGTCTTTAAAATACGGCTTAATTGCAGACATTTTTTTCTAAGCTGGTTATTAGTATTTTCCCGCAGAGTTCAACTTAAAAACACTATCCTGCCGGATCTTGCAGCACAAGTATAATTCTTAACGAAACCGTTTTGATACTAATAAATAAACCATGATTGCTAAAAGGCCGGGAAGCATATCCGAATATATTAACGCCGCTCCACCGCAGGCGCAGGAGAAATTGCTCCAAATGTATACCTGCATCAGTAAGGCCGCGCCCGGTGCGGAGGAAAGTCTGAAATGGGGAAAGCCAGCGTTTTCCTATACCAGGATATTAGTCGTATTTGCCGCATTTAAACATCATCTTGGCTTTTACCCAACTCCGTCAGCAGTGAAATTTTTTGAAAAAAGTCTTTCCGCCTATAAAACTGCGGAAGGCTCCATACAATTTCCGCTTGATAAGCCACTTCCACTTGCCCTAATCCGGAAGATCACCCGGTTCCGTGTGCAGGAAAGCATGGTAAGCGATGTAAAATGGAAATAATTTGGACAGCAATGCCTTGGCGCGAATGCACGAATGAAGAAGAATAAAGCAATAAATAGTATTTGTATTATTCATGCATTCGTGGCAAAAAAAACCGCATTTCAGCGAAGCTCCGAATACTTAAAACAAAGGTGGAAGAATTATGTATTTTTGAAAATACCAATGAGCTGAATGGATCATCAGCACATTGGCAGATTAGCACATTATAATATTTTATGAAAGAAATTAAGAACATCATTTTCGACCTGGGTGGCGTATTATTAAATATTGACTATCAAAAAACCGCCGATGCCTTTAAAATGTTGGGTGTTCGGCAATTTGACGAACTGTATTCCCAGGCAAATGCAAACCACCTTTTTGAGTTGCTGGAAACAGGTGATATTTCCGAAGATGGCTTTTATCAATCCATGGAGGAATATTGTGATGCAGGAACAACCCGGCAACAGGTGCAAAATGCCTGGAACGCCATATTGCTGGATTTTAGAATGGACAGTTTATCTGCCCTGGAAAATTTAAAAGGAAAATATAACCTTTACCTGCTAAGCAACACAAATAGTATTCACCACACCGACTTTAATAAAACATTGTTTGACGAAACCGGTAAAACATCGCTGGACGATTATTTTATAAAAAGCTATTATTCACACCTGATCCGGATGCGTAAGCCTTATGCCGCCACTTATGAGTGGGTATTAAATGATGGAAATATGACCGCTGGCGAAACGTTGTTTATTGATGATTCGATCAATAATATCAAAGGCGCTGATGGGGTAGGGATAAGGACCCACCTGTTATTGCCGGATGAAAAATTAGGAGATTTAGGGCTGTAGGTTCTCAGGATTTAGTGATTAACCAGGAACCAGGAAAAATTATTTCAGTTCCTCAAATTCAATGTAATCGTCGTTCTTTTTACCAGAAGTACCGGTTGTTTTGGTAGTGGAATTGAAAGAGGAAGATTGCTGTTGTTGTTCGTTCATCTTTTCCTGCATCCGTGCACTCATTTCACCAAATTGCCTTTTTACCTGCTGCGTAGTTCTTACCATAGGAATAATCAGGTCGAAAATCAATTTATATAGCAGGTAAAGCGCAAATAGCTCAAATGCCAGTCTGAAAATGTTCATTGTACAAAGGTATAAATCAAATTTAATAAAGGTAAATATCAAATAACAATAAACCTGTTAAAATTGTTAAATAGTTAACGCTATAATTTCAATACTATTTGGGCAATTTATAATTTCTTCCTATATTTGCAAACGGAAAATGAAGCAAAAGAAGGGAACGACTACCGTTCCCTTCTTCTTTTACTATGACTCAAGACATTACATCAATCCAGGTAATAGAAAATTTGATAAGCGAGTTGCTGTCTGACACATCAGATACTTTCCTGGTTTCTGTCAGCATTAAGCCTACCAATAATATTAAAGTATTTTTAGACGCCGATTCCGGGTTGAGTATTGACAAATGTGTGAAAATCAATCGGGCGATGTACAGAACGATCGAGGAAAAAGGATGGTACCCGGATGGCAATTTCTCTTTGGAGGTATCGAGCCCGGGTATAGAAGAGCCCTTGAAAATGTTTCGGCAGTATAAAAAGAATATTGGCAGAAATGTAGAAGTTATCTTAAATGACGACACTAAACAGGAAGGCAAATTAGTGGGGGCAAGTGAAGACCTGATTCAACTGGAATATACCGAAGGGAAAAACAAGAAAGCAGTTAAAGTAGTAAAAGAAATTCCTGTTGACCAGGTAAAACAAACAACGGTACAGATTGCATTTTAATTAATAAACAAAACTCCCCTGCCAGCGGGGAAACAAAAGTGAGGCTGGTTAGGTCTATGGCACGTATTAATTTGATTGATTCCTTTCAGGAATTTAAAGAGGCGGAAAACATTGATCGTCCGACGTTGATGAAAGTAATGGAGGATGTTTTTAAGACATTGATCCGCAAAAAGTATGGCAGTGATGATCAGTTTGACGTAATTGTAAATGACCAAAAGGGAGACCTGGAAATTTTCAGGCGCCGCATGATCGTTGATGATGGCGATATTTATAATACCTTAACTGAAATTGAGTACAGCGACGCAATTAAAATAGAGCCGGATTACGCCGTGGGTGAAGAGTTGTATGAGGAAGTGGATATCCAAAAGGAATTTGGCCGCAGGGCGATATTGGCCGGTAAGCAGACTTTGGCAAGCCGTATCAATGACCTGAAGAAAAATTTATTGATAAAAAAATATGAAGATCGGGTAGGCGATATCGTGAGCGGTGAAGTGTACCAGGTTTGGAAGAAAGAAGTGCTGTTATTAGATGAGGAGGGCAATGAAATGATCCTCCCAAAATCTGAACAAATTCCATCCGATTACTTTAAAAAGGGTGAGAATGTAAGAGGTGTTGTAAAAAAAGTGGAACTGAAAAACAGCCAGGCCGTGATCGTTGTGTCAAGGACCAGTGAAACTTTTCTTGAAAAATTACTTGAAATTGAGGTGCCGGAAATATTCGATGGCTTAATTGTTGTAAAAAAGATTGTAAGGGATCCGGGAGAAAGAGCGAAGATAGCCGTAGAAAGTTTTGATGACCGTATCGATCCCGTTGGCGCCTGCGTAGGTATGAAGGGCAGCCGTATCCATGGCATCGTAAGAGAATTGAAAAATGAAAATATCGATGTGATCAACTGGACCAATAATGTTCAGTTGCTAATACAGCGATCGCTTACTCCTGCCAAGATTACCAGTATCGATCTTGATGAAGAGAAAAAACACGCAACCGTATTCTTAAAGCCTGACCAGGTTTCCCTGGCGATTGGCCGGCGGGGTGTTAATATCAAACTGGCCTGTGAATTGACAGGCTACGAGATCGATGTGTTTAGGGATAACGAGGGAGAAGTTGATGAATTTGATATCGACCTGGAAGAATTCAGCGATGAAATAGAAGCCTGGGTGATAGAAGCGTTGAAAAAAGTAGGCTGTGATACTGCCCGTTCTGTGTTAGCTTTAACAGCGGAAGAACTGGAACGCAGAACAGATCTTGAAAAAGAAACTATTGCAGATGTCATGAGAATATTAAAAGAAGAATTTGAGAAGGAATAACTTTGGTTCACCATTTATCACGGTGCCATGAAATTATTTCAAAATAAATACCGGCCCGGTGAACCTGGATAGCAACAAATATATTGACTAAAAAACACGAATGTCAGAAGTAGTAACTAATACACCAAGATTGATGGCGGCGGCCAAGGAATTCAATATAGGTAAAGATACCTTAATAGAATTTCTTGAGTCAAAGGGTTTTAATAATGATGATCTGAAGCCTACAGCTAAGCTTACGGAACAAATGTACCGTGTGCTTCAGACTGAGTTTCAGCAGGATAAAGCGGCAAAGCAAAAGGCAGAACAGATTGATCTGCCAAAGGGGGCCGGAGCTACAGAGCCAAAAAGAAAAAGAGACGAAGAGGATCTTTCCTTTAAGAAAAAAGAAGGAATGGCTCCAATCCCTCCTGTGGCGCCTCCCGTAGTTGAAAAACCGGTAGAAGAAAAACCGGTGGAAGTTAAAGTAGTAGAAGCACCTCCGGTTATTGAAAAACCGGTGGAAGAAAAACCAGTAGCAGAGCTTCCAAAAGAGGAAAAGCCTGTAGCTGATATCCCGGTTCCGGAAAAAGTAGTTTCAGAAAAACCTGCAGTAGAAATCACCAAGATAGAAGCGCCTGAACTGGAAGCTCCGAAAGTGGTTACTACAATTGATTTGGATGCTATCGATTCTTCGACCCGGCCTAAAAAACCAACTAAAAAGCCTGAAGAAAAAGTGGCACCTGCAACAATAGCTCGTCCGGAGTTTAAAATAGCTGAAGAAAAACCAGTTGTAAAAGTCGAAGAGAAGCTGGTGCCGGAAGTTAAGCCGGAAGAAATAAAAGTAGAGAATGCTCCTGCAACGATAGAAAATATCAAGGCGGACAGGTTGGAAGGCCCTAAAATTTTAGGCAAGATCCAATTACCTGTTGATAATGATACCAGGCCCAAGAGGGACAATGATGACAAGAGGAAACGGAAACGCATTCCTATTGAAAGAAAAGGCGGCGCTCCGGGTGGATCACCACAGGGCCAGCCAAACCGTGGTCCGCAGGGACAGATGCAAGGGCAGGGTCCACAAAACCGCGGTCCGCAAGGACAAGGTACAGGATACGGTCAGCAACGGCCTCCAATGGGAAATGACCAGAACAGGAACCGGCCCAATACAGGTCCGGGTGCACCTGGCGCGAACAGGCCGCCTGGTAACGGTCCCCAGGGACAAGCCGGTGGACGTTTTAATAATAACAACCGGAACTCGGCTCCTCCTCCCCGCAGGGAAGACAGGGAAATCGATGCAAAAGAAATACAGGATAAAATAAAAGAAACACAGGCCAAATTATCCGGCGGCGGTGGCCGTGGAAAAAGCTTAAAAGCCAAATACCGCAAAGCCAAACGCGATGAAATGGCAGAGCAACGGGGCAGTGAAGGCGACCAGGGAAATAAGCTGCAGGTTACAGAATACATTTCTGTAAGTGAGCTGGCCGGTTTGATGGAAGTGAGCTTTGCAGATGTTATCAGCAAATGTATGAACCTCGGTATCATGGTGTCGATCAACCAGCGTTTAGAGGCCGACGTTATTGAACTGGTGGCAAGTGAGTTTAATTTTGAGGTTGAATTTATAGGAGTGGAAGATGCTGCTGAACTGGAAGAAGATGACCTGGATGACAATGAAGAAGATCAGAAACCAAGAGCGCCGATCGTTACCATCATGGGGCACGTCGATCATGGTAAAACGTCTTTGCTCGATTATATCCGCAATACAAATGTGATCGCCGGTGAAGCTGGTGGGATCACGCAACATATTGGTGCGTATGAAGTAACCCTGAAAGATGGAAGGGCAATTACCTTCCTCGATACACCGGGCCATGAGGCCTTTACTGCGATGAGGGCGCGTGGTGCGAAAGTTACGGATATCGCTGTGATCGTTGTAGCGGCCGATGATGCGGTAATGCCGCAGACAAGGGAAGCGATCTCGCATGCCCAGGCTGCCAATGTACCAATGATATTCGCAATCAACAAAATTGACAGAGATGGCGCCAATCCTGAAAAGATCAAGGAGCAGCTGGCCGCTATGAATATTTTAGTGGAAAGCTGGGGTGGTAAATACCAAAGCCAGGAAATCAGTGCCAAACAGGGGCTGAACATCGACTTGTTAATGGAAAAGATATTACTGGAAGCCGATATCCTGGAATTAAAAGCCAATCCTGATAAGGTGGCCAATGGTACGGTGATTGAAGCATCACTTGATAAGGGTCGTGGTTATGTGGCAACTATCCTGGTACAAAACGGAAGCCTGAAACTGGGCGATATGATCGTATCCGGCCAAAATTTTGGTAAGGTAAAAGCCATGTACAACGAGCGTAACCAACGCAGTGAAAAAGCGCCGCCATCAACACCAGTATTAATATTAGGATTAAATGGCGCACCGCAGGCGGGTGAAACTTTTAAAGTATATGCGGATGAAAGTGAAGCAAGAGAAAAGGCTTACCAGCGCGGACAGATTTTGAGAGAGCAGGGTATGCGGGCCAAAAAACATATTACGCTGGATGAAATTGGCCGTCGTTTGGCATTGGGCAACTTTAAAGAGTTGAATGTAATTATAAAAGGTGATGTGGATGGTTCAGTAGAAGCGTTAAGCGATTCACTACAAAAATTGAGTACTGAGGAAATCGTGGTGAAGGTGATCCACAAAGCGGTGGGTGCGATTACAGAAAGTGATGTTACCCTTGCGAATGCATCGGATGCCATTATCATCGGCTTTAATGTTCGCCCTTCTATACAGGCTGCGCGTTTGGCTGAATCTGAATCTATACAGATCAAATTGTATTCTATCATTTACAATGCGATCGAAGAGATCAGGAGTGCAATGGAAGGTATGTTGGAACCTGGTGTTGAAGAAAAGATATTGGCCAATGTGGAGATCAAGGAAATGTACAAATTCGATAAAGCCACCGTTGCTGGTTGTATCGTACTGGAAGGTAAAATTGCCAGGAATAACCGGATACGCCTGGTGCGGGATGGTATCGTAATCTTTACCGGGGAACTCGGTAGTTTGAAACGTTACAAAGATGATGTGAAAGAAGTAACCAATAATATGGAGTGCGGTCTGACAATTAAGAACTACGCCAATATCCAGGTAGGTGATATCGTTGAAGCTTTTGAAGAAGTAGAAGTTAAGCGGACATTGTAAAAGAATGCTGTCCATAATAATTTCAGGGCACAAACATTTGTTAAACATAATTGTAAAAGGGCTATTGATAAAATAGCTCTTTATTTTTGATACCCTTATTGACCAAAGTCCGGATACCAGCCAGTTCCGTAATTTAACCGGCAAATCAAACCTGAATATTTTAAGAGTATGAATACAAAAAAACTTTGCTTATTCCTTATCGCTAACTGCCTCCTGGTAGTAGCTTCTTTCGCCCAGGCCAAAAAAATGGTTGCTGATAAGATCATTGCGGTGGTGGGTGATAAGATTGTACTAAAAAGTGATATTGACAACAGCATCCAGGATATGGAGCGGCAGGGAATGGAAGTCCCGCAAAATGCGCGGTGCCTTACCTTAGAGCAGGCCATGGGAATTAAAGCCCTGGTTTTGCAGGCGGAAAAAGATTCACTGCCAATTACTGAAGAAGAGATTGCCGGTGACATTGACAACCAGATCCGCTATTTTATAGGTGCTTATGGCTCAAAGGAAAAACTGGAAGAAATTTCCGGCAAAACAGTTTACCAGTTGAAAGAAGATTTCAAAGAAGGATTCAGGGAAAGAAAGTTAGCCGGACTTATGCGTAACAAAATTGTAGATGGCATTCGCATTACACCGAAGGAAGTCAATATATATTTTGATAAATTGATCAAGGACAGTTTGCCCTTTTACGAAAGTGAAGTAGAAATTGGCCAGATCATACGTTATCCCAAGGCCAGCCGGGATGCGGAAGAGTATGCCCTGGAACAGTTAAATGATTTTAAAAAACAACTGGAAAGTGGCAGAAAGGATATGAGAACATTGGCGGCTTTGTATTCGGATGATCCGGGAAGTAAGGATAAAGCTGGTGAGTATGAGATCAACCGTACAGAAAAACAGATGGATCCTTTATTTATAGCCAAAGCTTTTGCTTTAAAGGAAGGTCAGATCTCCGCTCCGTTTAAAAGCAAATTTGGCTATCACATCGTTCAAATGATCAGTCGTGCCGGGGATGACGCAACAGTTCGTCACATTTTAAAGATCCCGCAGGTAACTAAAACTGAGTTGGATGAAGGCATACAAAAGTTAGATACGGTAAGGTCAAAGCTGATTGCCGGGATGTTGCAGTTTGGTGAAGCAGTAAACAGGTATAGTGATGATGAAACCAGTAAAAACGTAGGTGGTACCAAGCAAAATTCACAGGGAGGCACCAGCCTTACTATTGACCAACTCGACAAAGACCTGGTTTTGATGATGAAGGACCTGAAAGTTGGACAATATTCCCAGCCGACAGAGTTCACGGATGACAGGGGAAAGAAAGGTGTACGGATCGTATACCTGATGAGCAGAACAGAACCACACAGGGAAAACATGCGCGATGATTATAACAAAATCGCTCAAAGGGCGCTGGATGAAAAAAAGAATGCTGCATTGGAAAACTGGTTCGCCCAGAAAATTTCGAGCTATTATATTATGGTAGATAATGATTACAAAACCTGTGATGAAATGAAAAAATGGGCCACATCGGCCAATGCTACCGCCGCAGTGAAATAAATAATAAATCAATGAAATAATTAAAAGCGTTCCGATAACAATCGGAACGCTTTACTTTTGTAGATAAGGTACTGGCTTCGACTTTAGAATTCAAATATGATTTCTTAGATATGAAGTGATTTAAAAACAAGCCGGTATTTAAACAACGTCTTATAAATTAAAAATTTTGATAGATAAAAAACAACTTAAACAGGAACAGAAAACGGTTTTGGTCGGCGTGGTAACGTCCGATCAATCGGAGCAGCAGCTAAATGAATACCTGGACGAACTCGCCTTTTTATCAGAGACCGCGGGCGTGATTGCTGTAAAAAGGTTTACGCAGAAATTGGCCCATCCTGACAGCAGGACTTTCGTGGGAAAGGGTAAACTGGAAGAGATAAAAAAATATGTGAGCCTGCACAGCGATGTAGAACTCGTAATATTTGATGACGAGCTGACAGGCTCCCAGATCCAAAATATTGAAAAGGAACTGGGCGTAAAAACAATTGACCGCAGTGATTTGATATTGGATATTTTCGCAAGCCGTGCCAAGACTGCCCAGGCAAAAACACAGGTTGAGCTGGCGCAATATCAATATATCTTGCCCCGGTTGAAAGGAATGTGGAAGCATTTGGAAAGACAGGGAGGCGGTGTTGGAACCAGGGGGCCGGGGGAAACAGAAATAGAAACCGATCGTCGTATTGTAAAAGATAAGATTAGTTTATTGCGCAAGCGCCTGATCGAAATCGACAGGCAATCAGCTACCCAGCGCCAGGAAAGAGGAGAATTTATACGGGTTTCCCTGGTCGGTTACACCAATGTGGGCAAATCGACCATTATGAACCTGCTGAGTAAAAGTGATGTATTTGCAGAAAATAAATTGTTTGCAACGCTTGATACTACCACCCGGAAAGTGGTGTTTGAGCAAACCCCTTTTTTGCTAAGTGATACGGTTGGCTTTATCCGTAAGCTGCCACATCATTTGGTGGAAAGTTTCAAAAGCACTTTGGATGAAGTGAGAGAAGCCGATATATTGCTGCATGTAGTAGATATTTCCCATCCGCAGTATGAAGAACAATTGGCGGTAGTAAATAAAACACTGGCAGAATTAGGCGCTGCTGAAAAACCAACTGTAACCATTTTTAATAAAATGGATAAATATGAAGTGGACGCGTTTGACCAGTGGCTGGAGCCCGAGATCAAAGAACAATTATTAATTGATTTGAAGGAACGCTGGCAAAACGAAACCAAAGACAATTGCGTATTTGTGTCTGCAACGGAAAAGACCAATATTGACGGCTTGCGCCAAACGATCTTAAATAAGGTTCGGGAGATGTACCAGGTAAGGTATCCATACCGGGCAGAATTTTTTTATTGAGCTTGCTATCGAACCCAAGCATGAACAACCAGGACAATAAGTGGCATAAGATAGCGGAAAGTATTGCGGATCTATACCTTTCCCCGAACGGGATAGCTGAACTCGAAATAAAAGGTAAAAAGGTTTGTATCAGTCTTTACAAAGAACAGTTATTTGCCTGCGCGGCTAAATGCCCGCATGCAGGTGGAAAGCTTACTGACGGCTATGTTGATATGCAGGGTAATATTGTTTGTCCGCTCCACCGCTATAAATTTAGTTTACAAAATGGCCGGAATGTTAGCGGCGAGGGATATTACCTGAAAACCTGGCCGGTAGAACAAAGACAAGACGGTATTTATATCGCGATTGAAAATAAATCATTTTTCTAAAACAACGTCCCCTGCTGGTCTTTACCCGGCCTATGCGATCCGTCCGGAAATAAAAGAATGGAACCATACACACCATCATAACCTGGAATACAATGCACTTCTTCCTTTCTCATTCGTTTAATTGCTTCTCCCAGCGATGGCTGCCAGGCATGAATGTCTTCCAACGGCATTTTTTTCAGCAAGTTAAATTCGTTACCTGCAAAGTTGATCGCTTTGCTATAAGCCGCTTCTATTTTTTTAGTTTTTACGCCAACGCCGTGCAATTCTGATAATATTTCTGGTAAAGGAATTATATAATCAAAGTCGGCAGCACGGGCAGGTTGCTGAGGAACAACGCGATCGGATAACAATGCTAACCGGTACATGGCACCCATGGTAACAGGCTTGCCGCAGACCGGGCAGATCCCATCATTTACAATTGTTTGATAAGGCGACAAGCGCATGTTGCAAATGCGGTGCCCGTCATAGGAATATTTTCCTTTTTCAGGAAAGGCTTCCAATGTACCCATAAATCCAATGCCTGTTTTAATGGCATCAAACATACCATCGTAACTCATTTCTGTATCAAAACGATTTACTTCCCTGCCCAGGTTTTCCAGGCTATGTGCGTCGGAGCTGGAGAGCAGGGTAATGTGATCGAGGTTGCTGCATAGCCAATTCATGGGCGGATCAGATGATAACCCGGTTTCAATGGCAAAAATATGAGGCGTGAGATCCAGGAAACATTCGTCAAGGCTATCATAACCCCCTACTGATCCAAACAAGGAAAACCAGGGAGTCCACGCGTGTGCGGGAACAAGGTAGGCCCTATCAGAAACTGAGATCACTAACTCAAGCAGGTCGCGGGAGGAAAGTGTTACTGTCGGACGACCATTTAAAGAAAGGTTGCCAAATTTCGCGAGCCTCGCATTGATTTGCCCAGCTGTGTCAAAATCAGGCGCGTAAAGAAGATTATGGATACGACGCAGCTTATTGTTATAAATATATTCCGAAGAAATTTCAGCTGACAAACAAAAGCGAACTGTATTGTGCGTTAATTTAATACCAGGAATGCCGGGGCTTTGCGGAGGCTGTTTTAATTTGTACAAACCATTTCCATCCGGTTCCAGTTTATCCTGCAATTCTTTAAACCAGGCGGGGTGTGTAAAATCGCCGGTTCCAATAACGTTGATGCCTTTGATCTGTGCCCATTGATACATGGATTCCAGGCACAGCAACGGGCTACATTTTTCAGCATAATGAGAATGCGTATGAACATCGGCGGTGTAGTACATGGCATAAAATTACTAAAAAATTTAGCATTTAAGCAAAATTGTAAAAAAATCAAGGGAAATTTTTGAATGTGTTTGTCATGAAAGTCAAAAACCCTATTTTTGCATCCCCGTAAAGGGAAATTCCTCCTTAGCTCAGTTGGTTAGAGCATCTGACTGTTAATCAGAGGGTCGCCCGTTCAAGTCGGGCAGGGGGAGCAGCCACCAGAGAGGGTTTCAAGAGATTGAGACCCTTTTTATTTTTTGCATTTGCATACAGTTTGCATACAAACAACCTTTTACTCTTTTTTCAATTTCGCGATGATTTATAACTAACTCGTTGACACCCAGGTCTATCGTACCCGACAGGATCAAATACCTTACCTAAAAAAGGAATCGCGTTGGACACCATCATTTTGGTTTATTCCCTGTAGGATTTAATAAATTTATAAAATGATATCCGCCAAAAAGTTTCTGCTGAATATATACTTCTCCTATTTCAAAATAAGAGACAAAATTATAATCCCTTCATACAAGGAGAAACGGGCAATAATCGTGGGATAACAAGTTACCTGACCTGTCATTCTTATTGATGATGTAAAATGCTTTAATGGTAACTATCCCACTATCAAGGATCTGAAAAGCCTGGTAGCGTCATTTGGAAAGAATTTCTTTGTAAAGGTTAAACGTGATATAATAAGGATAGCGCCGTCAAAAATAAAACCTTAATAAGTGGCTATGTTTATATGTTAAATTTATTTATATGAATTTTGGTTTTAATGATCTCGAAAAAAGAACACTAGTAAATTGCCATGTCAAAATATTATTTTACCAAAGTGTATACAGTCAAGGACCATTTGCAAATCCAAGGAAAATATTAAAACAAATGAAAGATGCTTGGAGCAAAGAACTTTCAAAAAAAAAGAAAAGGGAACAGTCAATCGGAAATATTATTAAAAATGAAATGTTACCTAAGGATCCCTTACCGAAAGATACAGTATCAGTCAACCTAACAGATTACGAGATTATTGATCAGTCATTTGCAAGGAAAGAATTAGAACTTGAAATTATTAAAAGAGAGTTAAAAAAAATACCCAAGGACGAAATAGTTACCTATGATATGAAAATCAACACAATTGATTTACGATTTAAAATATGGTTTGACAACTTATCAACGCAATATATACATCCTGAGGAATTTTATGAGGCTGAAATCCTTCAATGTAAGTATTATATTATTCGGGGCAAGCCATTGGACTAAATTATTATAATTATGAACTTATCAATATACTTATTTATGAATATAACCGTGTTTTAGATAAGAAAGAACATGCACATGATAATTACATAAGCGGCGTGAACCTTTTTCGGGCTAGAATTAATTATTCTTTGTTTTAAACTAACAGGTTTCATAGAGATGTTTAGGTAATTAATTAAAATGTATATTGTTGCATCTAACTTTTAAAACGAGTTGGACATAACTGTACCGATTAAGTTGGTAAACAATCCCATGACTAAAAATATTTTACGATACCTGGCAGGCATAACTATTACAGCATGGCTAACTTTAGCCAGGTAAGGCAAGCTGTATCTCGCATAAAAGTCAGTTTGCGAAAATGAAATAATGATGGAAGTATATTTTCTGGATAGCCTATGCCATTCCTCTTGCAAACCCTACCGTGTCTCTGTACAATTGAGGCGACACATCCGCATTTACTTTAAAGAAACGACTGAAATAAAATTCATCTTCGTAGCCCAGTTCGTAAGCTATTTCCTTTACTGTTTTATCAGTAAGGTATAATTCTCTTTTAGCTTCAATAATAATCCGCTCATTTATCAAACTCGAGAGCGTTTTATTAAAATGTGTCTTGGTAATTTTCGCCAATGCTTTTGGAGAAATATACAATAGGTCGGCATACTCGCTGGCAGTGTGTTTTGTTTTATAATTTTCCTCAATTGCATCTTTTAACTTTTGAAGTACAAAAGGTTCCTTACTGTCTTTGATCATTTCAGCTACTTTCGGGTGTTGTTCAATTTTTAAACGGGAGGCAGTTATTAAAAATATTTTTAAAAAAGATACCAGCAGTTCGTGTTGAGCTAGCGCAGCATTCTGCATTTCAGCCTCAATTTGTTCACAAAGCATTTTAAAAGTTGCTGCAGAACTTTCATCCACCTTGACAAAAGGCGGCTGGTAAACATTGTTGTACAATACTCCATTTAATTCTAATTCCTTTTGATGTTTATGAATACAGAAAAAGTCGAAGTGAAAGTATATAGCGATCCCTTTGATTGGTTTCGTAGTAGTAAAAACAAAAGGCTGATAAGGCGCAAAGGTAAAAAGGCTGTTTGCTTCAAAATTATGCCCATCAAAATCTGCATTCACTATACCTGCACCTTCCGTAACCCAGATGAGGGTAAAAAAATTATTGCGTTGTAAATGATCAAAAAAATCATTGCCTTCAAATGCAAACAGCTTGAAAGCAGGATTTCCGGTTTGTTGATTGATAAGTGTAAAATTTGACTGATTAAGCATTGTTAGGTTTTATATGATTCAACATTTTAATAAAATTATCAAGCACATTGTATAGTCCTGTGTATTTAATATTACCTATTGTTATGGAAGATACTTTTTAAAAATAGCAGTAGCAATATGGCCTCCAAAGCCAAAGGTATTGCTCATTGCATAATTAATTTCTTTTGCCTGGGCTTTACCTAAAGTAAGATTGAACTTGCCTGCAAATGGCGCTTCCACATCTTGAGTATTAATTGTTGGTGGAACTATGTTGTCACCAATTGCCTTGATGCAAATAATGGCTTCAACTGCACCTGCAGCACCTAGTAAATGCCCGGTCATAGATTTTGTAGCGCTGATAATTAAATGATTGTTTTCACCAAATACCCGATTGATAGCTTTTAACTCACTTTCATCACCCACGTGAGTTGAAGTGGCGAGCGCATTCACATAATCAATTTGAGAAGCGGCTATTTCTGCATCTTCTAATGCGTCCAGCATTCCTAAATAAGCACCTTCACCTTCGGGATGTGTGCCTGTTAAATGATAAGCATCAGCCGCCATCCCTGTACCAACAATTTCAGCTAAAATCGTTGCTCCTCTTTCGAGTGCAGAATCTAAACTTTCTACAATCAATGCACCTGCACCTTCGCCAATTACAAAGCCATCCCTTTTTACATCAAACGGTCTGGAAGCAGCTTGCGGGTTTTCATTATTTGTCGACAATGCTTTAGATGCATTAAAACCACCAATAGAACTTTCATTAATGGGTGCCTCGGAGCCACCGGTAATAATCATATCAGCCTTGCCCAAACGAATATAATTGCAGGCATCAATAATGGCATTGTTGGAAGATGCGCAGGCAGAAACCGTAGAGAAATTAAGTCCCCGCAGCCCATGCCTGATAGAAATAATCCCTGAAGGAATGTCTGCAATTATCTTTGGTATAAAGTAAGGATTAAACCTTGGCTGCCTGTTTCCTTTTACAAAGTCTTCTACCTGCTCCTGGAAAGTCTGTATACCACCATTACCGGATCCCCAAATAACGCCTATCTTATTTTTATTCAGTTTTTCAAAATCAATACCTGCATTTTTTATTGCTTCATCTGATGCTGCTACTGCATACTGCGTAAACAAATCGTATTTGCGGGCTTCATTCTTTTCAAAATAATTGGATGGGTTAAACCCCTTTACTTCTGCGGCAAATTTTGTTTTAAAATAAGTTGTGTCAAACTTTGTAATCAGGTCTACACCACTCCGACCGGCAATAATATTCTGCCAGAATTCATCAACCGTATTTCCTAAAGGTGTTATTGCACCCATACCCGTCACCACCACTTTTTTCAATTCCTTTATCATCTTACCTCTTTTTTTGTGAAAGCCAGAATAATCACCATCAAATACCTGCCTCTTTTATCCTGGCCTTTAATGTCTTTATTTCGTCTTCCAACTTCGCCATACGGTTTCGCTCTGGCGCAAATGCCTGCTCAATTTCTTCCGCTGTATATCTTGGAATAATATGTTGCGGGCAATTCCAGTCATATGCCTCAATATTTAATACCATCATACGTTCTGGCCGAAATTTGTATTTGCTTAAATCAAGCAAATTATACAATGCCGGGTTCTCTTTCAGTTCAATTATTTCAGCCTTCGCAAAAATTTTTAATCTTGCTCTTGCGGGATAATCCACCATTATCATGGCAACGTTATTATTGGTAGCAAGGTTACCGACTGTTATGTATTGCATGTTGCCTTTAAAATCAATAAAGCCTATCCGCTTTGAATCCAACACTTTTAAAAAGCCTTTCGGTCCGCCACGATGCTGTATGTATGGGAAACCATGTTCTCCAATACTAGCCATGTAAAAGCTATCGCGCTGACTTATAAAATCAACTTCATTATCCGTCAAGCCATCAATGTAGGTATCCCTTTCCACCCTGGCATAAGTTGCCCTACTACCCAATTTTTTCTGCATTTCTTTTACTGGAACAGAATATGCGATTGCTCCAAAATTTTTTGCCATAATAAAAATTTATGACTGGATATCTTTTTTATCGGCTGAATCTATTTCTTTAGCGGCTTTCCTTAAAGCCTGCACAAATGGCGACTGTTCTAAAACAGCATCCCACATACTATCTCCACATTCATCAGCAATAACAATTGGCTCTGCTGCCAGTTTACCTTTTTCGTTTGCCGTGTCATTTTTCATCACAATCACTTTTATGAGTTATAATCTTCTTTCTGATTCCTGAATGGGTAAATCATTAATACTGGCATAGCGCTTTCTCATTAAACCATTTTCATCAAACTCCCAGTTTTCATTTCCATAAGCCCGGAACCATTGCCCTTCTACATTCTGGTATTCATACTCAAACCTGACTGCCATGCGGTTTTCACGAAAGCCCCACAGCTCCTTTTTAAGTTTGTAATTCAATTCTCTATCCCACTTGGCTTTTAAAAATTCTTTAACCGCTTCCCGGCCATTGATAAAGTCTGTACGGTTGCGCCATTCGGTGTCAATTGTATAAGCCATGCAAACCCTTTCCGGGTCCTTACTGTTCCAGGCATCTTCTGCCAGTTGTACTTTCTGCAATGCTGTCTCCATGGTAAATGGAGGCAGCGGAAGTTTTTGTTCCATTGTAATAATTTTATAATTTGAAGAGACAATCGGGGCAAAATAAATTAGCCCGGTGTATAAGTTTTGCTATTTCCGATTGAAGCGATTTTTGTTTGTCTTTTGCATACCAAAAATGCAATTCATTTGCATAAGTGGCCGCCGTTGCAGGATTTGATTTCAACTGTTTTACCAATTGCTGTGCAACCGAAGGTCGTGGACCCCAGAAAGAAGTAACATTATAATGTTCGTCCAATTGAATAAGTTTTGGAATAGACCTGGTTTCATTGGTAAGGTATGCATCCATCAATTCAGGATTCTGATCACGATAAACCAATTTTATTTCTATTTTCCCATTACTCATTTCCGCTGTGGCGTTAAAAGCCGGAAGGATTTGAGATGCGTCACCACACCAATGTTCTGTTAATATCAGCCAGTAGATTTTATGTTTCAGATTTTTAATTTGTGTCACCAGTTCAGCAGAAATTTCAAAAGTTTTTTCAACCCGGCACATCCTTCTCTGGTTCAGGTTTATGTATTCTTTAATTTTAAAGTCAGCATTTACGGCTAAATCTTCAGCCATCTGTTGCTTGTACTGATTATACCCAAGTCCCTTTTGTAAATACATTTCATAATCAGACTTCTTTAATGTTACTATCTTATCTTCTGTTTCCATTTTCCAAATTTTAATATCCTTTATTTTGATAAGACAAAGTTGCAACTAAGCAACCGGCATTAAAATGGAGGATTAACGCAATGGCATGGACAATTTTTCCTTACTCATTACCCTGTCAACCGAAAATGCACCTGCACCACTTATAAGCAGAGATGCTGCCATTCCGATGATGAGCAAATGGTATTCATATCCTTCACCTTTCTGATTGCCCAGCCAGTTAATAAAAAACCCATTGGCTAGATGTGCGGTTAATATCACCCCTATAAAATTAATAATGATCAGCAGCGCAGCAACACGGGTAGCCATACCAATTATCAGCATCAATGAACCAATAAATTCGATCAGAATTACCAGCAAAGCTATTATCCATGGAAGATGAACTGTGCCGGTGAAATAGTTCATAGTTCCTGAAAATCCAAAACCACCAAACCAGCCGAGTAGTTTTTGTGCACCATGCGGAAACAGGACAAGCCCAAGCACAATCCGCAAAACGGCGGCAGCCTTATTGTTATTTGTTTGAATAATTTTCTGAAGCATAAAAAATGGTTTAAATGTTTAATTGCCGTAAAAGAATTGTTCTTTAATGATTTTGTTGTCCTTCCAGTGTTGTACGTTAACCTGTGTATAGTTGCGTACCCCCCATTCTTTGTGCGTATAGTCAAAATGCCAGGTAACATAACTAATGTTTTCGCCCGCAGCCTGGCTTAGTATAGATGCGCCACGGAATTCAGCAATATTGCTTAAGAACTGTAGCTCTCTATCCCGGTTTGCTGTTTTACCAATAGTAGGAGTTAGCTCATTTTCCTGCATCACTACTTCATCGTGGTAATAGAGATCAAAGCCGTCCATCATGTTACCATCAAGTATCAGCTCATTGAGATGGTTTAATTTTTCTACAATTTTTTTCATTTTAATTTGTTTTTAATTAGTGCCCTTGAAAAGAGACTTCAGTAAACCTGCCCACTCTCCCGTTTAACAATGTAAAATTGCAGCTAAAACAACGGAATGAAAATGGAGAATGAACGCAATGACATGGACAATTATCCCTGATTTTAGCCGCTAATTAAGGGGAACTGTTTTTTTATTTAAACAATGGTAAGTTGATACACAGGCTACCCATTATGCCCTTGTATAAGTAACGTTTTCCCTATACTTTTGAGGTGATACATTGGTGTTTACTTTAAAAAAACGACTGAAATAATATTCATCTTCATAACCCAGTTCGTAGGCAATTTCCTTCACCGCTTTATTGGTTAGATATAATTCTCTTTTTGCTTCAATGATAATTCTTTCATTGATGATGTTTGAAAGTGTTTTGTTGTAATGCAATTTGGAAACCTTCGCCAGTGTTTTGGTGGTTACGTACAACATGGCCGCATAATCGCCCGGAGAATGTTTGGCCCTGAAATTTTCTTCAATGGCATCTTTTAATTTTTGAAGTATCTGATGTTCTTTGCCTTCTTTTCCGGAAGAGGCAGTCAATTGCTGTTGCTCCATTTTTAACCTGGATGCATTGATCAAAAATATTCTTAAATAAGCCACCAGTAAATCATACTGTGCCAAAGAAGGATTTTTCATTTCAGCCTCAATATTTTCGCATAGCATCTCAAATGCCGAAGTTGAGTTAATATTTATATTTACAAATGGAGCCTGGTTAGCATTGTTGTACAGCACTTCCTTAAATGCTTTTTCTTTTTCGTGCCGATGGATAAACATAAACTCAGGATGAAAATTAATGACAACGCCCTTTACGGCATTTTCCGTAGAAAATATAAACGGTTGAAAAGGCGCAAAGGCAAACAAGGTATTACCTTGAAAATCGAATTCAGAAAAACCTGTTTTTACCTTCCCGGAACCTTCTTTAACCCAAATAAGGGAGAAAAAATTATTGCGTTGTATCTGCCCGAAGAAACAGTTTTCTTCAAACTTATATAAATTAAATAAAAAACTTTCATTGGTTTGATTTGCCATTGAAAAGTTAGCTTGATTATACATGATTGAGTTTTTTTGAACAAAAATTAATTCGCCGACAGTGAATTTTTTATAGAGTGTACCCGAAAATTATCCGACCAGTTTTTCCATCTTTGCAATCAGGTCCTCTCTTGAAATCAATCCAACGGCAAAATCTATTATGGCACCATTTTTATAAAACAAGATTGTTGGCAATTCTGTAATACCAAATTCCTTTTTTAATAAAGGCGCCTCGTCAATATCTATTTTGTAACAGGAAGCCGACTCTTTATATATGCTGACTATCTCCAGATATATAGGTGCCATCATTTGACAGGGGCCACTCCACTCCGCACAAAAACGCACAATTTTTAAACCTGTTCCGTTTAATATTTTCTCTCCAAATGCTTTTTTGTCTGTTATTTTAATCATGTAATCCTAGTAAGTTGGTACAGTTATTATAGCCAAACCGGATGCCAGCATATTTTTCAACACAATGATCAACCTCAAATCCAATGCAGTAAAGACTTTAAGCGTTTTGCAATTGCATAGTGGCGCTCGGATAAATGAATTTATTTTCCCGAAATATCAGGAAAGTCACTATATTTCGGGAAATTATCCTGGTTAAAAAGAAACAACTTCCGCGATACTTTTCTTTTTTCATTGTATTTTCCGGGGCTTAAATTATTTTTCTAATACAGATTTTTCGGTTCAATTTTTTGATGATTGCTGTCAGACTATTGCAACTTAAACAAAGCCAATTAAGCATTTTAAAATAGTTCACTGCTACAAAGTTTCATAATGGTAAAAAAACACTTGCTCGATTTTGATGAAGATAGAAGCCTGTCCCACTTCACTTTTCAGAACCTGTCTGAAGCCGTGTTTTGGAACAATTCGGATGGCAGTATTATGTATGTAAATGACATGGCCTGCAAAATGTCGGGGTACTCAAAAGAGGAATTGGCAACTATGAAAGTCAGGGATATTAACACATCAGAATTGACTGCAGACTTATCCATCTTCAGGAAAAAATTAAAGGCTGCAAAGCAATTGACTTTTGAAGCGAAATTCAGACACAAGCAAGGGTATTTGTATGATGTTGAAGTTGTCAGTAATCATTTTGAACATAATAAACAGGAAATTTTCTGTTGCATTGTACGAGACATTCGTCAACAAAAAGATTATGAGGAAAAATTAAAAAATGCAAACGTTAAACTGGAAGAATTGCTCAAGGAAAGTGAAGAACGATTTCGTGATCTGTTTGAAGAGGCGCCCATTGCTTATGTACATGAAGGACTTGACTCTAAATTTATAAGGGCGAACAAAGCTGCATTAAAAATCTTAGGAGTACGGCCAGACCAGGTTCCATTCATGTATGGAAAAAATATGTCTGTGGATTCACCGGAAGCACACCAACGCATGAAGGAAGCTTTTGAATCAATAGGACGGGGCACAGATACAAGCGGTGTTGTATTAGAGATGCGCCGGGAAGATAATGGCAAACCGCTGTGGATTCAATGGTGGTCGAACCCAGATAAAAGTGGAGCATTTACCCGTACCATGTTTCTCGACATTACGGATAAAGTATTAATGGAACAGGAACAGAAAATGTTACAGGCGCAGAACCAATATTTACAGGATGAAATAAAACTGAATAATAATTTTGAAGAAATTGTAAGCAAGAGTAAAAAGTTTCATAAGGTTTTGCAGCAAATAGAACAGGTTGCCTCAACAGATGCGACGGTATTAATTTTGGGTGAAAGTGGTACTGGAAAAGAATTGCTTG
>JBDSLD010000228.1:0-31984 GCA_039916545.1 Ferruginibacter sp.
CAGGCAAGGATTCAGGGTGCATGATCATGCACCGGGGTAAAGAAATCGACATACGGTTAATATCAGCTGATTCAACTTCTATAAAATTTTTATTGCAATCTGAAGGAGAAAATGATATTGAAAACGATATTGTACTCACCGCCTTGTCCTCCAGATCTGTGCAGGTAGAATGGCGGGCCATAACCAAATTACACTGGTATCCCTGGGAAAAAGTATATGGAATATTTATTGATAAAATGACTGGCCCCGGTTATGAAAATGCCTTGAACGGGTTGAAAGATTACATGGAAAAAAATGCCATTTCGCCGCTGGTTATGGTTGATAAGCTAAGCCTCAGAGAGGCGACATTTTGGTAGCAAAAAATTCCAAACGCATAAAAAGCACATCGGTGCGACATTATCCATTGGTGGATTCAAATGTCTTCTCTACATTTAAAAACCTTTCAATTTTATTTCTTCAAATTTTCTGAATCATTAAAAGGCAGTCCGCTTTCTGTTTCTTTGGTGTTAAAAAGATACTTTGTCACTAATAAAAAGAAACCGAGGAAATTGATCGTGGTAGTGGTGATAAGTGTTATCAAAACCTTATCGGAAATATAGAAACAATAAAGATTGAACCCGTTGAGTATTATCACAAAAAAAATCGCAATCGTCCAGCCAACGGTCAGCCTGAAGATCATGGTCGCGTATTTTTTTCTTTCTGAAATATTTTGAGAGGCAGTGGAATTGTAAACTTCTAATGCCTTTACCTTTTGCATTTGAAGGAGATGGATATATTTTTTATCCAACTCCTCCATCTCTGTTTTTAAAACGGTAGGGTTTTCAGATTCGGCATCGATCTCCGATTTGACCTTTTCAAGTTTAATTTTTTCTGAAGGCATAACTATTTCACTAAAAATCTTTCAAAATATTCAGAGATCTTTTCATTGGGTATATTGATGTCATTTACACCTGGCACATAAGATTTGGCCCAGGGAGAATCAGGGTTATGCGTCCAATTCGATAATTTTACAGCGTTCGTATTTTTTAGGGTATCCCAGGTATAATCCAGGGTTTCCATGGCGTCTGTATCCAATGACGACAGGTCAGTATTCTCCTCCATCGTTATGGCCCAATCTGTATCATCGATCGGTTCACTACCGTAAAATTTATAAGTATTATAGATTCCGGGAATTACGGGGCCATACTTCCAGGCCTGGAAATTTTCTGTAACAAGCGGTTGTTTATGAATGATCAAATGAATGCCCTGCGCGAAATACACCATTTTTTGAAGCTTCATTTGTGTTACCGGGGTTTTTTCATCAATACCCTTTTTTACAAAATAGTAGGCAATTAAGGAGGCAGGATACATAACAATTTTATTTTATTTAAAAAAGCGAAAGTACTAAATAAATTAGTTACTTGCTAATTTAATTGGTAATTAAATATTAAATTATCTAATTTTTAGCATTTGGCTATTCCCCTGGTTAAATTAAAAATTAAAAAATTAAAATTTGTCAAAAAGGAAAGTTGCCTCACTGTAAATTAATTGTTATTATCCTTATTTCTTCATATCTGAAATTAATAACAGTTTCCAGGTCCTTTTGGTAATTTAGTCTGCCTAAGCCCCTCTATGCAACCCTTTTGGTAAATAAATTGTCAGGTAAGCATAGCATAAATAATGGATTATACATTACTGGTAAAAGATTGCCTTAAGAATAAGCCGGCTGCCCAACAGCAATTGTATGAGCATTTTGCGCCTGCCATGTTAGGTGTATGCTATCGGTACACCAAATCCATGCACGATGCTGAAGACGTATTGCAGGAAGGATTTGTAAAAGTCTATCTCCATTTGAACAAATACAAGTCTACCGGCGAATTGGGCGCCTGGGTCAGGCGGATCATGGTAACAACTGCACTTAATTATTTAAAAAAGAATAAGCGTTACAGGGAGGAACTGGTTTTTGCCGAGATGCCGTTGCACCCGGTATCCGATAATAATCCCATTATACAACTGGATGCAAAACAGTTGTCAGAACTGATCCGGCAATTGCCCACCGGGTTTCAAACGATTTTTAATTTATACGCAATTGAAGGATACACACATGTGGAGATTGGAGCGATGTTAGGAATCAGTGACGGCACATCCAAATCGCAGTATGCGCGGGCAAGGTATTTATTAATAGAATGGATTGAAAAATATTCATCATTTTCTAAACAGGGACAGTATGCAGGAAAATAATTTTGAAAAGCAGGTGCAGCAAAAAATGGAAGAGTTAAGATTAACTCCGCCAGATGAAGTGTGGCAAAAAGTGGCTTTCGCTATCGCTAAAAGGACCAAGGACCGGCGTATCCTTGCGATCTTTGTCCTGCTCCTGTTATTTATCGGCTCAACAATTTTTATTGCGATCGATCATACAACTGATAAAAAAATTAATAACACGGTTTCGGAAAATAATGTTGATAATAGAAAAATCAACAGCTACAAAAATCCCGCTGATAGCGCTAACCGGCAAATAGCCGTTGTTAAAAGTGACCCTAAAACTGGTATTCAAACTATACCCTTAGATAAAGTAAAAAATACCAGGGATGTAGAGAAAATTCCTCAACATACATCTGTCCCGGTAGCTACAACGAAAAAAGAACCAGCCAGGGTTATATCAAAAAAAGCGTCTCGCCTTCACGATGCCACCGTCTCTGCCCGGGATAGTGGCGGTATAAATAACAAGTCAGCCAAACTCAGCTACAAAACAAATAAAAAAGTAAATGTTTCGATCGAAAATAGTGAGCCTGGAGATGCAATAAGTGAAACTGATCGTCCTGCTGATAGTAATAAGTTGGCAATTGAAATAACAAATCCACCTGTAAATGATGTAGCTGTCAGTGGGCAGTTAACCGACACCGTTAGTAAGGCCGATGCCGGAGTCAATACTTACTTAAACGATACGCTAACATCTACGGTAAAGACTGCTGATAAAAAAGAGCCTTCGCAAAAAGATGCAATCACACAAAAACAACAAAACAAATGGAAGCTCGGGTTTAATTTTTCTTTTGGCGCTACCACCACTCAAAATGGCTATTTAGGAATTATCGGTTTTAGTAATAGTGATGCATTGAAAGCATTTGATCCTGCTCCCAGTAATTCAACAGGTGGTAATGTAGGACAAGGCACTTATTCATATACTCCTTCAAAAATAAAAACGGGCACAGGCATTACTTTGGGCGCTTTTGTGCAAAAAAATATATCACCTAAAACAAATATTTTACTTGGATTTAATTATAAAGCATATAGTTCATCGATCACCATCGGTAACAAGCTGGACAGTTTTTCTACTACCAATTTTAATAGTACTTTTTATAGAACCGGTAGTATAACCAAATACAAAAATTATTTTCATTTCATTGAATTACCAGTAACGATCCAGTATAAATTGAGCAAGCAAAATAAGCTGCCTGTGTATTTAAGTGCAGGCGTTACTGTTAGCCGGCTTATCAGTTCGAATGCACTTCAGTTTGATATAGTATCCGGCGCCTACTATAAAGACAATAGCCTGCTTAACAAGACCCAGGTAAATATTTCACTGGGATTTTTATTTTCATTATCCGGCAGTTCAAAGAATGCCTTCCTTATCGGGCCGGATATAAATTACAGCCTGAATAAAATGGCTGACTCCGGCTTTTACAATGATCGCCACTATAGCTATTTTGGAATTTTGATGCAGAAAACAATTGGTAAAAAATAACGACATTTTTAAATGTTGTTTCGAATGCAACCCTTGCCTTTTATAACTTGTCAGTTTATAAATTAATCATCATAGAAAATAATTTTATGAAAAAGTTTTCCCTTCATTTATTCCTGGTAATTACCGTGTCTTTTTCAATTCAAAGTTGTGTGAAAGATCACGTGCAAACTACTTACACTTACTTTATGCCCGTGTATAAAGCCAAGACAGAAGTATGGAAAAGTATCAGAAGCGCCGCGCCTCAGCCCTTGCGACAAACGGGTAAATTATTTTTGTTTGGCCGGTATCTTTTTGTAAACGAAGTCAATAAAGGGGTTCATATTATCGATAATATAAACCCGCGTGCTCCTAAAAATTTATCCTTTATTGCTATTCCCGGTAACCTGGATATTGCCGTAAAAAATAATACGCTGTACGCGGATCTTTATACCGATATGATCACCATCGATATATCCGACCCGGCCGATATAAAATTAAAAAAAGTAAGTGATAGAATTTTTCCTGAAAGAGATTATGACAATGGTTTTGCACCGGATAGTACAAAATATATTATTGATTGGGAAAAAAAGGTGACTACGGATTCAAGGGAATTCACCGCTGATAAGGCTATTGGCCAGGCGGGGCAATTATTTTCCTCCCCTCAGTCATATAGCAACAGTGGAACTGTTGTGGGCGTAAGCGGTTCAATGGCAAGGTTTACGATTGTAAATAACTATTTATATACAGTAAGCAGATCGGCTTTAACTTCTTTCAATATTTCTTCGTCAGAAGACCCTGTTAAAGAACTGACACAAGGATTGGGCTGGAATATTGAGACCATTTATCCTTTAAAAGACAAATTATTTATCGGCTCGCAAACAGGTATGTTTATCTACAGTATTACTGATCCGGCCAGCCCTTCATTCCTGGGAAGTTTTTCTCATGCATGCTTTAGGGATCCCGTAATTGCAGATGACCAATACGCGTATGTTACCCTGCGGGCGACTACCGCAGAGTCAGCATGCTGGGGTACTCCGGCAGCACAACGCAACGAATTGGATATTGTAAAAATTTCAGACCTGCTTCAGCCTTCGCTGGTAAAAATATATGATATGGAAGAACCAAAGGGCTTAAGCAAAGACGGCAATTATCTTTTTATATGTGATGGTAAAGGAGGTTTGAAAATATACAATGCTGCGAATGTGCTTGATATAAAAAAGATAAAGGTGATCAGTAATATTAAACCTTTCGATGTAATTTGCCAGGATGGCCTTGCATTGGTTGTAGCAGAGGAGGGTATCTATCAATACGATTATACAAATATCAATAATGTAAATCTCATAAGTAAAATATCGATTGTAAAGTAATGCCAGTACTTATGAACAGGATAATCTTAGTATTGACATTTGCCGTTGCCTTTTTTAAAATACATGCCCAGGATAAAGCGGTTGGTAGTTCCGGCTTAATGGACCGTTTTCATTCATTTAATACTGTTCATATTTTAAATGGAAGCACGATCACTTCATTGGCGATTAATTCCGTAAATGGGTTTCAGTTTAAAAAAATCTTTGCCGGTATTGGGACAGGCTTTGATTATTATTATCATGTAACCGTACCCTTATTTATAGAAGCAAGAATCGATGTGTTGGAGACAAAAGGAAAATTGCAATTGTTCGGTAACGGCGGATTGAATTTTCCTTTTGCTGTTCAAAATAGAAAATTCGAGACTAATACCGGTGATTATAAAACCGGTAGCCTGTATGGTGCCGGAGTTGATTATCTTATCCCTGCAAAAACCGAGGCGTTTATTATAGGCATAGCTTTTAGCAATAAGCAGGTAATTCAACGGACGGGCAATACCGTCTGGAATCCCGTACTGAACAGGTCGGAGAATATCCCGATAAAGAATATTTATTCTTTAAACAGGATCGCTATCAGATTAGGTTGGATGTTTTGATCACTGGCTGATAAAATGAAGGTTGCGTTTTATTCCTTTGAACTTGCTTCGCTTAAGTGGTGAATTTTTAAAGATCAGCTTAAAATTTTCTTCTGTCAGTTCCTCCCAGTCATTGCTGCTAAAATTAAGTATTTGCGGCAGGGTTTTAAAGGCCATTTCTTTGGTAGGTTTTGAAAATCGGTTCCATGGGCAAACGTCCTGGCAAACGTCGCAGCCAAACATCCAGTTATCGAATTTACCTTCCATAGAACCGGGGATCAGTGCCTCTTTTAATTCAATGGTAAAGTAAGAAATACATTTACTCCCGTCTATTACTTTATCAGGAAGTATGGCTTCGGTCGGACAACTGTCAATACATTTTGTACAGGTGCCGCAGTAATCTTTTGCATAAGGATCGTCATACAATAATTCCAGATCAACGATCAGCGTAGCGATAAAAAAGAAACTGCCGTATTGTTTATTGATCAGGTTGCCGTTTTTACCGATCCAGCCCAGTCCGGTCCTTTGCGCCCAGCTTCTTTCCAGTACCGGCGCGCTATCTACAAAGCCCCGGCCATTGATGTCTCCGGCAAACACCTTTATCTCTGCCAAAAAACTTGTTAGTTTTTCCCTGATCACTTCATGGTAGTCTTTGCCATAGGCGTATTTCGCGATCTTTGGTGCTGTCGTTATTTGTTCCTGGCTTGGGAAATAGTTCAGTAGCAGTGTGATCACCGACTTTGCACCCGGCACTAATTTGGAAGGATCGATCCGCATATCAAAATGGTTTTCCATGTAAGCCATGCTGCCATGCATACCTTTATTCAACCAGCTTTCCAATCGCCTCGCGTCTTCATTCAAAACGGCTGATCTTGCTATCCCGCAATGATCGAAACCATATTGCGTGGCAAGTGTTTTTATATATGCAGTATTTTTTTCAGTTGCTGTCATCGTCCTCGTTCTGGTCCTGCAAATGTAACTTGTGAAAAAACCGGTGCGCATTTGGTCGCCAGGTGCTGCTTTTTATTATGGCTCATTTAGAAAAGCAATTTTTAAAAGGGGCAAGCCTGTTATTTTATTTATCAAAATATTGCTCATTTACAGGTTGAAAGGATTTGCTTATCAATTGCTTTTTTTAGTGCCAGGTAAAGGTCTTTTTTCTGTTCACCAAGTACACTTTTAATAAAGAATATACAGGCATAATTGCGGCATTTGTCTACATACGGCCAGGTACCAAATAACCCCGGACAGGATACGACAATGCTATTTCCTTGCCCGTCCACTTCTTCTATCCATTCCCCCAGCCCGTATTCATAATCCTTTGCAACCGCCGGAATATATTTTTTAAGCACATTTTTAGTTTGCATGGTTTGCATCTCCGTTACAGCTTTTTCACTCAACACCTGCGTGCCCATAAATTTTCCTTTTTCCAGGATCATAGTAAGAAAATTCATGTAGTCAGCGGCAGTAGATATTCCTCCTCCTGAAGGATTGATGGCATTTTTCTCGGGGGTAAAAGTGCTGTTGCTCATTTTCAACGGGGTAAAGATCCGTTGCTTCATGAGTACATCAAATTTCTTTTTAGCAACTACCTCCACTACGCGGGCCGCAATATCAGGCCCGATATTTCCATAAATGAAGACAAGGCCGGGTTTGGCGGAAATGCCTCTCTGGGCAAATGAATTTACCTCATCCTCCAGCGTTTCATATTTACGGCGCTCGAAAAATTTAGACACTGCATTGGTATTATCCTCGATACCTGTTTGATGAGACAAGCACTGGCGAATGGTAATATCCGGTTTTACATATTTCTCAAAAATGGGTAAATACTTGCTTACCTTATCATCCAGCGAAATTTTTCCCTCATCTACAAAAGTCATTACCACAGCAGCCGTCAGCCATTTGCTACAACTGGCAATAGGTTCTTTGGATTTTGAGGTTAAGTCGCCCAATTCCTTTTGGTAAACTATTTTACCGTCCTTATAAATAAGGGTTACGAGCTTATTACCCAATACTTTTTGATTGTCTGTCAGCAGTTTATCCACCTCAGCAAAATTATACTGACTTCTTCCGATAAGACAGAGTAGCACAAAACTCAACAGCATGGTGAACTTACGGCAGTTTACCTTGTTTTTATATGACATAATTTCCTGCAATTTACTTTGGATAAAGATTTGACGCCAATGAGTATAAAAATTAAAGTTATTTGAAATTAATTAATCAGGAACAGTCATTGCAGCCCTATTGTTGCAATGTCTATTTATTAACATATTAATCATTCTAAATAAACCATATGAATCTAAATAATTTCACGATAAAAGCGCAGGAAGCAGTTGCGCAGGCTCAGCAGGAAGCATTTAATAATCAAAATCCTAATATCGAAACGGAGCATTTATTAAAAGCGTTATTGAGTAACGACGATTCGCCGATCGAATTTTTGTTAAAGAAAAATAATGTGAATGTCTCTTTTGTCGAAAGCAAACTCGACGAAAGCATTAAAAAATTGCCAAAGGTTAAGAACAATGACCCCGCGCAAACCGTAAGCAGGGATATGAATAGTGTCATCCTGCGTGCAACTTCGGCATTGAAAACTTTTGGAGATGAATTTGTGAGCGTGGAATACCTGTTATTGGCCATTTTACAGGGTAATGATAATAGCGCCAAATTATTAAAGGATGCAGGATTGACGGATAAAGGGCTAATTGCCGCAATAAAGGACCTGCGTAAAGGGTCAACTATTTCTTCCCAAACGCAGGAAACTCAGTTCAATGCGCTAAACAAATATGCCAAGAACCTTATCGAGATGGCCAGGAATGGCAAGCTGGACCCGGTGATCGGGCGCGATGAGGAAATTCGCAGGACCTTGCATATTTTATCCAGGAGAAGTAAGAATAACCCGATTTTGGTGGGAGAGCCTGGTGTAGGTAAAACGGCCATAGCCGAAGGGTTGGCGATGCGTATCCTTAATGGTGACGTACCGGAAAATCTTAAATCAAAAATTATTTTCGCCCTGGATATGGGGCAGTTAATAGCAGGTGCGAAGTACAAAGGTGAGTTTGAGGAACGCCTGAAATCGGTGGTGAAAGAAGTGAGTACAAGCGATGGCGAGATCATCCTGTTCATTGATGAAATACATACCCTGGTAGGCGCGGGCGGCGGCGACGGAGCCATGGATGCGGCGAATATTTTAAAACCCGCATTGGCAAGGGGAGATTTAAGAGCTATCGGCGCGACTACCTTAAGCGAGTACCAGAAATTCTTTGAAAAGGACAAGGCGCTTGAAAGACGTTTTCAAAAGGTAATGATAGACGAACCCACTGTGGAAGACGCGGTGTCTATTTTGCGGGGATTGAAAGACCGGTACGAAACTTACCACCACGTGCGTATCAAAGATGAGGCGATCATCGCTGCGGTTGAATTATCTCACCGCTATATCACCGACCGGTTTTTACCCGATAAGGCAATCGACCTGATCGATGAAAGTGCAGCAAAGCTCCGTCTTGAAATGAATTCTATGCCGGAAGAACTGGATAAGCTGGAAAGGCAGATCCGTCAGCTGGAGATTGAAAGAGAGGCGATCAAGAGAGAAAGTGATGAAGTAAAATTGAGAGAACTGAACACGGAAATATCCAATTTATCCGTTCAGCGGGACACTTTTAAAGCCAAATGGCAGCAGGAAAAAGAAGTTGTGGAGAAAATACAGAATGCAAAAGCAGCAATTGAAAATTTAAAGGCCGCAGCAGAGAAAGCAGAACGCGAAGGCGATTATGGCAGGGTAGCGGAGATCCGTTATGGCAAGGTGCAGGAACAGGAAAAGGTCATTGAGGAACAAACCAGTTTGCTGGATGATATCAGTGAAAAGCGGTTGTTGAAAGAAGAAGTAGATGCAGAAGACATTGCAGCCAATGTGGCCAAAGCTACCGGTATTCCGGTGATGAAGATGCTGCAAAGCGAAAGAGACAAATTACTTTTACTGGAAGATGAATTACATAAAAGGGTAGTGGGACAGGATGAAGCAATAGAAGCGGTGAGCGACGCGATCCGCAGGAGCAGGGCTGGTTTACAGGATCCAAGGAAGCCGATTGGTTCTTTTATTTTCCTTGGAACAACAGGTGTTGGTAAAACAGAATTGGCGAAGGCACTTGCTGAGTACCTGTTTGATGACGATTCGATGATGACCAGGATTGACATGAGTGAGTACCAGGAAAAGCATTCAGTTAGCAGGTTGGTGGGTGCACCTCCGGGATATGTGGGCTATGATGAGGGCGGACAGCTGACTGAAGCGGTGCGGCGTAAACCTTATAGCGTGGTGTTATTGGATGAAATTGAGAAAGCGCATCCGGATGTATTTAATATTTTATTACAGGTGCTGGACGATGGCCGGCTGACCGATAACAAGGGCCGGGTGGTAAATTTTAAAAATACCATTATCATTATGACAAGTAATATGGGAAGCCATATTATCCAGGAAAATTTTGAAAGGGTAACAGAAAAAAATAAAGAAGAAGTGGTGGAAGGAACCAAAGCGGAAGTGATGAACCTGTTGCGCCAGACGATACGTCCGGAGTTTTTGAACCGGATCGATGAAGTGATCATGTTCCAGCCGTTGATGAAGAGGGAAATAAAGGGTATTATTACTATCCAGTTGGAAGATCTGAAGAAACTGGTACTGCAAACTGGAATTCAGTTACAATTCAGTGAATATGTCCTGGAATTCCTGTCCGAGAACGGGTACGACCCGCAGTTAGGAGCAAGGCCGTTGAAGCGGCTGATCCAAAAAGAGATCGTCAACCAGTTGAGCAGAAGGATACTGGCAGGAGATATAGATAAATCAGTACCCGTTTTAGTTGATGTATTTGACGGGAACGTAGTGTTCAGAAATGAGGTTCCTGTAGCGCCAAAAATGGAAAAAACAGCCGGATAATCGTTAACGGTTGATTAAATAACAAATGGCGCCGTAAATAAATAATTGATTATCAATCGTGTGGATAAGGTGTGAAGGAAAATCTTTATATGTGTATGGAAAAAAGAGTAGAAAATAGTACCTTCCGACCTTTCTTAATCATTTGGCAGGCGCGTAGGTTTTAGTAATTAATTTCAACCATTGCCTGTCAGAATGGTTATAACAATAGAAGCCTGGTAATAATGCCTGCTTCAGGTATCCACATTAAAAACAATTTAAAATTATGGCATTTAAGAAAGAGGTCGTAGAGATTATTGAACCGAGAGATGTATTTGTAGGTAATATCGATGCGCCCGTAACATTAGAAGAATTCGGCGAATATGAAAGTGAAGTTTGCGCAAAGGCAAATGAAGTGGTTAAGCAGATATTGGAAGAATTTGAAGGAAAAGTAAGATTTAATTTTCGTCATTTTCCAATGACCAATATCCACCAGCGCAGTTTGAAAGCCGGCGAAGCGGCAGTAGCTACCGCCCAGGATGGAAAGTTTTGGGAAATGCACAATATTTTGTTTGCCAACCGACGCAACCTGGGTACAACCAGTTTAAAGTTGCACAGCAGGGAAGCGGGCGTTCAAAACAAACGTTTCCTGGATGAATTGGTAAATGCAACTTATGGCTGGCAGGTGCAGGGTGATATGAGGGAAGGAATCAACAGGGGAGTAAAAGATGTACCTACTTTTTTCGTTAATGGAGAACGCTTTACAGGTAAAGTTACTTATGACGAATTAAGCAAGGCAATTGAATCTGCTTTGAAAAAAGTAAAGAAAAAAGCACCGGCAAAACAAAGAGCATAAAAAAGGCCCCAATGTAAGTTGGGGCTTTTTTGTACATTATTTCTCCTGGTGAGTAACTCCAAAGGGTGAGTTACCAAAAGAAATAACTTTAATATTGAGCTGGTAAGGACTGTTTTAATTCGTTATTTGGTAGACTTCGCGCCAATTACCAAATGTTCCAGGTTTTGCTCCTTAAAATATGTTTTGGCTATCCCGGCAGCTGTAGCCAATAGTTCTGGCATTTTCAATTGTATAGTTCCCAACATGCGATAGGCTTTTTTTATTGCCTCCTCTTCCGTAATAGGCGATGCCTGGTGAATGGCTTCTTTTATAGCAATGATATTTAGACCGCTGTCTTTTAACTTGCCCAATTCTGCAATCATCCAGCTCAATGAATAAAAATAATGCTGTTCCAACAACAGTATATACTTTGCACCGGTGGCGTCCGGCATTTTATTGAAGGAAGAAGTAGTAATTTCCTTCGTCAGGTATTTTGACAAATGCTTTGGGTGAATTTTGTTGGCAGTCAATTGAATGGCTCCCCGGACTGCCTGCGGATAAATACTCAGCCAGCGCAATTTCCGCCTCAGTTCATGTACCTGTAGTTCCATTTCCGTAAACTGGAAATTCGTGCCAAGGGCAAACTCAACGATCTTATAAATCGCTTCGCCATAAAACTCGTTCATCAGCTTTATTTCTGCCTCTTCATTTTGCCAGTCAGCCTCCTCCAGTTTTTTCTGGATTTTCATGACCCGGTTATCTTTTTCAAGTAGCCAACCATTTTCAGCCAGCAGTTCATTCAAACTTTGTATTTTCTCCCTGCTCTGGGCCTGGAGGTAAACTATTATAGGTGCCGGTATCTTTTTGTTATTTGCCAGGTCCGTAGCCATTGCGTCATAATAATCAATGGCTCCAATCGCATCTTCCAATAACTTAAACTGTTCCCTTAGCTTGATAAATTTCTTTTTATTGTGAAACTCAGCATACATCTTCGCCAATGCCTCTAACATAAATAAAGGCGTACGGGCATCATTGCGATACAGCCAAAGCGCCGGATTCTTCTGTTTGGCTGCCGTGGTTAATATCGGTTGTAGCTTATTTAAGAAATAATTAAATCTGGATATTCCGGGTTTCATGATGAATGAGTTAGTGAAAGTACTGGTATGGAGAATTGAGAATAAGTATTGAATGTTGAGTATTCTTTTATTTTTTTTAATCAATATTACACTCCAATATTACTTCTCAAAAAAGGCTACCGAGCCACCCACCCATTCTTTGTCTTTATTATACCTGGTACCGATCATTTTGCCCTTGCTTAGCCGGGCTAAATTGTGCACGCCTACCGGTCTTGCCCAGCCTTTTTTCCAGAAATAAAATAACCGGATCTCAGCCTTGGCAGGCTCTTCCGGAGTTTCAATCGCGTCGGCGTATTTCACTTTTTTCTGTAGTATCCAGTTTTGGGGATCTTTTACATTGTCGATATCCGCCTGTGTTACGTCGATCACCACGCCCATGCCTGCAAAGGAAAATAACGGTTTCAGCACATAATTATGAAGGTCAGCAGGTATTTCCCTGATCTCATTCAAATAAAAAGTGGGAGGCACAAACGGATTGCGTATCAATGGCAAAGTGTATTTACTGATGCGGTAAAACCAGTTTGGATGAGAAACCCATTCTACTTCCCAGGGGTGATTGAAATCAATAATATTGCCCAGGTCTTTTTGCTGATGCAGGTCATCGAATATCAGCCGGTTATAAATTTTTTTGACCTGGGTTTTTTCGCCATCACGGTCGTAGAATAATTTACTTCCCTCGCCGATCAGTTTGGTGAGGCAAACAGTTTTTACGCCCAGCAGGTCTTCCGTACAATAGAAATCGATTCTTGTTTTTTGTTGGTCCGGATAAATTTCCAGCAGGATCACATTTGCAGGATCCATATCACCTACAACAATATCTTTTAATAATTCTATATAAGTTGATTCTTCATATCCATTCAGGTAGGCGCTATGTGTTGCCGGCATTTCTGAGTAGGTTTCCGTTATCGCGGTATGAAACGCCTGGAAAGCGAATATGGTGGGAAACCCCTGCATCTCGATCAATTGCGGCTCCAACGCTCCTTCCTCATTTTCACATACGCCGAAATCAAAAGCTATAAAATCTGAATATTCCGTTTCGTTTGCTACTGCCACATCTTTAGGGATCGCCCTCTCTGTCAATGATTTAAACCGCGGGTCAACAATCACATCAATGATATCTTCGCAGGCATCCAGCATTTTTTTGGTGAAATCTTTTGGGACAAAAACGGGTGTTTCCGCATTTCTAAAATCCAATGCCCCGGGATGAAGGCTTTCCAGTTTAATTAGGTAAGCCTGGTATTTTTCCTCGCTGAAATTATCATTGAATCGCCGGCGTAATTCTTTTTGCATGTGATGGTATGATTTGTATGAAGCTTAGATGTGCAGGATAAAATTAAACATAATAATCATACCTTATCACCGGCGGCTAAGCATTTAAAATTTTCCCGTACAAAAAAACTTCGCAAAAGCGCGTCTTAATTTGATTTTCCCGGATCGTAGATTTTTTGAGTATTTTAATTTTAACCGGTTAAAGTTTTTCTATGGCAAGATTAAGAAAGTTCGGAAGTATATGTGAATAGGTAAACATGATCTTATCCGGATCGTTCAACTGGCTGATCATACTTTCCCATTTTTCGAAACCGTAATTTTCGATGACAGTTTTCTTTTTTTCTTCTGTCTGCAGGTGTAGGCTCATGCCCGGCGCATCAGCCTCGGGATGAAATTGGGTGCCGATCATATATTCATTAAAGCGTACCGCCATTACCGCTCTTTCCAGTAACACGTGCGGCCGTTCCTTTTCTATCGCTAAAACGGTGCCCCCGATTGAGTGCAACTGGTTGTGCTTTGGTGAGATAACCTGGTAATCCCTGCTGTCTACCGCATAAAAAGGGTCCTTCATATCTTTGAAAATAACCTCTTCTTTTCCACCATTTAACAGGTGAACAGGGAAAACTCCAAAGGCGGTACTTTTTCTTTTAGTGAGATTTCCTACCCGGAAATGCCTGCAGGCTAATTGAAAGGAATGACAAATAAAAAATACATATTTCTTTTGGACATGCGCCGGATTATTATTCCAGCTTACCACCTGGTCGAGCCATTTGAAATATACTTTTTCCCATTCGCTGCCGCTTTCAAAAGGGCTTCCCGGACCTCCGCTTGAAATAAAAATATCGTAAGATAAATCTGGTACCTGGTTTTTTTGGCGGACATCGAATTCGTCCCAAATAATGTCGAGGTTGCTATGGTCGCTATACTGGTTTAGAATTTCCCTGATACAACGCATGCCCTGGTTATCGACACCGTTATAAAGATCTAAAATAGCGACACGCCTGCTTTGCGTATCTATTGCATTCATACCGCAAAATTAATAGTTTTTCCTACACAGACACTTTTATGAGCATAGAAACCAGGGTAGAAATGTGGATAATCCCACTTTACCATTGCATTTTATTAATCAGGAAAAGCCAGTTGCCAGTAGCTTTTACAGCCCGGCCAGGAAGTTCCCATGGATATAATCCACTACATTGCTAAGGTTTTTGGTCTCTTCATAAACTTTTAGTTGCCGGTCTGCACCCGTGCCATGTTCCAATATTTTGTGCACGTAATTGATCGCATGGCGGCTACCGAGGTGCGGCACTACATCGTCTACAAAATCAAGCAATTCATAGATCAGTACCCTGGTATTAACTTCTGTCTCCTTTCCAAAATCGATCATGCTGCCATCTATGCCGTACCTGCTCGCCCGCCATTTATTTTCGTTTAACAATGCACGTGAGTACATCATGAAATTTAAATTCTGGCTTTTTAATTTATACAACTTGGCACATATCGCCTGGAAAAGCGCGGCAATGGCGATGGTTTCATGCACGGTCATCGGGATGTCACAGATACGGAATTCTACCGTGTTGAAAAATGGATGTACCCGTAAATCCCACCAAATCTTTTTTGCATTGTCGATGCAATTGGTTTTTACCAGCAACTTTACATAGTTCTCATACGCCTCGATGCTCTCAAAATAATCAGGTATGCCGGTCCGTGGAAACTTGTCAAATACTTTGGTCCGAAATGATTTATAGCCAGTAATCCGGCCTTCCCAAAAAGGTGAATTTGTACTTAATGCATATACGTGCGGCAAAAAATAACGGGCCGAATTAGCGATGTGGATCGCCATTTCCCTGTTCTCCATACCCACATGAACATGCAATCCAAAAATCAGGTTACTACGGGCGGCTTCCTGCAATTCATTTACAATTTCGCTATAACGCGCATGGTCGGTAATAAGCTGACTTTCCCAATGACTAAACGGGTGCGTACCGGAGGCTCCTAATTTCAGTCCCAGGCTTTCCCCAATGCTGCTGATGGTTTTGCGAAGCGTAGACACATCCATGAAGGCTTCATCTACATCCTGGCAAATATCCGTTCCTACTTCCACCACTGCCTGGTGCATTTCCGCTTTTACCTTATCCTTTATAATTTTTTGCCCTTCCTGCACGATTTTCTGTTCATGGCTTTTCAGTTCCCTCGTCTCGGGATCTATCACCATATATTCTTCCTCTACCCCAACCGTAAAATTTTTGAATGAAATGTTAGCCATGATAAATTGATAATGTTATATTAGAAAATTGATAATTGTTGATCTCCAGCGCCTTTAATCACACTGATAAAATTTACCCGCCAATGAATTATAATTTAAAGATATCTTTCATTGGAATACTCAATCCTTTTAGCACTGCGGAAGGAATATCTTCATTCGATTCATAAATAACCGGCTTACCATATTCGTCTTTTTCATTCAGCAGGTAAACATGAATTTGTTTGTACTCCGTATAAACTACCCAATATTCGAGCACGCCATTTTCCTCATACAAATCAAATTTGTATTTGGTTTCAGTTCTCGTATTACCGGGGCTTAATATTTCTACCACCAGTCCCGGTGCTCCATCCACACTTCGATTGTCCTTCAATTTTTCGGCATCGCATACTACAATAATGTCAGGTTGTACCACTGTTGTAATTTCATCATCTCTCCGCTTTTTCTTTCTAAACAGTTTACCTTTTAATCGTACATCAATAGGCGATACCAAAACTCTGCAAGACTTGTTTTTAAGAAAAATAAAAAATTCACCTAAAATATTTGTTTGTATTTTTTGATGAGTAACAGTTGGCGCAGGGCTCATTTTAAAAATCTTACCCCTTATCAACTCAACCCTTTCTTTAAAATTCCAGGTTAAATAATCAGCATAGGTAAATCCTACCGGGCTTTCCGGCTCTTCCACCTTTATTTCGCTTAAGTCCTCGTTTTGTATGGTTAAATAATTCTTCAATGTTTTCCATTCGCTTCTTTGTCCCGTGAGAGAATTCTAATTATTGCACCAACTCATCCATTAATAAAGCGACTGCCTGGTTGCACTTCGCTCGATATATTTTCCCCAGGTAAGGTTATCCTTGCCATCTTCCTGTGCCAATGCCTTTTCAATTGCGTAATTAGCGGCGGTTTCAACTACCCATTCAAAATTTTCATCTCCAACACTGGTTTTTTCAGCATCGGGCGCAGGGTTACAAAAGTCAATGGCAAAGGGGACACCATCCCTTAAAGCCAATTCAACCGTATTGAAATCGTAGCCTAAATAGTGATTGATGCGCAATACAAGATCGGTCATCATTTTTATTTTTTCTTCCGATGGCTTAAAATCTGCCACATAACGCAGGTGATGCGGATTGCGTGGTTCATAGCTCATGATCCTCACGTACTTTCCTCCAATGCAATAGCAACGGTAATATTCTTCAAAAACAATTTCCTCCTGCAACATCATTACCAACTCACCTGTTTCTTTGTGCTTGTCAAAAAAGTCGTCCATGTCGGACACTTTGTAAACACTTTTCCAGCCGCCTCCGGCAAAGGGTTTCATGTAAGCAGGAAAACCGATGTAATTGAAAATTCCTGCCCAGTCGAGCGGGTATGCCAGGTTGCTAAAAGACTCCTGCGTAGTGTCGAGGGGCAATTCCCAGGAGGGCAGAAGGACCGTTTTTGGAACAGGCACATCTATTTTTGTTGAGAGGCAATTATTAAAAAACTTTTCATCCGCGCTCCACCAGAATGGGTTATTGATGACAGCAGTTCCACACAAAGCGGCATTTTTTAAAAACGCCCTGAAAAAAGGAACATCCTGCGAAATACGATCGATGATCACCGAATAACCACTGCTTTCTCCCTGCACTACCTTGTCAATTTTCACCGGCTCCGCTATAATTCCGTCTATATTCTTGCTGTTGACCCTGGCGACAAAAGCTTCCGGAAAGCTTCTTTCTTTTCCATGTAAGATTCCGATTTTTTTCATAAAAGACTTTTTATAATAAATTATTGATGGTGGATTTGAAAAGATATAGAATAGTATTCAAATATATTTTTTACATATTAATTAACCAAATAATAGTTGGGTGGAAAGGTGAAGGTCGTAAGGTGTTAGGTTCAGGGTTGAGAACCTCCGGATGATGACATTTCAACTATTATTCCAATCACTGAATATACGACTTCTCGTTAAGTGTAATCACCAGCTTTCACCCTTACACCTTACGCCTTTTACTTTTAACCTTCGTCTTCCCCTGCCAGTAAACCCAAAACTTTTCTTACATTTGATGTTATGCTAACCGGGAAAAAGACTACCGTTATTATTGAGAATCATGTTATTTATTCTGAATTTTTAGAAAGGGATGTTAAGGTAGACTGCTACCTTCCTTCAAGTGACTACAGCATCGACGAGGTGAGTCTATTATTAATTAATGATGGACAGGACCTGGTTACCATGCAATTCGAAAATATTTTGCAGCATTTGTACGACCAGGAGGAAATCGCTCCATTATTTTGTGTTGGATTTCATTGCTCCGCGGATAGAAAAAATGAATACGGCACGGCTAAATACCTGGATTATAAAGGACGCGGTGCAAAAGCCGCTTTGTACAATCGCTTTGTTTTTGAAGAAGCAATGCCGTTTATCCGGAAGAACTTTCGTACCAGGTCGTTTAAAGAAAAATCTTTTGCAGGCTTTTCTTTGGGGGGATTAAGTGCCATGGATATTGTTTGGAATAACCCAAAGGAATTTTCAATGGCCGGCGTTTTTAGTGGCTCATTCTGGTGGAGAAACAAGTGCCAGAGTGATGACGATTTTGATGAATCCGCCAACCGCATCATGCACCAGCAGGTAAGAGAAGGCGATTATTATCCCTGGTTAAAATTCTTTTTTGAAGTCGGTACACAAGATGAAACGGCTGACAGGAATAATAACGGAATAATAGATGCCATCGACGACACGATCAGCTTAATAGACGAATTAAAATTAAAAGGTTATACGGATGATGACATCAAATACCTGGAACTACAGGACGGCAGACATGACGTACCCACCTGGGCAAGGGCGTTTCCGGATTTTTTGAAATGGGGGTGGGGTTCTAAATTAGCTGATTAGCTAATTGGCTAATTAGCTAATCATTAGTACCAACTATTCTTCCTCTTATTAAACACTTCAATTCCTATTTTAAATTGTACCGGGTTGGTAAATTTGTTGGCAAAACTGCCGACTACATATCCGCCAATCTTATAGCGCTCTCTCCAGAAACGGATAATTTTTTCTACACCGACAAAAACTTCTCCGTACTTCAAATTTCTCTCGGGTACATATAAAATACCTCCGCCGGCTACTTCCAATAAATTCAATTTTTTTAGCAAAGGGATCTTATTGATAATCGCTCCATGGAACTGGTGCAAATAATGGCCTTCGTAAAAGCGCTTAAAGGCAGGGAAAGTAGAATCCAGTGATTGAAAACTGAGTGTGGGATTCGAAAAAAGAAGTGGGTCGCCCCTGCGCATAAATTTGTAATCTACCAACCGCAGGTCCTTCCTGCTTAAAAAACTTCCGCTGATAAAAGTATATTGAGATTCACCTGCCAGGCCGAGTTTTAATTTTTGTGATATGCCGAATTCTAAATAATCAAAATTGATCTTGCTGCCCAATATGCCTGGTATCCCTTTTCGCCAGCTAATCCCAAACGTGGGCCATTTGCTGCCCAATATTACTTTCTCCCTTGGCTCACGGATATACTTTTGCATCGGCGTATACTCAAGACCGATAGTATTATAAAATGCGTTGTAAGTATCAAATGGCAGCGCCTGGTTATTGGAAAGATTTCTTCCGATCCAGGACGAATCATACTTATTATTTGTTTTGTAATCCGCTACGCTTCGCCTCACCGTATATTCGAATTTGTTGGTGAGCACGAGCCCGTTTAACAATTCTACCCGGTGCCCGAATTCGACACCTGTTCTTAAATAAATATTGCTTCGCTTTATTTGATTGATCCAGGCATCACCCTCAAATATTTGCGCAAATTCTCTTCCAACATTAATGAAATAATTTCCCCTGCTGAATGGATTATATAATTTGTAAAAGGAAATAGCACCCTGCAGGTCCTTATTTCTAAAGCCATAACTCATCCTGGTGCTGAGTGTAATATTCTTTTTGTTCTTGTAAAATTTATTCAGGTAAAAATTATAACCGATCCGGCCGCCGCCCAATTGCAAGGGCTGGTAAAGATCAGGGATCGTTGCAAAGATCATCAACCTTTCCTTTCTCCAGTTGTGATTGTCAACACCTTCGATGAATAATTTTTTAAGCGTTATTTTATTATTGTACTTATCTACGGAGTCGAGGTAAGCGGTATTGGTGTGCACTCTTTTAATGCTGTCCTTGTAATTGATGAATCGTATTTCCTTATCTGTCAACGGTTCCTTGCGGATATTGTCCCAAAAACTGCTGTCTCTTTCATAAGCTTCCTGCGTGGTTGAACTTACTTCAGTACCGAAATGTTTTTTTGCAAAAGTTGTATCAATATTATAGTCGCTGAAGATCGCGATGGTCCTGCCGCTTAATGATTTTTTACCTGCTTTTGTTAAATAAATAAAATCCTGCCGTACCGGCATCCAGGCCTTGTGGTTTACATATTCATACTGCTGACTAACAGAAAAGTAATCGTATTCTGTTAAATGAAATTTAGGTAATTCAAAACGTGAGCTTAGCAAAACCCAGGCGCTGTCCATTATTTCCATTTCGCCCGTGACTAATGCATTGCCCAATTTTGTGGGTGTAACCTTAATGGTATAGATCGTCCGGTTCTTCTCTTTCCGGGTACGAAGCGTTTTATATTTATAGGCGATAAGGCCACTGTTACTTACCGGGGAGAGCATGGGCATAGCAGAAAGCGCTGGTAATTGCACCAGGTTTTTATAAAAATTAAAATCCCCATCCGTGGTTGTTAAATAAAAAAGACTTTCGCTATTGCCGGTGATCTTTACCGCCGTTCTTTCTTCTTTTATTTTGTTTGGGAATGCATGGTCCACTTCCAGGAAAACTTCTGCCATGTTCATCGCAGCCAATGCCTTTTGCTGTTGAGCCGAATCAGTAATATTTTTTTTACGACTGGCGACATAGCTGTTTTCATCCGTGGCTTTTATATAAATGCGGCAACTAAATGTCTTGGCGTTATCAAGCAGAGCCTCCTTGTTGCGAATTACATTTCGTACAATTTCCTCCGCACGATCTTTTCTTGTTGATACGATCTGTACATCTCCAAGCATAGCAGATCTGTCTTCTTCCAATATCACATTTAGCGCATAGTCTTTAGCGATAGTAATGGTAAGCACTTGTACTTTATACCCTATCATGGAAACTACTACATCATATTTGCCTTCTTCGAGTTGTAATTTAAAATTGCCCTTATTATCGGTGATCGTACCTGTTTTTAATTCCTTGATCCGGATAGAAGCATAGGTAAGTGGTTCCAAAGCAGCATTGACTATTTTTCCTGTTAGCAAATGCTCCTGCGCATTGGTAGGTGAACCAAGCGCAAGTGTAAAACAGCAGGAGACCAGGAGTAATTTTGAAATCAAATGAGTTGTTTTAATTAAGGCCACAATGTATAAAAGTTGCTGATCTGTCAGGGCAAACGTATCAGAAGATATTGTTAATTCAAATAGCAGGCAATCGATATTTAATCTTGAATGGTTATTAAATTACATGTAATCTTTCAGCTATTTTCGAATATCCGGAACAAAAAAAATGTCATGATTTTCGTCATGACATTTTTTAATTTGCTTTGAAATTTTAATTAAAAAGATACCTGAAACCTAACTGCATCTGCCAGCGTGAAAGAATGCTGGTGTTATTAGAGAAACTATTTACTAAAGGAACCTGGTTGTTTGCATCCTGGTAAGTGAATGAATAACTAGGTGTTTTACCATCCGAACCCAATCCTTCGTAACGAAGGAAATTGCTTGAGCCCGGCGTTTTTATAATTCCCCATTCTTTATTAAGCAGGTTGCCGAAGTTTAGAATGTCTAAGGAGAAGCGAAGCGTATGGCGCTCGCTGCCCACCTTTGCAGAGATATCCTGTGTTATGTTTAGATCCAACTTTTTAAAGAAAGGCAAGATTACCGCATTGGCTTCCGCAACCTTTCCCCTGTGCGAAGAAAGATACCTGTCCTGGTTGATGAAATTGTTCAACTGTGCCCAGATCTGTGCAGTTGTCCTGGCGTCAGTAACAGGCGATGTAGGAGTTCCTGTGCCCGTGCCCAATCCGCCGGAGCCGGATTTAACGAGGTTAATTTCACTACTTGATCTTGGGATGTAGATGAGGTCATTACCTGTATTGCCATCATTGTTCAAATCTCCATTGTACACATAAGAAGTCACCCCGTTCGGTGCTGCTTCATACACCAATCCAATGCTGGTAGAAAAATATTTTGCATAAGATATCTTATAAGATGCAAACGCAATAACGCGATGCGGCAGGTACCAGGCTGCATTAGCAAGGTTAGCTGTGTTAGGATCATTTTGTATAGGCCTGGAACTCCATAAACCACCTGCAGTGCTTCCGCTTTCCGCAGTATTTTGAGATTTGGAATAAGTATAAGCAACACTTAAGTATAGGTCCTTGAATGTTTTTTGTGCCCTGGCAGTAGTGGTATAAGAATATCCTTTCTTCGTATTCTTCATCAGGATCGCCGTTGAAATATTAGGATTAGCGGCAGAAGCGCCACCAGCCCCGGAATATATTTTGTTGCTGCTGCCGGCAACAGCCGCGTATCTAACCCTTGGATCAGGTCCGCCCAGCGTGATTGCATTAGCAGAGCTCTGGTTAAGGTTAATATTTGAATAATATACCGCATTGATATCTTTTGTGTAAGTTCCTTCAAGTGTCAGCACGACATTATTTTTCAATTTTTTATCAAATGCCAACCCGGTCTTCAACACGCTTGGATATTTAAAATTATCGTCTGAAACGGCAATGCCATAAGCTGTATTGGGAGCTCCTGCATCAGGCCTGTAAGTATCGGGGTTTGGATTGAATGTCTTGGCGGTTGCACCTGAATAAATGATGGAGCCGAACTGGACGCCATTGTTACTTGCCTGGTTGCTGATCCATACAAATGGGGGAGGCCCGGAAAAAATTCCTGCGCCACCACGTACCTGCAGTGATTTATCACCCAGGGCATCCCAGTTAAATCCTAATCTTGGAGAAAGCAACGGCCTGTTTTTTGGTTTTTTACCCACATCGTATTTTGCTCCGTTTGCAAAAGTCAAAGCAGCAAAATCGGGGTTTTGATCAAACTCACCAGTATAAGTTGAGTAGTCAACCCTCAATCCATAGGTAAGGGTAAAGTTATTGCTTGCTCTCCATTTATCCTGTGCAAAAAGACCCAGCTCTGTTACACCCGCTTCGGCATAAGGAAAGGATCCGTCTTTTAATGCAGAGTACTGCAATGCATAGCGGGTAGCAGGTGCATTATTATAAAAATCACTCAAACTTGAAAATTGATACAGTCCCTGGTAAGCAGGCGCGAAGCCATTCAGGTATTTCCTGAAATAGTTTTGTGTCCCCACTGTTATTTCATGGCTTCCATTGTAAAAAGTGAAGATGTCGGAGAACTGGAACACGTTTGTATTCAATTTATTGTTGTAGGTAAACGGCTCGTAACCGAAAGTGGTGTACACATTTCCATTTAATAAGATGTCTACCAATGGCATATTTGAATTACCCTGCGGTGTGCGGTAATCTCTCAATTGAGTAAAGCCAACCTGGAATTTGTTTACCGCTTTATTACTCAGCCGGGTATTTAATTCTGCAATAACAATATTAAAATCGTTATTGATCACATAACCGCTATTCTGAAACGGCATTGCGAAGTTGCCCGGTGACTGGCCGCCTACAAAACCCGAATAACCGTTCCTGCTGGTACTTGGTAACTGGTCAGCAGACGATTTAAGGTAATTGTATTTTAAAGTGAGCGTATTCCTGTCATTGATGTTCCAATCGATCCTTGCAGTAATCTTATCGCTCTGCGTTTTTAAATTATACCCCTGGAAAGCGCCGGTATTATAATTGTAATTGCTTTGCAAAAAGTCGGATAACTGCTTTAATGTATCTGCATTGGCGATAGATACACTGCCTGAAGTCACGGGATGCGATGCATCTGAAGCAATGTAGCTGGTGGCTGGTAATTCCTGGCGCACCTGCTCTCCGCTTACAAAAAAGAACAATTTATTTTTGATGATCGCCCCACCTAAAGAAAATCCCCTGAGGTTAAAGTCAATGGGCGTTTTTGGAACGGTGGCATTGGCCACTTTGTATCCCTGGTAATTTTCGTTTTTAGTATATGTGTAGATCGAACCCTTGAACTGGTTAGTACCACTGCGTGTGACAGCGTTGAGCCCGGCGCCTGAAAATCCGCCCTGGCGAACATCATAAGGTGACACATTCACCTGTAACTGCTCGATCGCGTCCAAACTGATTGGCTGTGAACCGGTTTGTCCGCCTAAAGTACCTGACAAACCAAAAGAGTTATTGAAGTTGGCGCCATCAACGGTCAGGTTATTGTATTGGCTGCTGCGGCCGCCAAAATTTAATCCGTTAGCAGTTGGCTCCAGTTTACTAAAATCCTGGAAACTGCGATTAATAGTAGGCAGTCTTTCAATTTGTGTACGGTTCACGATCTCCTGTTGGCCCGTACGTCCATTGTTAAAGATCTTGTTTTGCCTGGTTGCACTAACCACTACTTCAGATAATTGTGACATTGCTGTTTCAGCGGAGAAATCAGCTTTATAGACCTGGCCCAGTGACAGCGTAATATTGTCCAGTTTTTGTTCCTTCGACCCAACAAAAGTTTCTGTGATCGTGTAAGGTCCCCCAATGCGGAGGTTCGCAAGGTTATACCTTCCGTCCTTTCTACTGGTGGTGGCATATTGCGTGCCGGTTGGGGTATGAATGGCCACAATAGTGGCGCCTGGTAAAGGAGTGCCTTTACTGTCGGTAACGAGCCCCTGTATTTCTGAAGTTGTTTCCTGCGCTCCTGCGAAGAAGGTCAGCAATACAAAAAATACCGTTACCAAATTAAATTTTCGTCTCATAGTTTGTTTTTTTGATTTGCAAAGTTGTTAATATATTATTCTAAATAAAGCTGAACTGCAACAACAAATGGTTAACTGTTTTTATAGTTTTTAAGTACTGTTCCGTCATTCGTTGATTTTCTCACCCAGACCGGCATAAACATAAAAACGCCATGACAATATTCATCATGGCGTTTTTGCAATCGAAAAAGTATAAAATTCAAAAATTGGCGAAATCAACTGCCCCGGTAACTTTCCGGAATTGTTGCTCTTTTAACCCCGGGTAAAAGGTAACTAATTAAAAGTGTACCTGATACCGATCTGTCCCTGCCAACGCGAAGTGAAATTCATCGTCCAGGGCACCTGTGTGCTATTAAAATTATAGCCCTTGCCTGCAAAAGCGCCGCTCGTTCTGTTAATAGTACTAAGTACGCTGTATGCCTGGTTGGTTACAAAATATTGCCGGCCCCAGTCATTGTTTAATAAATTGGTAAGATTGAATACATCAAAAGTAAACTGGAAGTCATGTTTTGTACCGCCTATTTTTAAAATGAAGTCCTGTGCAAAACGGGCATCGATCACATTTTCCCAGGGTGTACTCCTTCCATTCCGTTCTGCATATTTGCCCCGTTTTTTAGACAGGTATTTGTCACTGGTAATAAATGCCTCGAAATCAGCAGACTGCTGTGCCGCTGTTGCAACTACGGCTGTTCCGGCAGAATTCAGGCGATCAACGAATTTTATTTCAGAAGGATCATTGGGTACATAAATTAAATCGTTACCGAATCTTCCATCGCTGTTAAGGTCGCCATTGACAACATAAGTGAATGGCTGGCCGGAATTACCATTGTAGAAGAAGGAAAGCGAGGTTTTCAAATGTTTGAAATACTCGTAGTTCATTGAAAAGATCCCTGTAAACCTGTGCTGCAACTGGTAATTTGAAACAGCAGACTGGGGTGAATTGGGATCGCCAACAACTTGCACAAATTCCCAGTTAGACAAGGCGGTAGAGTTTGCACCGCTGTTTACATCAGTGGCCGAATTAAAATTGTAAGCAAACTGAACAAAGAAATGTTTCCAGGTTTTATTGATGGTTGCCCCAAGGTTGAAAGTATACCCTTCATTCGTATTGCTTATTAAGATCGCGTTGGTAATATTTGGGTTGATCCTCCTGGCATTGGTTGAACTTGCAAAAGCGATCCTTTTGTCAAAACCATTATTATACGCCTGGTCAACGATACCTGTTGCCGGAGTTAGGTTTACATCCTGGTACAATACATTGTTAAGCGTTTTTGAAACAATTGCCTCTATGGTTAGGTTTACATCGCCCGGGATCTTTATATCCGTTGCTGCATTGATCCTTAATACCTGCGGCAGTTTAAACTTTTTGTCGATGAGGTTAGTTTCAAAAGTACCACCTGTTGATGTAGCGCCAATGCTGCTTTGCTGAGCCACGTTCGGATTAAAACCATTGCCACCATTTACATCGAAAGGGGCTGTATTAGGTGTATTATCGGTCTGTGCGGTTGTCCTTAGCAGTAAGCCGGTATTACCAAACTGGTTTGATATCCAAACAAAAGGCACGCGTCCGCTAAATATGCCAATGCCACCCCTGATGATCGTTGATTTATCTCCTTCAGGATCATAATTGAACCCTATTCTTGGCGCAAATAAAGGTTGTTTATTGGGAATGTTTTGTGTGTTGTACGCGCCTTTAAAAGTTGAGTCAACTACTTTATTAAATCCTGGCACGGAGTTGATAATCGGAACATCTACCCTTAATCCAACGGTGAACCTGAAATTAGGATTCACCTGTATCTCATCCTGCGCGTAGAAACCTAATTGAGCCGCATTAAATTCTGCGGCTGGCCTTTCATTCGCCGCTTTGTTGGCAGAATAAGTTACATCAAACTGTCGGGGCTGATTGGCGTAAAAATCGGATAAGCTGGCAAATCTCCAGCGGCCGTTCAGGTTATTGATAAACAGGTTCCTGAATTTAAAAAATTCGTTGTGCGTTCCAATTGTAAAAGTGCTTTTTCCTGCGAATATCTTCACGTTGTCAGTCACCTCGAAAATGTCCTGGTCAAGTTCGTTGGCCGTAGAGCTTCTTTCTGATCCGATTTGTACAGTACCGGCGCCTTTAGAAATTTCTATGGATGGGAAAAGCTGCCCATAAGTGCTGCGGAAATCCCTGATCTCGTGCCTTCCAATGATCAGGTTATTAGAAACTGTCCTGCTAAAACGGCTGCGTAATTCGGCAATGGTAATGTTTTGCTTGTTATTGAAGCGGTAAGTATTGTTGCCGTAACGGAAAAGCGTAGTAGAGCGGGAAATATTATCATCAAAGGCTTTAATATAATTGTGACGGATCGTTAACCGGTGCTTGTCAGAAATATTCCAGTCGATCCTTCCAAAAATTTTATCGCTTTGTGTCTGGGCATCGAAAGTATCAAAAGTGCCTGTTTCGTAATTGTATTTGGTTTTTAATTCATTGGTCAGTTGCTGGGCTTCATCAGTTGTCAGCAACGAACCTGTTTCACCCGCATTAAAGGTGGTGGGCTGTGTCTTCCTGGCTAATTCACCGCTCACAAAATAGAATAATTTGTTTTTGATGATGGGGCCGCCAAATCTTACCCCATATTGTTTATCGCTAAAAGTGGTTGACTTGATCTTTGAAACCGGGTCTTTCCCGATCGTATTCTGATTGCGTAAGAAATAATAGACCGAGCCTTCCGTTTTGTTGGTGCCCGAACGGGTAACCGCATTTACGCCTGCACCGGTAAAATTACCGTACGATACGTCATAAGGCGCCAGTACAACCTGTATTTCCTGGATCGCATCGAGGGAAATAGCTGTTGTAGACGCTTGTCCGCCAGGAGTACCTGAACTGGATAAACCAAAAACATCATTGTTAACCGCACCATCGATGGTAATATTATTGAAACGGTTGCTCGCGCCTCCAAATGAGTTACCGTTTGCCTGTGGTGTAAGCCTGGTATAATCCTGCAAGCTCCGGCTTAAGGTAGGTAAGGCTGCAATTTGCTCTTTACTGATACTGGTGGAAGCACCCGTTTTTTTCCTGGAGTTAAAGCCGCCAGCCCGTCCCGACACGACCACTTCGCTTAAAGTGGTGGTGGAAACGGTTAAAACAGCGTCTATTTTTGTATTTTCCCCTAACGGTAAAGTATAGTTCGATTCAGAAAAATTAGCATAGCCTACATTGGAGATCTCGATGGCATAAGGGCCGCCGGGGATCAGGTTTACGACATCAAACTTGCCATTTTTATCACTGGAAGTTTTGTAAACGGTGCCGGTAGGCGTGTGAGTTACGGTGATAGAACTACCAGCCAATAAATCGCCGGAACTATTTTTTACCAACCCGGTAATACTACTGGTAGTTACCTGCGCAATCATAAAAAAAGGCATCCCCAGCAAGGAAATCACTATAGGAAATAATTTTTTTAATAGCATAGTTGAATTTTTAAGGCGCAAAGAAAGCAAATAATCTGTTACAAATGTTAATACTTATTAACAATCCGAAAGGCAAGCGCTGGCAGTCTAACGCTGCATTGCGACCATTAATTTATTGCTACCTAACTATTTCTTAATTCGCAAAGCGCCAACTGGCTGGTAAAGAATAAACCTCGTTAACTTTGCACCTTAAAATATAAAAATGTTAGATAGTATAGAAAGTGCCATAGAAGATATTAAAAATGGCAAGTTGGTAATTGTGGTAGATGATGAAGACAGGGAAAATGAGGGGGATTTTATTACGGCGGCTCAAAATGTTACCCCTGAGATAATAAATTTTATGAGTACGCATGGACGCGGCCTGATCTGCGCCCCTTTATCCGAAGAAAGATGTGATGAATTAAGGCTTCCGGCAATGGTGCTTGACAATACATCGCTCCATGCAACTCCTTTTACGGTAAGTATCGACCTGTTGGGGCATGGCTGCACGACCGGGATCTCAGCACAAGACCGGTCTAAAACCGTTCAGGCGCTGATCGATCCGGCTACAAACCCGGAAGATCTTGGCCGCCCGGGCCATATTTTTCCGCTTCGGGCAAAAAAAGGTGGAGTATTAAGAAGGACAGGTCATACCGAAGCAACTATTGATTTAGCGCGGCTGGCCGGTTTTGCACCAGCAGGCGTATTGGTGGAAATTATGAATGCCGATGGCACGATGGCCCGTTTACCGGAATTAATGGAGATCGCCAAACGATTTGATTTGAAATTAGTGTCCATAAAGGACCTGATCGCTTACCGCCTCTCCAAAGAAACACTTATCAAAGAAGAAGAAAGGGTACACATGCCCACCAAATACGGCGATTTTGAATTGATCGCCTTCCAGCAGGTCAATACAGGAGAGATTCACCTGGCAATAAAAAAAGGAGACTGGAAAAAGGATGAGCCGGTATTGGTCAGAGTACATAGTAGTTGTATGACGGGTGACATCCTCGGTTCATTGCGTTGCGATTGTGGCGATCAATTACACAGCGCGTTAAAAATGGTAGAGGCGGAAGGTAAAGGGCTTGTTTTATATATGAACCAGGAAGGCAGGGGCATCGGTCTGCTAAATAAATTAAAAGCCTATAAGTTGCAGGAGCAGGGGATGGATACAGTGGAAGCCAACCTGGAACTGGGATTTAGCATGGACGAACGGGATTATGGAGTCGGTGCCCAGATCTTACGCCACCTGGGTATCAGCAAAATGAAACTAATGAGTAATAACCCACGTAAAAGAGCGGGCCTCCTGGGTTATGGGTTAGAAGTAGTTGAAACCGTCGCCATCGAGATAAAACCAAATAAGCACAACGAGAAATACCTGACCACCAAGCGGGATAAAATGGGGCATGATATCCTGAGCGAGCATTAATTATGGGGCCGGCTGGGTATTGGCCTGGTTCAACGCCTTCAACCTTTTCTTTTCTTCGTCAACCGCAAATAACTGGGAAAGCTTATCGATGTCTTTGCGGTAGGATAAACTGACACCCGTCCTTGTGCGCTGGCTGATCGGGTCATAATTGGTCCGGTTAAAACCAACCAGCCTTATCCTTCCGTCTTTTGACAAAATCCATTCCGCAGTAATATCCGGGGTTACCAGCAGGTTATTGTTGCGCCCGGTGTTGATCACATAAGGATTATTATAATCCAGGTTCACCCCAGCCGAAATGATGAGCCTGCCATTAAGTAAGGTGAAGACAAGCCCACTCTTTGCCGCTGCCTGTAATTTAGACACATTGCCTTCCAGTTCTAATCCGCTGTTCAGGTCAAAATACAGGGAGGTATTCTTAATATATTTCTGCAATAATTTATTGAAATAACCCGATAAGGCATTGGATACAACTCCACCAATGGTGCCGGACAGAACACTGTAACCGCTGCTGGCGGTAATAAAGGCCTGGTTGCTACTTGTGAATGAATTGAACAGCAGTAAAGAGGTAACCTGTTTATTTAATTCATTTTTGTCATCTTTAAATTGCTGCAGCCGGTTGGCAATAACAAAATCATTCTTCAGCGGACTGGATGCAGGTAGTTGAAATTCAAAATCAATGGCAGGTTTTAAAAGTGTTTCCGTTAGATGGGCAATTACCCGGACGTCTTCTTTTTGATTGATCTGGGTTGCTTTGGTAGAGATCGGGTTGAAGTTTACATTCTTTGCAAGATATTCCGCCAGGATATCGATCCTCGCATTCAGCGGATCGCCGCTCCAGGTAATAGTACCGCTATTTACGGTAAAGTATTTTTGCAAAAAGGTTTGAAAGTTAAACGTGTATTCTCCCCTGGTGATATTGTAATTGCCATTGATCGTAAGCGGTTCCTTATTACCAACCCTGATCTTCAGCAGGCCATTCCCTTCTCCTTTTATTATATCACCGGTTGTCTCATCCAGGATCACATCGATCTTACAGGATGGATTGGCGGTCAGCACCATATTTACCAGGATATTACTTGATAACTGCCCCTTGAAATTATCCTCCATCTTTGTACCGAACTGTATGAAATCGATATAATCCACTACACCGCTTTCAACACTGTTGCCGCTTAATAAAGATATATGGCTGCTATCCGCCCTGGATGGTTCGCCACTGATATCCATTGTCATATCATCTACCGGGCCGTTCAGTATCATCTGCGCCTGCCCGATCACCTTGCCATAAAACTGGGAATTATCTTTTTTGGTAGTATTTAAAACAAGTAATTTATTGGTTTCGAATTTTACATTGTCAAAGAAGAAGTTCTGGAAGAATTTATGATACATTTTACCGCTTAAGGTAGCGGTGTTATTGAGTGTATCCTTTAAAATAATGCTACCAAAATCTATCTCATCAGGATTTAGGATGATCGTTTCATTGTTAAATTTATACCTGCATTGAGTATAATTTACGATCAGTGACCCTTCTGTGATATTGCCGGTACCCGTTAGTGAAAGATGTTTGAAATTTCCCTTCACTTTCAGGTCTGCGGTATTGGCGATGCCCCGGATATCACTAAATATTGACCCCAGGTAATTATTTAAAAGTGCAAGGTTCAGCCTTTCGGAAACCAATCCAATATCAACCTGGTTGTCGGTGGTGTCTTTTGTATTCAGCGTACCATCAATTTTAAAACGGTTCTCAGGATTTTCTGCATTCAATTTAAATTTGGCAATGCCAGATGCCACTGAGTAATTACCCACACCGTTCACGATACCGATCGAATCGCCATCCAGCCTGAATTGATTTATTTTAGTATCGAATTCTACATACTGCTTGCCAAATGGATCCAATACTCGGATAGTACCTGTCATCTGCCCTTCCAGGTTGGGGGTTTTCAATACAAACGGAACAAAATCACCCAGGTTCACTTCTTTCAGACTTACCACTACGTCATGCGAATCGGATATTTCTGACGGCTCCGTAGAGATAATGACCTGCTGGTTACCCTGGATAAATTTCACTTCATTCGCACTTACCACCGACCTGCTCAGGGTTAATTCCCCATCTTTTTCCAATTCCCACTTTTTGTCATTGATAATAAACGAGGAGGGGAAAAAATGGATCTTTACACCATCTTTTAAAGTTTGCACCCTTGCATTGATCGCGGCGTCGCCGAAT
>JBDSLD010000229.1:0-12422 GCA_039916545.1 Ferruginibacter sp.
CCAGCCATACAATGAATTGATCGGTAAACCTACACCTTGAATGGTAGATCCATTCGGGAACGGGCCAGTACCAGCCAGGTCTGTTATTTCATTTGTTATAAAAGAAATATTTCCATTTACATCAAAAGAAAAGTCGCGTTTTCTTAAATGGTATCCTGCCATTAATTCAACTCCCTTGTTCTGCACACTGCCTGCGTTTATTACCGGGGCATTTAAACCAAATGCGGTTCCGACGGGAAGCGACAATAAAATATCGGATGTATTACGTGTAAAATAATCTCCTGTAAAAGTCACTTTCCCGTTCCATAAAACGGCGTCCAGCCCAATGTCCTTTGTCTCCGTGCTTTCCCATTTGATATCTCCGTTGACACCATTTATTGGAGCGATACCATCTACCGTCTGTCCGCCAAATGTATAGTTTAGGCCTGTGGCAATTGTTGCCTGGTAAGGATAGGTGCCAATATTTTGGTTACCAAGTTTACCCCATGATGCCCTGATTTTTAAATCGGAAAATATTTTTTTCGCGGGCTCGAAAAACGCTTCTTCTGAAAGCCTCCATCCTACAGATGCAGAAGGGAATACGGCCCAGCGGTTGGCTTTTGCAAATCGTGATGATCCGTCATCCCTGATATTCGCTTCCAATAAATATTTTTTCTTAAAGGTGTAGTTGATCCTTCCGAATACAGATTGCAAGGCGTATTCCGCTGCATTACCGCCATTCTGCAAAGCTGTTACCGGGCCGGCATCCAACTGGTCTAATGCATTGTTCAGGTAACCGCGCCTGCTGCCAAATAAGTAATCGTATTTATTATGTTCCTGGGAATATCCACCCAGCACACTGAACTCATGATCACCAAATGTTTTATCATACTGCAGTAACGCCTGCATTGTTAAGTTATCAGAAAAACTTGAATTGCTGGCTACGATATTCGGTCCTTCCCAAATACTTGGTGCGCCTGTAGTAGGATCATAATATTGCAGGTCATTGATCCTCGATTTTGCCGCAGTAATATTTGCAGTGTATCCAAGTAAAGGTTTTAAATGAAGGCCATCTAAAAGTTCAATGTCCGCCTGCAAAATAGCTGACAGCCGATGTGTTTTATTAAAATTATTAGAACCTCCTTTTAAAACCGCAACAGGATTACCCTCATCACTATAACCATAATACCCGTTGATCATATTTGGTACCACCCTGCCTGTTTGGTTAAGTGTTGCCACTAACTGTCCGAAATCCAATCCATGAATATTACTTACGGGTTCCTTAAATTGTTGTTGTGAATAAGAAAGGTTGCCGCTCAGTTTAATGCGTTGGTTTAATTGTACATCAGTCTTAAAGCGGGTTGTATAGCGGTCCAGGCTGGATCCTTTAACAAGACCATCCTGGGAGAGGTATCCCATGGAGAGGTAGCTTTGCATTTTTTCGTTGCCTCCGCTGATGTCAAGAGAATGGTTTTGCTGAAGACCGCTGCCCCTCCAGAATAAATCATACCAGTCTGTATTCGGATAACGCTCCGGGTCAGAACCATCTTTGAATTTTTGAATTTCCGCATCTGAATATTTGGGAGATTTTCCTTCATTTACCAGCGCCTCATTGTATAGTGTAGCTGCTTCCCATGAATTAATAAAATCAGGCGTAGCGGTCATTGATTGCTTTCCTATATCTGTATTGTAATGTGTAACAACTCCGCCGTTTTTCCCTTTTTTCGTAGTGATCAATATTACACCATTCGCCGCCCTTGAACCATAGATGGCAGCCGAAGCCGCATCTTTCAATACCGTCACAGATTCAATATCGCCCGGGTTAAGGTCATCCATACTTGAAACGATTCCATCTACCAACACCATGGCATCACTGTTACCTAATGTGCCGATACCACGAACACGGATGGTTCCCTGGTCATTTCCTGGTTGTCCATTATTTACGGTGACTGTAACACCCGCCATGGTTCCTTGCAAAGCAGAAGAGACATTGGTAATGGGCCTGCCTTCCAGTTCTTTTGAAGTTATGGAAGCGACTGCTCCTGTCAGGTTAATTTTCTTTCTGGTACCATAACCAACTACTACCACTTCGTTCAGGGCGTTTCCGTCTACACGCTTCAGTGTAATACTTATTTCCTGCTGGTCCGAAATAGTGAAAGACTGCTCTTCATACCCAACATATGAGAATACAAGTCTTTGCCCTTTGTTGGCGTTTATTTTAAAAGTACCATCTTCATTGGTAGTAGTACCTTGTTTGGAACCGGCAATTTTAACCGACACATTTGTCAAATTAATTTCTCCATTCGTCACTCTACCGGAAACTGCAATTTTTTCTTGTGCGAACGCAATTGAAATCAGAAAAGAAAACAGTACCGGGAGCACTATTTTTTTTCGAACTTTTTTACAGATAGTTAAGATTAAATTCATAAGTAAATTGTTTTAGTATGTTAGTTTGATGGATGGAAAGAAATAAGTAGATTTTAAATGATGTGCTTTTATATTAACTGCAGTATGTTGTTCTTCATGGACCTCCTCCTAAGGTTTTTAATAATCCCGGTTCACTAAAGCACTAATAATTAAAACTGTGCTACTAAATAATAATTAATCAAATTTACATTCCTACGTACCTGATTTTATACCCGATGTTGATGAATTTATACCTTATTCTGTATTATTTTATTATTAACAGTAACCAGTTGTCCGGGTAAAAAATAAATAAAAAAAAGACATGGCATGGTCATCGTTTAAAAAGATTTGAGTAAGAAAGTTTGGGGATAATTTATTTATAAAAAATCGCGTCCGACCAACTTTCGGCAAATTCGTAAATTGGTAAAAGTTGGTGTTGATTCTCCATGCGGTAAGGAGAATTTACTATAGCCAATCTAAGTCTTACAGAGAATGAATAGGTACAATCTGCAGTGCAGATATGAGGTGTCATTCCGACAATTAATTTCGGTAATAGAATGTTTTGCAGCTTACCGGCCAGGATCATTTTTAAAAGCATCCACAAGCGGAAGAATAATCTCATCAATTGAGGCATCGTCTTCGCCCAACATACCAGTTGCCAGGCACCAGTTTTCAGTATGTTCCACCGTTCCACCCGGAGGGATAATAGTCAGCGGTCCAAGTGATTCTATTTCTAAAAAGTTGCCGTTGATATACACTTCGTTGTTGCTGCCAAAATCAGGGTAGGAGGCTTGCTGGTTATATTCGAAATGCTTTATCAGCAATTCTTCGTTTAGATAATAAGCGGCCCATTCCTGCTTATTTAGCAAGCCGATTTTTTGTTCCGATACAAAAGAAGGGTCCTGCCTGGCGCGGATATACTTATCTCCCCAATGCCAGCGGGGATCATTCATTTTTGTATATTGCCAAAGGGCCAGGGACCGCGCCGGCAACAGGTAATCATTGCCTTCGCCATAGGGCTCGTTGGGTATGATGGCAAGTCCGCCAGGTGCCATTGCTGTAATCCCCCAGGGCGCAACTTCAATAGAGTCAGTGCCTTGATTGATCAGCCGGTGTACGACCGTTACCAGGTTTTTTATTGGTGATAAACTGATGTCCATTTCCTTTACAATACCGCTTGCGTTTTCCCGGGACTGGCTCAACTTAATTGCAAAATCTTCAACGGTATGAATTACCGGGGAATTATCCGGATGATAACTTAGCGTGAGTGTTTCCGGTGCAAGCCATAAGCGATGGCCCCCGTATAGTCTCCAATCAGTACCGCCTGTTTTGCCCCTATCATCGGGAGACAAATACAAAAAATTCTGCTTATTGATAAATCCGACATGTACGATTCGGGGCCCGATATCGGTTGCGATGACCAGTTCTATTTCGTCATTGCTAAGCCTGGTACAATTAGGCCATCCTCCATAAATTATTTTTTCCTGCATGCCGGTATTATCATTATTAAATATCGCCGCTATAAAAGGTTTACAAAAAATGAAACCGGCGAATATTTTTTTACGAAATAAAATATTTTATGTTCATTGTTCAAAACTATGTTGAAATTTTGTGATGACGTCGCAGCCTTGTTCCGTAACTGCCACCAGGTGTTCGAGCCGTATCCCCCAATCATTTTTATAAATTGCAGGCTCGAGTGCAATCACCATACCGGGTTCCAGGATCATGGTATTGTACGGAACGATACGCGGTTCTTCATGATAAACAGTTCCTACGCCATGTCCTCCGTGATGTCCGAAATTTCCTTCCTCAGCCAGGTGTTTTCGCATCGCGAGATCAACAGACCTGGCTTCTACGCCCGGGCGGATTGCGGCTATGCCCGTCTCTAATGCACCCTTCACTAATGTAAATACTTTTTGTTGCTGATCTGTTGGTGTACCCACTATCATCGTATTACAGGAATCTCCCCAATAACCATTGAGACAGGGTGTAAAGTCACTTAAAATGAGGTCATTTTTTTGAATGATGCGGTAACCAGGGTTTCTGCCACCCGAAGCAGTTTCTGCTCCGCTGACGAGATCGGTCATCATGGGCACTCTTGTACCTGCAGCCATTTCCATTTCAAGCCGCACTTTCGAAAAAAGTCCGAGTTCGGTAATTCCTTCCGCTGCATATTTTAAAACAGCGGCCTGGCCTATATCAGCAAGATGTGCTGCCTGGCGGATCAATTCAATTTCATCTTCATCCTTGATGGCTTTTAAATAACTTAAGCTGGCAGTGATGTCTGATAATTTTATTGTTGGAAATTGATTATTGATTGCTTCATATAAACTGAAGGGAAAGCTGTTTTTTTCGATCCCGATCATGGCTTTCGGATAGCGGTGTGATCCGATGATTGTTGTAAGCTTTAATAAAAAATCTTCTTCAAAATGTAAAGGATTTTCATAGACATAGCTGTCATAAAAACTGAGCTCGACATCACCTTGTAAAAGATTTCCTTTGTCAGTTTCACTATCTGCCAGCAGCAATGATCTTTTTCCCTGTAAAGAAATAAACAGCGCAGCCGGTAGTAACTGAAAAGGAGAGGGGCCCGTTTCAAAATTGAAATAATAACCACTAAAACATTTTATGCTTGCAGGCGAAGTAAATAAAAAACCATCCACACCGCTTGATTCAGCAAGTAATTGCAGCTTTTCAAACCTGTTGATTTTTTTATTCGTTGACATACGCTATAAATTCTTTGGTTTGTTATGGTGTATTTAACAGTAGGGTACGATGAGTATGTGGTTGCCAGTTTTAGTATGGTGTTTTCCCGTCTAAAATTATGCCCCGCCATTACCTCTATTTATAAACGACGCCATACTTCTTAATAATATCCGGGTTAAGCTCTATTCCCAATCCGGGCTTTTGAGGAACATCAACCCACCCGTCTTTCTGTACAAATGGCTCTGCTAACAATTCTCTCCTGATTGCTGATTGTGTGATAGAAAATTCAAGAAAAGGCGCATGCGGAATAGCAGCGATCAACTGTATGGAAGCTGCTACCAGGATACCTGTTTTAAAAGCATGCGGTACACAAAGTATATTGGCGTCCGCAGCCATTACGGCAATTTTTTTAGCTTCCGTTAACCCACCGCAGCGCGACATGTCCGGCTGGATAATATCTACATGGGTTTCATTGATCAATCTTGCAAAAGCCAGTCGCCCACTTTCTTCTTCCCCGGTGGCAATTCGCATGGTGGTTGACTCAGTTAATTTTTTATAGCCGATATAATCTTCAGCAGGCAAGGGTTCTTCGAGCCAGTAAATATTTAATTGCTCCAGTGCTTTTGCTACATACATCGCTTCTTTCAACCGGTAGCGTTTGCCAATGTCCACCATGATCTCTACTTTATCACCGGCTGCTTTTTTTGCAGTTTTTATAAAGTCAATGTCCTTTTGCACATCAAAGCCGAGGGGTCCCCAGCCTAATTTTACAGCCGTATATCCCTTGGTTACGCAATCTTCTACCAATGCCTTAACGCCATCTTTATCATCCGGCATCAATGCACTTGCGTAGGGGCGCACCTTATCCGCGTAGCTACCGCCTAACAATTTATGCACAGGCTTGCCAACTGATTTTCCCATGATATCCCATATAGCCATATCGATCCCGCTCATTACGTGTATCACCGGTCCGGTGCGTCCGTAATAATATGTTTTGGCCCACATATCGTTCCATATCTGCTCATAGTCAAAGGGATCGGATCCGACAACTACTTCCCGGAGGCCATAACAGGTTCCATGCGACATGTAAGCGTCTATGATCGCTTTTCCAACATAAGGTGCGGTATCCACTTCGCCATAGCCCGTGATACCTTCATCGGTTTCCACTGTGATAATGAGGTCATCCTGTGTGCCATCTGCTGCCGATGAGATTTCCGGCAGGCGGAGAACTGTGGCAGTTACATTTGTTATTTTCATCGTTTGTTGTTTATTACGCATCACAAGAAACAGGACTCAAAATCCCGGTTGCGGTGCAATATTTTTAATACTCAATAATTGATTTGGGAACTTCATTTGTTGTATCAACCTCAGTTAAACTGGTATCGTTTTTCCCCTTGAACAACTTCAATAGCTGTTTTTCATAAACGGTAACCATTAATGTACTGACGATAATAATGACGCCACCTGCTAACATCGCGGCATTGATCTTTTCATTTAATAACACGATGCCCATCAAGGCGATAAAAAATGGCAGCAGGTAGTTGCCTAAAATAAACTGTGTTACATCCATGCTCTTAAGTACATAAAAAAACAATAGCATGGACACGCCGTACACAATGAAACTTAACTCCAGCAAACCAAAAATAACTTTGGGGCCGGATTGCAAAATATAAGAAAGGTTAAATGGTTCCACCCATATCAGTAAAGGGATACAGGCAATACAGCCTACCAGCGAACCGTATACCAATATCTCCAGTTCGGTAAAACCTTTGTCTACCAGTAATTTGCAATACACGTTGTAAAAAGCGCAACAGGCACAGGCAAGTAAAAAAATCAGGTTGCCTGTAAAATATTTACTTTCTGAAAAACTGGCTCCTTTGATCTCCGGAAGGGATGTCAACAACACACCCGCAATGGCGATTACAAAGCCGATCACCCTTACTATATTAAATTTCTCTTTCAATAAAATAGCTGCAAAAAATGCTACCAACACGGGGATGGTCAGTGTGATGATACCGGCATTGGATGCCAGGGTTAAAGTGGAGCCCAATGTGTACAGCCACTGCATCAAAAAGACACCGATCAATCCTGGTATGATAAAATACTTCAGGTCCTTCCAGGTGCGGCGTTCCAAATCTTTTCTTTTTTTATTTTCTATCAATAAAAAAGGGATGAACATTAAAGTACTGATGATCATCGGGATAAAGGCAACTGTGATGGGACCAAGCCGGTCGCCCATCAGCCGTATCACCGGCACCTGCGTTGCCCACATAAAATTAACGATGATCACTAAGATCAAATTCCTGGTCTTTGTAATTTTGCGCATACCCGTTTCAGTTATATTCCGGTTAAAGATCCATTCTTTGGCTAACAGTTTTTTACCAACAATTATTTAGGGGGCAGGCCCGAACCAAATCCTCCATCGACGACGTAAGCGGAGCCGGTTACAAAAGAGGCGTCATCGCTTGCCAGGAATATGGCTACCTGGGCCACTTCCTCTGGTTTACCGATTCGCCACAAGGCATGTAATTTGCCTGCATCAACACGCGCCTGCGCCGGGTCTGCCTGGCTTTGAAAATAGCCTTCTGCCAGGCCCGCGTCAATATAACCCGGGCAAATACAATTTACCCGTATGCCCTGGTAACCATGATCTATAGCAAGTGCTTTTGTAAAGCCAATGATCGCAGCTTTGGTAGCGCAGTAACCAGCGCAGGAAGGTTCCACAAAGTATCCGTTTACCGAAGACATGTTTACAATATTGCCACGCGTGATTTTTAAATAGGGAAGCATGAGCTTTGAACAAAGAAAAACTCCCCCGACATTTACGGACATTTGTGCGTTCCATTCTTCAAACGTGGTATCTTCAATTGTTTTGTTTACCTGGATAGCAGCATTATTTACCAGCACATCTATTTTAGAATATTGCTGAAGCGTAAACTCCACCAACGCTGCGACTGAGGCCGGACTGGAAACATCGGCTTTGCAGGCAAGGGCTTTACCGCCGCCGGTCTTTATCAATTGTACTGTTTCTTCCGCCGCCGGCAAATCTATGTCTGCTATAACGACTTCCGCTCCGGCCTTCGCAAAGGCTATCGCACAAGCCCTTCCTATTCCCGAGCCGGAACCTGTGATCACAACTGAACGGTTTTGTAATTTCATAGTAAGTATTATAAAGCTTTGTATTTATCGTACACTTCGCGAAGTGTTTTCCCGGTCAGTAATTCCTGTCTTGACAAATTTTCCGCGTTCACTTTATCTTTGGCTTTTTGCACCACTTCTTCTTCATCGACTTCTTTTGGTATGACAACGATGCCATCAAAATCCGCAAAAATCAGGTCGCCGGGATGAACTAAAACGCCACCACATTGCACCGGCACATCATAGGCGATCACCAGGCCGCGCCCCTTGGAATCGAGTGGCCTGATCCCTGCGTAATATACGGGAAAATTCATATCGATTATTTTGATACAATCCCTCACCTGGCTGTCACAAACACAACCGGTAACTCCCTTTTGCATGGCAATGGTCGACATCAATTCACCCCAGGGGGCGTTGGTTCCATTGAAATCTGTCGAGTGAACAACGACGTCACCTTTTTTTAGCGAATCCATTGCTTCGATCTCCAGGTCGTAGGGGTCGTCTCCTACAGTGTCAACTTCTTTCCAGGCAAAAGTCCTTGCCCTGCCAATGAATCCGCAGTTTCTCATATCGGGTAAAAGCGGGCGCAGCCGCTGGTGCATGGCCTGGTTACGATAGCCAAGCTCATCAAGTATATCACATATTGCAGCAACATAGGTTTGCTCTTTGATATCACTAAGAAAATTCTTTTTAACTGCTGTTTCATTTATCATATTAGGTAGTATTGAGGATTATAATGCAATCCATTATTGATTTAAGACTTAAGACCGGTATCAGTTAATTTTATTTGTAGCCTTATATTTTTAGTAAATAATTTCATGCCTTTCACCTGACGAAAATACCCGTTAATGCCGCAGGTAATTTACCCTATACCGACTAATCATTACCTTATCTTGTCCCATCACAAAATAAACCCTGGCGAAAAAACGGGCGTTTACTTTGTCTGATAAAGTCTGCCTGAACCTTGCAATTTTATAGTCCGCATCCTGTTGATTATGAAGTAAAATTAGTGGCAGTTTGCGATGGTGAACTACTACAACAAACATTTCCCCTGCGATAAGTACATCTCAGTTTTATAAGCTAAGCTCCATAAAAGATGCGTGTTTATTAATGAACATTATGTTGCCCCTGGCTCCGTCCGCGTAAGTACGAGGCACCTGAACGAAGCCAATTTTGTTATTGTTTAATGTTCCTATAAACATGCTGCCTTACCGGGCAAATCCTAAAACTTATTATGTTGCCGCCACCAGGCATTACTTGCTACATGCTCAAACCTATAAATCAAATAATACTTTCTAAAAATCCGGTCAATTAGCTTACTTGCTTTCCTTCAAAATTTGTTCGTAAACAGCTCTTGCTTTCTGATATCTTTCTTTTATAACTGGAACATCTTTTGTAAAATACCGGTCCCATGCTCCACCCGGCGCTGTTTGTTGCAGGATATGATCGATCCATGCAATAAAAAATTCCGCGTCTTCCGCACTTGCCCGAACTGGTTTGTCATCTACATTAACATAGATGGCAGCACTGTGCAACTGGTGGCCCTTATCATCCATGCGCCTGGCGCAGATCCAGCCACTTTTGGTAAATGGAAGCATTGCTTTCAGCATCATCGGTTTTCCGGGTTGTGCCGTTCCTGACATAGTTGTAACAACCTTGCCATTACTTACCAGTTCTACTTTTCCCGATAATAATTTATTGGCGGTCCACTTCACTTCTATATTAACCGTGCCTTTATTTTTTATTTTTATTTCATCACCTGATGAATATTTTCCGTTTGCTTTGAGCTCAATGAATTCATTGTGCCCGTTTCTTGATACTACTGTTCTTCCTTCTTTTATACCTTTTATCCATTTAGCATAGGTGAGTTTGTCTTTTACTTTTACATAGGTAAGCAAGGTGCCCAGGGGTTCATTATTGTTACATGGGTAATCTGTTCCGGCAGCCAGGCCAGGTCGAAATCCGCAGTTCAATAATTTATAATATGCATTGATGGCGGCTTCACTGTTGTAATTGCCATTATTTGGTGAGGTAGTGCCAAACACATCTTCTGACACAAAATCAATATTGCCCAACGCCGCCTCAACAGGGTAGTCAACGGGGATGCAGCAGTTCAGCTGATGCTGGATGCTATCATTTAAATATTCAAAATGGGCAAAGCCTTTTACGGCCTGTTGTTTCTTTGCCCAATCCAAAATTTTATAAGGAGATTCTTCCCATATCTGTTTCGCTTCCTTTAATCCGAGCAATACAAGATGCCCCCCGAGCGCCTGGTGATTAAAATTGGAATAAGTGGCATCCCAGTGCCATTCAGTATCCCAATGAATGATGCGACCGGGACGTGATTGTGCTGCATCCGATCCATTTACTTTTGGCAGGTCCCTCTTGCTGTCTTTTACTTCACCGTTGCCCATATCGGCCAATAAAGAAATAACGGCAAGGTCATTCGTTTCCATCATGCCGGCCAGTTTATTTTCCGGCAATTCTATCGTTCCATCCCCGCAATTGAGGTGTACATGAATATCTCCTGTATACCAATCGGCGGGTTCAGGCTTTACCTTATTTTTAATTGCCGCACCAGCCTTTCCCAGACCTGTTAAAGTAAAAATGCATTTGGCTGGAATGGTAGTTTTGAATGTCTTATCTGTTACATCGACATTATTATCCTTCTGCACATTTACGATGCTGTCCGTATGGTATAATTCCAGTTGACCAATGAGCGGCAAGCTTTTTAACGACCCATTTAATGTAAGGGGCTGGCTACTTTGATTAATGCCGACGATACTTACCCTTGTAGTTTTGGGGTCATAAAAAGCCAATACCTGGAGGTTGCCACCGGACCGGGAAACATCCACCTGCCAGGAGCCAGGTACTACAAAATTGGAAACCTGTTGAATGGCATAAAAATTTTTCCGCGGCAGATATGTTTTTGTTGTTGGATCATAACTAAGCATGCCCCAATAACTAAAAGGAGAGGGCGCATGGTGTTCATAATAACTGTCGAAACCCTCCCAGGCAAAACCCGCTTTGGCGCCATTCTTCACCAGGTCTAATAAAAATCCAACGCACTTGCTTGCAAAATCATAATTGTATTCTCCCAGTTTGCCCTCATCGCAACCATTGCACCAGGCGTTCCATTCTGTAACCCAGAAATCTGACTTTGGATAACGGGAATGTTTCAACACTGAATCCACCGGGGCATAATACCCGGCATAACTATGCAGGCCAAAATGCGCGATCTTCTTCATGATGGCCGGGTCTTTCATAAGAAGGGGGATGTAATTTTTTAACCCATTTTCCATTCCGGCTACATCTGGTGCCACATGCCTGATATCTCCCATGCCAAGAGCGTTTAGCCGGGTAATGAACTTTTTAAAGAGCCTTGCATATTGACCTGGTTTTACAGTGGGACCCTCTTTACGGATATCAGGTTCATTCATCAATGATATTAATCCAATCTTTAAATGTTCCGTGTTTTTTGCGTAGTAAAAAAATGAAACCAGCATTTCAATGTATTCATCTTCATACTCAGGCTTTACTATCTCGCCGCCCATCCACAGCGGAACCGCACCCATGAAGTTGATCATCAGCTTATCCGTAATGCCCCGTTTATTCAGGTACCGGATCATATCCCATGCCTTCTTGAATTTAGGTGTTTGATAGAGTTTATTGTAATATGCCCAATTAAATTTAAAGGGATCATTGTTGTCGTTTTCGTCTTCCCATTTTTCCACGGTTTCTACGATCACTCTCCACAATGTGGCGTGCATTGAATCTAATAGTAGTTCTAATGCGGGTTCCAGTTCCTTACCGTTCCAGCTGCTGGTATTGGCATTGATGCCGATGCCGTCTATTTGCTGGGATCTTTTTGAGCCATCGACCTGGAGGGATACTTCCGTGGGGTTTGTTTGGCTGAAGGCACCAACTGTTAGGAATAAGGTTGTTATTAGAATAGTGAACCGGGTAAATAGCATCATTTTTTATTTTTAATAAATATTTTTTTGAATAAGTTTCATGGATTCACGCTTTTAAATTATCGTATTCGCCTCCCCAGCCGGCGGGCTGCGTAACCGGAACGCCGCTGCTTTTGCTTTTTTCGAAAAATATGCTATCGCATTTTTCGAATCCCGCCTTTGGCGTGACCAAACCAAAAGATGCGGCTTATCCGGTTACTGGTTTAGATGTTCGCTACC
>JBDSLD010000230.1:0-11908 GCA_039916545.1 Ferruginibacter sp.
GAGTAAACATCCACTTTAACCTTAGGTCTTAACTGCAAAAAGCTTTTGATCTTACAAAATTATGCACAAGTTGTAATTAGAGATACATCAGCCCGCTTCTATGACACTGATGTAGCAGATCAAATAGCGGCCACACTTAAATGCCTTTTAATAAACAGATCGGCAATATTTTATTTTAGGCCATTTCTTTAGTGTCAGATTAATAATATTCAACAGGAAAAATCTCCACAATCCATTGTCTGTAAAGGTTTTCAGCGTTTTCTTGCAAAGACTACATAAGTACAAATATTCAACAAACGATGTCAATGATCAACATTAAATGCGGGGAATATCCTCTTGAATTAAACATTAACATTGCTAATTGAATATTTCTTCAAGTCAAAACCGTCCTTACCCTGCCACCTGCAACAAAAATTTATCTTTAAAAAATGGTTCTTCAAATATCTTCTCCACTTCCCAAATCCTGGGTTTAACATTACTTTCAGAAATTTCCTGTGTCAGATCGCCTCCCTTGAGACAAATAAGTCCACTTGTACCAGTGCCCTTTTTTATTAATGGCTTGCTCCATCTCCAAAGGTCCTTAAGTGGCGCAACTGCCCGTGAAACCACCACATCGAATTTCCTGTTTTTGATCTCTTCCGCCCTGCAATGCTGGGTAGTTACATTTTGCAGGCCAATGACGGCGCTAATTTCATTAACAACTTTTAGTTTTTTATTAATACTGTCTACGAGGTGGAACCGGGCATCCGGAAAAAAAATGGCGAGTGGAACACCCGGAAACCCGCCGCCACTACCAAGGTCCATTACCTGCATGCCAGGTGTAAATTCAAATTGCGTAGCAATAGCCAAGGAATGCAGCACATGGTGTTCATAAAAATTGTCCATGTCTTTCCTTGAAATGACGTTGATCTTTTCGTTCCATTCACTGTATAATTCTTTGAGCGCACCGAATTGCTGCAATTGGACATCAGTAAAATCGGCAAAGTATTTTTCTAATATAATCATGGCAATGATAAGTAATGAGTGATGAGGATTGAGTGACGAATGATGAGTGATGAGTAATGATTGTAAGTTCAATAGCAAAAGAGATAGTCAGAATACAATCCCCTCATCATTCATTACACCTTACTCATCATTTCCATCCCGTTGCTGGTTTTTTTATCAGCGCAAATGCAAAGATGAAATAATAAAAAAACATCCATAGATCAAATATCAAAAATGTAGGGAAAAGGTCCTTTTCCTGTAATTTTTTCATGGCTGGATAAAAAACAAGCGCCTGCACCAGGAAGCGGGTGGCAAATACAGCCAGTGCCCATTTCCAGCTAAAAAAAATTATCGCGGCAGCTAATAAAGGGAAAAATAAAAAATGCGACAAAGAGTAAAGTCCCAGTAAAAATTTATGAATGGGGCGATAATATTTTGCCGTACTGTAATGCCTTCTTTTTTGTCTGATCCACTGCGACCAGTTGCCCGGCGGCTCACTTAAGGTAAAAGTATCCGCGGAGATATTGATCTTTGTATTCTTTTTTGTCGCAGCGGTATTTATGAACAGGTCATCGTCACCACTGGCGATGTGGTTGTAGGCTGAAAATCCTTTGTGCCTGAAAAAGACGGTTTTTTTATAACTGAGGTTTCGCCCAACCCCCATATAGGGCTTGCCTGCCAATGCATACGTAAAGTACTGCAAAGCCGTATGAAAGGTTTCCCACCGGACCAATTTATTGAGTACCCCCTTTTTTTTATGATACGCGCCATAACCCAACACAATCTCGGTATCATCATCGTAAGTTTCCTGCATTTTTTCTACCCAGCATTCACTCGCAGGTACACAATCGGCATCTGTCAGCAATACGATTTCATATTTTGCTTCTTTGATGCCGATGCTCAGGGGAAATTTTTTGCCAGGGATTAATTTTGCCTCCTGCGTTAATTCAACCACTTTCAACTGCCTGAACCGACGCCGGAACTCTTCCAATAAATATTTGCTATCGTCGAATGAATTATCATTTACCACGATCACCTCATGCGAGGTAGGATATACCTGCACCAACGATCCCGGAAGGTTTTTAGAGAGGTTGGCAGCTTCATCCCTTGCACAAATAATAACGGAAACCGGGTGTGTTTGCGAATATACTTTTGTTGCGGCTTTGTAGAATGCTAACCTGGCAAAGAAAAAAAGGTAGTAAAATATCTGTATCGAAGCCACCAGCGTTAATAGCATGAAAATAATCCCATGCCAATGCTGGAGAAGGTTAGTTAGGTTCATGCTTACAAAAATAAGGGTTCCTTTAAGTTTTTCAACGGGGCCCGTTGCCACCCGGCTATGAAAGTGAGCGGAATTATTTTTTTAACCGGCATTAAATCCCTGCTCATCATCGTTGTGTCACTCCCTTGTGCGGCATACCATTATGGGTCTTTTTCCACCTTGCAGACAGGGGTGTATGATTTTCGGGTAACTGCACTTTATCCTGCTCCTGCGCAAACAACAACCTACTATTCTTATTTTTGCATCCCACCGGTTCGCGGTAAATATTTTTTATGGCAGCACTACAATTCGAATTACAACACACGGACACAAATACTAAAGCCCGGGCAGGAAAGATCACAACTGACCACGGACAAATGCTCACGCCGATATTTATGCCGGTAGGTACGGTCGGTAGTGTAAAAACACTTACGCAGCAGCAATTGCTCAATGATGTAAAGGCTAAGATAATATTAGGCAATACCTATCATTTATTTTTACGGCCCGGGCTGGAAACATTGGAAGCCGCCGGCGGCTTGCATAAATTCATGGGGTGGAACGAGCCCATATTGACCGATAGCGGCGGTTACCAGGTTTTTTCGCTGGCCAATAACCGGAAGATCAATGAAGAAGGTGTGATCTTTCAATCGCATATCGATGGCAGCAAGCACTTGTTTACCCCTGAAAAAGTGATGGGTATCCAGCGGATCATTGGCGGCGATATTATCATGGCCTTTGATGAATGCCCGCCTTACCCAAGCGATTATGCTTATGCAAAAAAAAGCATGGAACTAACACATCGTTGGCTCGAAAGGTGTTTTACACGCTTTAATGAAACGCCCGGTAAGTACGGGTACACGCAAAACCTGTTCCCGATAGTACAGGGAAGTACGTATAAAGATCTGCGTACGGCATCATCAGCATTCATCGCTTCCACGAATGCAGCCGGAAATGCCATCGGCGGCCTGAGCGTGGGTGAGCCAATGGAAATGATGTATGATTTTACCGCGCATTGTTGCGACCTGTTGCCGGTTCAAAAGCCCCGTTATTTAATGGGTGTGGGTACTCCCTGGAATATATTGGAATGTATTGCGCTGGGGATCGATATGTTCGATTGCGTGATGCCAACAAGGAATGGCCGAAATGCAATGCTTTTTACGACCAATGGAGTAATTAATATAGACAATAAGAAATGGGAACATGATTTTTCGCCGATCGATACCGGCATTGAATGTGAAATAAGCAATTATTACAGTAAGTCGTATCTGCGGCATTTAATAAAAGCCAAGGAAATGCTCGGACTTACGATTGCCAGCGTACACAACCTGGCCTTTTATCTGTGGTTGGTCACAGAAGCAAGAAACCATATCCTGGCGGGGGATTTCAACAGTTGGAAATCCGAAATGGTCGTCCGGTTGCAACAGCGGTTGTAAACGATTGCTCATTTTAAGAATTTTTTATAACCCGGGTGGTGTATGGGATTAAACCCTGGCATCTTTATTTATTCTATATGGTTTATTTACTTTTTTTTACTCCATATTACATTATCTACCTTTATTGTAAACTTTAATTATCCCACTATGAAGAAAATATATGTTTACCTGGCTACAGTTTTTCTTATGCCGCTTTTTACTTTTGGCCAGGGCACTCAACCAATTAATTTGCCAAAAGACGCACCTGTAGATGTTACCATTGCCGATGCGAAGTCAGGAGAAATGCTCAATCACGAGATCGTAATTTTCAGAAGTAAACTCAATAACCGGGAATACCAGGGCCTAAGCGATTCTGTTGGAAAATTCTCGCTGCGCCTTCCGGCAGGTGATAAATACGAGATATTCATTCTTGGGTTTAACGATTCCACCAGTTACAATGTACTTGATATTCCCGCTTTGAAAGGCAACCAGTTTTATAAGAACGGCTTTAAGGTGGATATACAATTCGAGGCGCCGAAATCATTTGTATTGGACAATTGTACTTTTGAATCTGGTAAGGCGGCTTTAAAACCTGAGGCATACGGCGTGCTGGACGAACTGGTAGAATACCTGAAAAGAAAAGACGATGAAAAGATCGAAATCGGCGGCCATACCGACAATGTAGGCAAAGCAGAAGCAAATATGGTATTGTCCACCAATAGGGCCAACACCGTAAGGGCCTATCTACTTACAAAAGGAATAGCGCCGGAAAGAGTGACGTCAAAGGGATATGGCATGACTGTACCGGTAGCTGACAATGATTCCGACGAGGGAAGGCAAACGAACAGGAGGACCGAAGTGAAGATATTAGAATAATTTGCTAATCCGATAATTTGCTAATTCATTAATAGTACCGGGTTTTAGGTAAGGCTGACAGCGCAATAAATTAGCACATTAGCTAATTAGGATATTAGCTAATTAATACATTGGCTATTTTTTCACAGGCACCCACTGCTTTCAATTTCCCCCGCTCCTCCTTTTAGGTTAGTTTTGTGCGGATTTAACTAAATGAAGAAAATAGATAGCTACATACTGAAGAAATACCTGACTACTTTTTTCTTTTGTTTATTATTGTTTACCGCGATAGTAGTAGTAATCGATATCAGTGAAAAAACGGATGATTTCGTCAGGTCTAAATTGCCCATAGGGAAGATCATTACAGATTATTATTTTGGCCTGGTTCCCCGAATCGATGCGATGTTATTTCCTTTGTTCGTGTTTATTGCGGTGATATTTTTTACCGCTAAAATGGCGGACCGTTCTGAAGTGATCGCCATCCTCGCCAGCGGCGTTAGTTTCAGGCGATTTCTTTTTCCTTACTGGATTGGAAGCGTTTTTTTAGCCGCCATCTTATGGGTGGTTTACCAGTTTGTATTACCGAGGGCAAATGCCATTTGGGGTACTTTCGAGGCCAAGTACGTAGATTATTATTCTCCCACGGATGCCAGGTCCTTCCCACAAAATTATTATTTCCGGCTTGATTCAAATTCTTACGCAGGGATTAAATATTATGACACGACCAACAAAACGGGGGGTAACTTTTTTATACAAAAGTTCGATAGTAACCGGCTAAAATATAACCTGCGGGCGGAAAATATTGCCTGGGATACAGCCACCAAAAAGTGGAAGATGAATAGCGTGATGGAACGCTTTTTCGTAAATGATAAGGAAGCTGTGAAGCACCACGTCACGCTTCTGATGAACTATAATTTTAAACCGCTGGATCTGCGGAAAGATGAATATTTAAAGGACCGCCTCCCTACCCCTGAGTTAAAGGCACTGATCAGCAAGGAAGAAATGAGGGGTTCGGAAGGGATTAATGCCCTGCTGGTGGAGAGATATAACCGGGATGCCATTCCCGTATCAGTCATTATATTGTCGATGATCGGCGCCACGCTATCTTCACGAAAGGTGCGGGGCGGTAGTGGTTTTCACCTTGCCATTGGCGTAATATTAAGCGTTTTATATATCCTGTTTGGCAGGTTTTCGCTGGTGTTTGCTACCAAAGGAAGTTTTACACCGTTCCTCGCGGCATGGGTACCAAACATCATATTTGGATCACTCGCATACTATTTTTATCGCAGGGCGGCGCGGTAGGAAATCCAGTACTGATAGATTAACCTCACAGGTTTTCAAAACCTGTGAGGTTTTAGTGGAGAGTAGCGATTGGAGATATGGAAGCTGACGGTTTTCAAAAATCTATCACATCTGGTGAAAAAATACTATTTGAAACCAACTGCTACTGACGATAGCACTTCATCTCTTGCCAAACCTCACAGGTTTTCGAAAACTGTGAGGTTTTAGTGGACAGTTAAATGCCGGATACAGGCGTAGAAACCCTACCCCTTCAACAACTTATTATAACTGGTAGCGATCCCTTTTATCAGCGAGGAGCTAAAACCCTGGTGTTCCATTTCATTCAACCCAACGATCGTGCAGCCTTTCGGCGTTGTTACTTTATCAATTTCCTGCTCGGGATGAGTACCCTTTTGCAACAGCAACTCAGCAGCGCCTTTTACCGTTTGAGCCGCGATTAAATTAGCAGTTACCGAATCAAAGCCTATTTCTATGCCACCCTGGATATTTGCCCGGATATACCGCATGGCGTAAGCGGTACCGCAGGCGCCCAATACTGTTGCCGCATCCATCAGTTTTTCATCTATCATCGTTACTTTACCAAGCGTTGTAAACAGGTCCTTTACATAACTAACCTGCGCATCCGATGCATTGGAATGGCTGATGCAGGTCATACTTTCCTGGATGGCAATGGCCGTGTTGGGCATAGCCCTGAAGACAGGGATTTTCTTTTTTATGGTAGCTTCAATTTCTGCCATCAATACGCCGGTAACAACAGAAACCAACACCTGTTTTGATTGTAATTCTTTTTTAAAGCCATTCAAAACCTCGCTAACCTGGAAAGGCTTTACGGCCAATATGATCAATTCACTTCCACGGATAGCGGCAGAGTTATCTGCAGTTACCTGTACACCTTTCTCTGCCAGGTGTTTTACCGTAGCTGTATTTCTTTTGGTGACCGTAATATCTGCCGCTTTACAGAATTTACTTTTTATCAATCCTTCAGCGATTGCCGTTCCCAGGTTTCCGGCTCCAATAATGGCAATTTTTTTATTCATGTTTTTAATTGAATGTTGTCGGTGGTGAAAGTCACCCGTGACAACAAGGTGATTACAGCGCGATCAGCGCCTGTTCGGATTCATGACCGGCCAACAGGTTGCCGATGGCATGGTCGTATTTGTGTTTCCAATCGGCAATGGTACCCCAGTTTTCTTCATCGACAATAATCGGCCCGTCTGTAACTGTCCCCAGCTTTTCAAATGGAAAGTTTAACTCTTTTAAGGCTGTTTCAAAACCTGGCTGCTGACTGTTATCAACTGATACAACCACCCTGCTTTGCGCTTCGCCAAACAATATTGCATCTTTGCGAACAGTATTATCCGTCGATATGCTAAAACCCAGGTTCCTGTTAAACCCACTTTCTGTAAGTGTTACAAATAAACCACCCTCACTTACATCATGCGCCGAAATGATCAATTGGTCATTAATAATTTTTTCTATTGCTTTTTGTAATGCAAATTCTTCCTCCAGGTCGAAATGCGGTACCGGGCTGAATTCTATTCCAAGGATCTTATGCAAATATTCCGACGAGTTAATATCATCCCTGCTTTTTCCGACCAGGTAAATATGATCTCCGGCGTTTTTAAAATCCATGGTCATTTTCTTTTCTACATTATCCAGCAGGCCCACCATTCCAATGGTCGGCGTAGGATAAACGGGTCCATCCGGGGACTGGTTATAAAAACTAACGTTACCGCCGGTTACGGGTGTGTCAAATTTAATACAGGCCTCACCCATGCCTTTAATTGCATTCACAAACTGGTAATATACTTCCGGGTTATAAGGATTGCCAAAGTTGAGGCAATTGGTAACGCCCAGGGGCCGGCCGCCGCTGCAGACAATATTCCTCGCTGCTTCTGCAACTGCGATCATTGCTCCCTTGTAAGGATCGGCAAACACGTAGCGGCTGTTGCAATCCGTTGTCAACGCAAGCCCTTTATTGGTCGGCTTTGCTACTACAATTGCAGCGTCGCTTGGCTCATTGGTACTGGATGTGCCGGCACCTACCGTACTGTCATATTGGGTGTAGATCCAGCGCTTGCTCGCAATATTGGGTATTTGAATTAATTGTTCCGCGATCGACAGGAAATTTGAAGGCAGTTCAATTGACTCCGCCTTGAATGCAGCAATTTGGTCGAGATATTGTGGCCTGGCATACGCTCTTTCATATTGTGGTGCGCCACCTCCCAAAACCAATTCAACCGCCGGGAGTGATGCTTCCAATTCACCATGCATATAAAACTCCAGCACTCCACCATCTGTAACCGCACCAATTTCACTGCACGGCAAATCCCACTTTTCAAATATTTTTATTACCTCTTCTTCCTTCCCTTTTTCTACCACCATCAACATTCTTTCCTGGCTTTCACTCAGCAATAATTCCCAGGCTTTCATATTTTGTTGCCGCATGGGTACTTTATCAAGATCGATCCTCATCCCGGAATTTCCTTTAGCACTCATTTCCGCAGTGGAACAAATGATCCCCGCAGCGCCCATGTCCTGCATACCTACGATGGCGCCTGTTTTAATTACTTCCAGGCAGGCCTCCAGCAATTTCTTTTCCTGGAACGGATCACCTACCTGCACCGCCGGCAAATCTTCGGCGCTATCGGCTGTAATATTTGCAGATGCAAAGGAGGCGCCGCCAATACCGTCCTTGCCGGTAGCGCTTCCTACAAAAAATACGGGGTTACCTGCTCCTTCAGCAGTGGCCGATATTGTTTCGCCATTTTTCAAAATACCCACACTCATCGCATTTACCAGGGGGTTGGTATGATAACAGCTTTCAAAATAAATTTCACCTCCTACCGTAGGCACACCAAAACAATTGCCATAATGCCCGATACCATGGACCACGCCTGCAAGCAAGTGCTGGGTTTTAGCCTCGTCCAGGTTTCCAAACCGAAGCGAATTCAATGAAGCAATTGGCCGGGCACCCATTGTAAAAATATCCCGGTGGATACCGCCTACTCCTGTAGCCGCTCCCTGGAAGGGCTCGATCGCACTTGGGTGGTTATGACTTTCGATCTTAAATACTACGCCAAAGCCATCGCCGATATCCATCAGACCGGCATTTTCCTCCCCGGCCTTTACAAGCATTTTCTTTCCATCCCTTGGCAAAGTTTTCAGCCACCTGATAGAGTTTTTGTAACTGCAATGTTCACTCCACATGGCACTAAAGCAACAGAGCTCGGTAAAATTCGGGACACGGCCCAGCTTTTGATTGATCAATTCAAATTCCTCAGCAGTAAGCCGAAGTTGTTCTGCGGTTGTAACGGTTATATCCATAAATAAATTGAAAGTGCGAAAGTACAACCAGTATTTCTTTTTTACTGCCAGATAATATTTTATTTTACCTCAACCTGTATTCATCATACAGCGATGTTGCTATTGTCATACTTAAAACTGCTTATTACATCTTTGAATTCTAAGATTTTACATCGGTTTATTTTGCAAAACAATATTGATAAATACCGTCGTTTTACCAGGCTAAACCCTCATCGAAAAAGCAACTAATCAAATAAATACTGACTTTATTTAATATATCTTTTTTTTAAAGAATTCACTCAAAAAGGCAAATATTTTTAGAAATTCTATTTACAATAGACAGTTTATTCGTATTTTGTGCAACTAAAACATAGAAATCGATGCAATCATTACGTTTTAAAGCAATTGAAAACCTTCGGACAAATCCGGAAGTAACAGTTAAATCCTCCCCGAAAATTACCGCGATATTTGGTGAAAATGTATTTACTATCAAAACAGCCCGTCAATTTTTGAGTGATGAAGGCTATAAAAGTTTGGTATCTTCTATAAAGGGTGGCAAAAAGATCGATCGTAATATGGGCAACCAAATTGCAAGCGGTTTAAAAGCCTGGGCAGAAACAAAGGGCGTTACCCATTACACGCACTGGTTTCAACCTTTAACGGATCAATCAGCCGAAAAACATGATTCATTTTTTACTTTAAAGGGCGATGGTACACCTATTGAAGAATTTGAAGGCGCAGCGTTGATCCAACAGGAGCCTGATGCATCTTCCTTTCCATCCGGTGGCTTAAGGGCTACTTTTGAGGCCCGTGGTTATACCGCCTGGGATCCTTCTTCTCCAATTTTTATCATGGAGATCGGTAACGGCAAAACATTGTGCGTTCCTACTATCTTCGTTTCTTATACCGGTGAATCGCTGGATGCAAAAACTCCGCTGATCAAGGCATTGGTTGCTTTAGATAAAGCGGCTGTTGATGTTGCCCAGTATTTTGATAAAAATGTGTCAAAAGTTACGGCCACCCTTGGCTGGGAGCAGGAATATTTTGTTATTGATGCCGCTATGGCCAATGCCCGCCCGGATATCATCATGACCGGCCGTACCGTATTTGGCCATTCGCCTGCAAAAGGACAACAACTGGAGGACCATTATTTTGGTGCTATCCCGGAAAGGATCTATGCTTTTATGCGGGATTACGAGCAGGAGGCTTATAAGCTGGCGATTCCTTTACGCACCCGCCACAATGAAGTAGCGCCTTCTCAATTTGAGTGCGCACCTATTTTTGAAGAAGCAAATCTTGCGGTAGATCACAATACACTGTTGATGGACATTATGACCAGGGTAGCAAAGCGCCATGGCCTGATAGTTCTATTGCACGAAAAACCATTTGCCGGTATCAATGGTAGTGGTAAACACAATAACTGGAGCATTGCAACGGATACAGGAGTCAATTTATTAGCGCCCGGCAAAACGCCAAAAACTAACCTGATGTTTTTAACCTTCTTCGTGAACACCATTAAAGCGGTTCATGATTACGCAGGGTTGTTAAGGGCATCGATTGCAAGTGCGGGTAATGACCATCGCCTTGGCGCAAATGAAGCTCCGCCGGCGATCATTTCCATCTTCATCGGTAAATACCTTACGGAAGTATTGAACCAGGTCGAAACGCGTGTTGGTGGTAAATTTGACGAGCAGGATGAAGCGATGCTGAAACTGGATATCCACAAAACAATTCCGGAACTGATGTTAGATAATACTGACCGGAACCGTACTTCTCCTTTTGCATTTACAGGTAATAAGTTTGAGTTCAGGGCAGTAGGTTCTGCAGCCAATTGCGCCATCAATATGACCGTATTGAACACAATCGTAGCGCAAACTTTAAAACAATTCAAAAAAGATGTAGATGCCTTCATCGAGAGCGGGGATAAAAAGGAAATCGCTATCATGCATGTTATCCAAAAATATATTGTAGAAAGTAAAACAGTTTTATTTGAAGGCGACGGCTATAGCGAGGAATGGGCAAACGAAGCCGAAAAAAGAGGGTTACCAAATGTAAAGACAACTCCGCTGGCTTTAGATGCATACATCACGGACCTTGCCAAAAAAGTATTTGAAAGCAACGACATATACACACACGCTGAATTGGAAGCGCGTCATGAGATCATGCTGGAAGCGTATATTAAAAAGGTTCAGATCGAAGCAAGGACAATGGGTGAACTGGCAACATCTGTTATTTTACCGTCTGCAATAAAATACCAGAATATATTGATAGAAAATATCGGCGGGTTAAAGGCTGCAGGTTTACCTGAGACTGCTTACACCAACCAGCTTAGTATCCTGGGAGAGATCAGCAATCATATAAATGCCATGAGTACCGGTGTAAAAAATATGATCGAGGAAAGGAAAAAAGCCAATGTGATCACCGATACAAGGGAAAAGGCCATCGCTTATTGCGATAATATAAAAGGTAAGCATTTCGATGAGATCCGTTACCATGTTGATAAGTTGGAATTGTTGGTAGATGATGCGTACTGGACACTGCCAAAATACAGGGAGATGTTATTCCTGAGATAATTTTTAAGTAATTATCATCGCTGCCAATTCTTTAAAATGGCGGCATGGTATAAAATAGCTGGCAAGCAATCGTAAAAGGCCCGGTTCACAATTGTGACCGGGTTTTTTACGATTAGGTAGTGTCTGCGAGAAAACGCTGTTATTAATAACTGGTAAGGGTTTTAGAATATTTTCCAATCCGAATCTTCACTTCACCAACTACCTGTCAACTCTCT
>JBDSLD010000231.1:0-5678 GCA_039916545.1 Ferruginibacter sp.
GTGTTGTTACCAACTTTGACTGTTATAACATAGGTGGTATGAATATTCCGGCCGGCACAGCAAGTATTGTTGTTGCCGATAGCGAGAACATGGTATTTGACGGGTGTGATATTAATTACACGCATAGAGGCCCTAACTTAAGCGATGGGCACCAGTACGATGGCGACGGCTTTGACTTTGAAGGTGGGGTAGCCCCGAGCGGAGGCTATCAAACCAATATAACGCTTAAAAACTGCAGCATACTTAATTCGGATGGTGCCGGAATTATGGTTTATGACAATAACGGATCTGGCCCGAGCATTAATACAATTATTGACCACGTTACCGTAACTAACTTTGGCCTTACGCCCGGCGAACCTTATTCGGGCATTCATTTCAGCGCTGGAACTACAGGGACATTAAATTACCTTACCCTGAATAGGAATATCCTGGCTAATCCATTTTTTTCAGGGAATCTAAACGGCTCGCAGTTGCCTATTGGCTTCACAATATCAAACTATACACATAATTAATAAGGTGATGAATAATACATCTAAATTTTTTAAACGGAGCTAAACCAGTACGTGGTTTAACCCATGGGTTTTTTCCCGTATTAATTCTTTCTATCAAAAAAGCAGCTTTAGGGCTGCTTTTTTGTTGTTTTACCTGGAAACTGCTTATTGAAACTAAGTTGTTTTCATTTAAAGACCAGCGCCTAAAAGACGAGGAAGGAAAAGTAATTACTTTTAATTCAGTCATCGATGCTTTGAGCTACATGGCTACTCAGGAATGGGAATTTGTAAATGCTTATGTTATAACAACAGGTAATCAAAATGTATACCACTACGTAATGCGTAGACGATCGTCAGTTAATAAACTGACTTTATGCTTCCACACGAGTTGGAAACTCGCGCAAGCGGGCGAATGGATAATAGTTTGTTATATTTAGATTTATAGAATGATTCTAATTCTCAATTGAAGCCTAATGGTGTTATAATGTCAAGCAAAACTAAACTAAGTATAAGGCAAAGATCAAATATCAGATTTTTTACTTATTACCTTGTTAATGGATCATTAGATTTCGACCTGTTACACAACCAACTAAGTGTAGAGTATCATGATTATTTGAAAGAACATCCTGAATTATTTTACAAGGCTTGCTGTGCTTTCATTGACCAGGAATGTCAGCATAATCCGAATTGGCCTCCTGTAAAACGCTTAGCTGTCATGATTGCGTATTGGATTGAACCAGAAAAGTTTAACAATTTAATTGATATGGATGCAGAAACAGACTGTGATATCGATAAGATAGGACTTAAAGAAGCTTTTCTTGAATTTTCTTATCGGTTTTCAATCGCTCAATCTAAGTTCCCTTTTATTGACAGCGTTACTTATACTGATTTTATCAGTGATGGTGCAAATAACGTAGAAACATGTTTTGCTATCTGGGCTAATGTCATCGAATTTGAAAACGGTTCTGTTATTAATCAGGACTATGCTATAAGTCGGGTTAAAGAATATTTAAAGATGTATTATAGAAATGGTTATCAAGCCCAGCTGGAAGATTGGGAATGGGAGTTGCATTTGTTTGAAGGTTAAACATTGCAATAGCCCGCTCCCGCGAGTTTCTAACTCGTGGGTTGCATTGTTTCAGTTTACAACTGAACCTGGCACAGCCATACGGGTAAAATGCCTGCATCAATAAAAGTGTTAAATTCATACTCGTCAGCTAATAAAGTGACTTTGTGCTTTCACACTAATTAGAAACTCGCGCGAGCGGGATTTAATTTCCTCTCAGCCAATCTGTTCCAGTAGCCTATACAGTCCTTTCGCTATCATCTGCCATGGCGGAGTATCGAAAGCAATTACTTCAAAAGCCTGTTCAAGGATAATTAACAGTCCCCCATATCCAAGTACGGGATGTACCACACCATTCTTCAGCCTGTCCCATATCCACGAAAATACGATCAGGCTGTCCGCAAGTACCAATGCAAACCAGATTTCAGGTCTTGGTACAGACGGGAAATAATGGCGGAACCGAAACCATGCAGGCCATAGCACCACAATGGTTGCCAATAACATCAGCCTTTTGTGGGTTTCTGGCTTTTTTCTTTTTAACATTCCCGCTAATACCAGTGCGAAGAACATAATGCCGGAGGTAATCGTTCCCAACAGCGTGGAATATGCGGCCGGCCCCAAACCCTGATTCAATTCTCTGTCCACAACGTACAAGCCCACCGGAACCATTGTCACGGTAAGCCCCGCCGCTATGATAAGCCCCAGGATACCTAAGGTGCGATGGACATGATATTTTCGGTAATGAATTAAAGTGGTTTGTACGAAATATAAAATCACCCAAGCAAAAGCAAATGAACCATGAATATAGATTGACAGCGGTGCCATAAAAGTACCGGCACTCATCTGTAAAAAGAATGTCTTTGCAAATCCAATTACTACTGCCAATAGTCCAACTATGGCGATGACGAAAAAGAATGATGGCCTGTTAACTACATTGTTAGCCATGGTAATGGTTTTACCTCTAAATATACTCCAATTTCCGAGAAATGTTATGTTCATTAAAATGGCAAGCATTATTGCTCTCGTCGTACTGCTCCCGCGAGTTTATAACTCGCGGGGTTGCATTGTTTCAGTTTATAACTGAACCCTGCCCAGCCATTATGGGTAAATGCATGAATAAAAGTTGAAATTCATACTCGCCAGTTAATAAACTGACTTTGTGCTTTCACACGGGTTAGAAACTCACGCAAGCGGGCGGTGAAAACAGCATTCCTATGAGCGGGGGTTAATTCCCAATAATTATAACTATACCCCCTGTTAAATGAATAAGCCATTGGTTAACTTTTGTAAAAATTGCTTACATAATAAAAAATATTCTTTTTGTAAATACTATATTTAATGGATGGATTTAATTACCAGTCGTTTAATCAAACAAAATTTGCAACCACCATTCTGGTACCCGATTGATCGTGTACCGGCCCCTGGTAAATTATTTGGTAGGTAATGGATACAAAAAACAGCGATAGCTTGCTTATTGCCAATAAGGAGCTGGCTTTCCAAAATGAAGAAAAAGAAAAACGCGCCGCCGAGTTGATCATCGCCAACAAGGAACTCGCTTTCCAAAATGAAGAAAAAGAAAAACGCGCCGCTGAGTTGATCATCGCCAACAAGGAGCTGGCATTCCAAAATGCAGAAAAAGAAAAACGCGCCGCCGAATTGATCATCGCCAACAAGGAACTCTTATTTCAAAATGAGGAAAAAGAAAAACGCGAACAGAAATTGATCAGCGCTTACTATGAATTGCAGAAAGCAGAGGAGTATTTAAAGGATTACATAAAAGGCCTGGAAGAGATGATGTTTATTACCTCGCATAAAGTGCGGCAGCCCGTGGCTAATATTTTGGGCCTGGCTCCTTTACTTTCCGAGTTTCTAAGATCGCCTCTTAAGTTAAAAACCCTGGTAAACTACATTAACCGCTCGGCCCTCGACCTTGACGCATTTACCCGCGAACTGACAAACTACATTGGCAGCCGCGAGAAAAAAAGTAAGGACCAGTCAGACTCACAAAAACCGCAATAAAAACTTGTCGTTTAACTAAAAACTATCCGGCTCCCGTTCAACAATATCCTCGCCGGTAAGCAGGGCGGTACCTTTATTTAAGTCTGCATTAATGGTGATAAGCATGTTGTTATTTAGTTCAATGTCTTTATCAGAACAGCCGTAATGTATGTTGATGCCATACTTCACCCTAAAACTGCCCTGCCCTGTTTTGTTAATATTGATAGCACTTGGCTCAATAGTTAAGCCATGTACGGCACCGCGTTCATCCCAATGGTAAGCCGTAAGCATACCGGTTATAGCCTTGATGTGGTTGCTTAGCTCCAAGGCAATCAAGTGAGCATCATTATCGCTGACAGCTTAATGAATGATAAAGAAACAGGGATGGTTAAATGCTGCTGCATGGTACAAAGTTAATAATAGTAGATTATTTAAGCGTTACCTTACATCGCGATGTGATGCCCCGGCCTGGGGTCCTCGGGCAGTATTTCCATTTCGGGGAAGTCGATATATTCGGCATACCATTGTATGGCTCCTACCACGTCAAGCGCGTCGTCTGCGGTAATATCAATGGTTTCGAAGGCGTAGAGTTTTTCATGTGCATAGCCATATAGCTGTATCTCGTTAGTATCGGCACTAAACCTGTCGCTATTCAGGCAAAATACCCTTACTTTAAGGCTGGTATCCCTCGAGTGAATAATATCGCGGCAAGGGTTTTTGGGATCGGTCGCTAACAGGTACACATTGTGGTCCATAATATAATTGTAACAACACAATGTTGGTATGGTTTGCCCTTATGGCCCTAAAGGGGGAATAATTTGAACATCTATCCTAACAGCACCTGCTCTATTCCTTCTACCGATAGATCGATACCGCTGATGATATACCCGGCCTGCAGGTAGAAGCCTTCGCGCTCGGCAAGTTTGCCGGTGATAAGCTCCACCAGCTCATCACCTTTTTTGCCTTGTAATACCGGGCGTACGGTTTTGGCATTCTCCAGCCGGCCGGCAAGGGCTTTGGGGGTTAGCTGGATATAGAGCGTTTTTCCATGGGCATTCATCCAGTCCATATTATCGAAAAAACATGGCAGCCCGCCGCCGGTTGAAACTACTGTCTTGCCAGGATAAACCGTTTCCTTTAATACCGATGTTTCGAGCTTGCGGAAAGCGTCCTCGCCAAAAGAGGAAAAATATTCGGCTACGCGCATACCGGCTTTTTCTTCCAGCACATGGTCCAGGTCGATAAATTCGTAGTTGAGGTGAGCCGCCAGCTTTCGGCCCCAGGTGGTTTTACCGCAACCCATAAAGCCCACAAAAAATATAAGGTCTTTTACTGCTGATGTATCTTCTTTATTAACGGGCATGTCGCTCATTTAGCTATCAGGTGGTTTTAACGCGTGGGTCTATCCAAACATACAGGATATCCACCAAAATATTTATCACAACAAAAATAAAGGCTATAAACAATATAGAACCCATTATGACCGGAAAATCCGACATTTCCAACGCGTCTACGGTGGCCTTGCCCAAGCCGTTAAAACCAAACACATACTCCACAAAAAACGAACCTGCCAGCAGCGAGGCAAACCAGCCGGCTATGGCGGTTACTACCGGGTTAAGCGCATTTTTTAAGGCATGGCGATAGATGATGGCATTATTGCTTAATCCTTTTGCCCGCGCGGTGCGGATATAATCCTGCGCCAAAACATCAAGCATGGCATTGCGGGTAAGCTGCACAATAATGGCCAGCGGCCGCAGGCCTAAAGTAAGGGCAGGCAGTATCAAATTTTTTAAGGTAAGCACCTCGCCTTTAAAGGGGTTGTAACTATATAAACTGCCCGACATGTTTAACCCGGTGTAATTATTCCAGACAAAGTCAAACAGCCAGGCGATAATGATACCCACAAAAAACGACGGTGCGGATATACCTAAGGTTGACAGGCTAACACACAATTTATCTATCCACGTACTTTGGTGTACGGCACATAATATCCCTAAAAAAACGCCGATAAAAATGGCAAACAGCATGGCTGATGTAGCCAGCACAAGGGTATTAGGCACCACATCAAGCAAGGTTTTGGCTACATCCTGGTGGGTTTGGTACGACCGGCGCAGGTAGGGCCA
>JBDSLD010000232.1:0-7526 GCA_039916545.1 Ferruginibacter sp.
ATTAGCTAATGTGCTAATGTGCTAATGTGCTAATGTGCTAATGTGCTAATGACTTGTGGCGGGCAATTTAGAACATAAAAGAACACCCATAATATTTTGAATTGATTTAAGACATGCAACGCTAAACCGAAAACAGATTATATGTTTAGAAATTATTTTAAAATTGCCATTCGCGGCATTTGGAAGAATAAAGTTTTTTCGTCCATCAATATAATCGGTCTCGCATTGAGTATGGCCTGTTGCCTTGTTATAAGCATGTATGTCTGGAATGAATGGCAACATGATAAATTTCACAAAGACTGGCGCAATATTTACCGGGTTACTGAAAAGCAGGACCAGGCCGGCGTTTTATATAATGTGGCTGTAACCCCGGGGCCACTTGCGCCTCAGTTACAAAAGGATTTTCCGGAAATAGTTAATGCGGTACGTTTCGGTAATTGGGGCGGATTGTTAAAAAACGGAACACATACATATGAAGAGAAAAACATACAGCTTACCGACAATAGCATTTTTAAAGTATTCAATTTTCCACTGATAAAAGGCAACCCTGCCACGGCCCTTCAATCACCTGGTGAGATCGTCATTACTGAAAAAATAGCTGAGAAATATTTCGGTAAAGATTGGCAAACGAACCCTGCTATATTGGGTGAAACATTCCGGTTCAATAATGAATTTGACTTTAAGGTGGCAGGTATTGCTAAGAATCTACCAACTAACTCTAGTATCCAATTTGACATTTTATTACCCTTATCTTATCTTTTTAACTCAGATAAGTTTTCTTATAAATGGAACAGCAATAATTATCATACTTACCTGCAACTAAAGCCGGGAACCAATATCAGCACCTTTGGTAAAAAGATAGAACAGCGCTTACACAGCTATAATGCCGATACAAAAGATGTGATGATCTTACAGCCATTAAGAGATCAGTATCTTAAATCAGCCTTCGATTTTAGTACGGACTGGGGCAAGCGGGGTAACATTAAGTACATAAAAATATTTGCGGGTGTTGGCTTTTTACTATTGATAATAGCATGCGTTAATTTTATAAATCTTTCAACGGCACGTTCGGTAAAACGCTCGTTGGAAGTAGGGATCCGGAAGGTGAATGGAGCCAGCCGGAAGCAACTGGTCTTGCAGTTTTTGTCCGAGTCCTTATTGATGGCTTTTGTCGCCGGCGTATTGGCTGTGTTTATAATCAGCTGTGCACAGCCTTTGTTGGAATCTATTACTGGTGTGCAGATAAATACCATCTTTCTCCAGTCGATGTTCGTTCCTTTTTTCTTATGTTTTATTGTCCTTATCGGCCTTTTAGCCGGTCTGTATCCTGCCTTGATTTTATCGGCTTATAATCCTGTTAAGGTACTGAAGAAGGCCGGTGGTATTCATTTTGGCCGGCGTTTCCGGCAGGCCCTGGTAATTGGCCAGTTTGCGATCTCCGTCACTTTGATAATTTGTACCTCATTTATGTACCGCCAACTTAGGTTTATCCAGCAAAAGGATCTCGGTTTCGACAAAGCACTGCTGCTGAATGTTCGCCTTGGCGGTCAGTTGGCTGAAAAGCCTGCATTATTCATGCATGACATAGGGACGATACCCGGCGTCGCCAATATCGCACCAACCACCATGTCGCTGGCGAATGTTGAAAATTCAAGTTATATGGAATGGGAAGGAATGCAAAAAGACGAAAAATTTCTTGTAACCCAGGCCAATGTAGATCCTGGCTTTCTTCCGACGTTGAATATGCGTTTGGTCAGCGGCCAAAATTTTTCGCGGCAGTTGACAAATGACACTGCTAATTACATTGTAAACGAATCTGCTGTAAAACGAATGGGCTACAATATTAGCAACGCGATAGGAAAGGCGGTGACTTTCTGGGGAACTAAAGGCAGGATCATTGGCGTAGTCAAAGACTTTAATTTTAAACCGCTCAATTCTGCCATTGAGCCCTTCATTTTCAGGTACCAGCCACGGGAAAGATATTTTAGTACGTTCATTAAAATATTACCCGGTTACTCACAACCGGTCATTAAGCAAGTGGAGCGGTTATACAAAAAATACGAAACGGAAGCACCGTTCGAATTTAGTTTTTTGGACGATAAGATCAATCAGCAATACCTGGATGACAAACGAACAGCAAGCATCATTTTAGTTTTTGCCAACCTGACCATTTTTGTGGGTTGCCTTGGTTTATTTGGACTAACAGTGTTCTCTGCTGAGCAGCGCATTAAAGAAATAGGTATTCGTAAAGTATTAGGTGCAGGACTTGCTTCCATAATCACATTATTGTCCAAAGACTTTTTAAAACTGGTAGTCACGGCTATTGTAATAGCAGTACCAGTTGCATGGTACATCACTGGTAAATGGTTGGAAAATTATGCCTACAGGATCAGTATCGAGTGGTGGGTATTTGTGTTAACCGTTTTTTCAGTTGTAGGTCTTGCTGCTATTACGATTAGCATCCAGGCGATCAGAACAGCAATCGCTAATCCTGTCAATGCGTTAAGGACCGAGTAACTTGAATGACGCGTGGCGTTTTGTTTTTTGTGCCGGTAGTTGTAATTAATCCTGGCTGTCAATAAGCAATGATCAACGATTACATCTAACAATAAATGATATGTTTCACAATTATTTTAAAACAGCCTGGAGAAATTTGCGTAGCCGTAAAACTTACGCTTTCATAAATATCTTCGGATTAGCTGTGGGCATCGCCACCAGTCTCGTCATTTTCCTGGTTGTTCATTATGAAATGAGCTACGATAACTTCCAGTCCAGGAAGGAGCGCATAGCCCGTGTCGTTACTACCTACTCTAACCAAAGTAACGGGGAAGTAACGTCGTATGAAAGCGGTGTGCCGGCTCCTTTACCCAATGCGTTGCGCACAGATTTTCCCCAACTTGAAAAAGTTGCAGCCGTTTGGAATGTTGGCGGCGCACAGATACATATCCCTGTTCCCGGTAAGGACCTCGCGGATGAAAAAAGGGTGAAAGTAAGCTCCGGCCTTTTTTTCGCGGAACCATCCATATTTGAAATTTTTGATTACGATTGGCTGGCAGGGAATGCAGCAGGGTTAAAGGACCCAAATATGGTGGTGCTAAGCCAGAGCCTGGCAAATGAATTTTTTGGCGACTGGAAAAAAGCTGTTGGGCAAACAATACAAATGTGGTCCTTCCGTGTTCCGCTACAGGTAATCGGTGTGTATAAAGACCTGCCCGCCAACACAGATATGGAGATAAAGATGGGAGCCTCCTTTGCAACATTCCGCGGCTTAAACGCTGACTGGTTTGCCAGCGATGATTGGGAACATGTAGCGTGGAGCTCAGAGTGCTTTTTATTACTGCCTGAAAAAACCAATGGCGCCCAGTTCCGCTCACAACTGGCAGGCTTTGTAAATAAATATTTTCCGAAGCAAACAAATGGTAAGCAATCAAAGATCTCGCTTGCATTTCAGCCCCTTACTGATATGCATTTAAACGAAAACCATTATACATTTAAAGGTGATGCCCTTACACGCAAAGAACTTTGGTCACTGGCGCTAATTGGGTTTTTCCTGTTATTGGTGGCTTGTATCAATTTTATAAACCTGGCTACAGCACAATCTATTACCAGGGCAAAAGAAATAGGCGTAAGAAAAGTATTGGGTAGCAGCCGGTCACAAATCCTGCAACAATTTTTGAATGAGACCGCACTTATCACCCTTACCTCCCTGGTGCTTGGTTATTTACTGGCGCAAGCGGCCCTGCCATTTATCAGTAACCTGATGGGCAAGCCGCTTTCGTTGAACCTGGTCCGCAACCCATCTATCCTTTTATTCCTTGTCATTTTAGGAACGGGCGTGAATTTTCTTGCCGGCTTTTACCCGGGCATGATCCTCTCCGGCTTTAACCCGATCGTAGCAATCAAAAATAAAATAAGTACCAGCAGTATCGGGGGTATATCTCTTAGAAGAGGGCTGGTGGTAGTGCAGTTTGTGATCGCACAATTACTGATCATCGGAACAATCGTCGTGATTCAGCAAATGAAGTTTTTCAGAAATCAACCAATGGGCTTTGATAAAAATGCGGTTGCTTTTATTGAACTGCCAAGCGATAGTACGGACCAGCTGAACTATAATTATTTAAAGGCTCAAATGTTGAAGGTACCGGGTGTGGATGCTGCCAGTTTTTGCCTGGATGCCCCTGCGAGCTTTGGATCAAATAACCATTCATTTTATTTTAACAGCGAACCAACAAAGAAAGATTTTAGCGCCAACCTGCAGTTTGCAGATACTGGTTATTTGAATACGTTTCGCATCGGTTTGTTGGCGGGCCGTGTTCCTTACCCAAGTGATACAATGCGTGAACTACTCGTCAATGAAACCATGGTAAAAATGCTGGGGCTGAAGTCAGCCAGTGATATCATAGGAAAAACCCTGTCATTCGATTCTGATATAAAATTGCCTGTCGTTGGTGTCATGCATGATTTCAACAGCAAATCTTTAAAGGAGGCCGTCGCTCCGTTTGTGCTGGCAACAAATGCGCACGGGTATAATTTTATATCGCTGCGGCTTGATCCTACCCGTATGGCCACTACGCTCGAACTGGTGCAAAAAGTATTCACGGGTACCTATCCCACTTACATGTACGACCTCAGTTTCCTGGACGAAAGGATTGCACTGTTTTATAAATCTGAAGCGCTTGCCTCGCAATTATTTAAGATCGCCGCCTTTCTCGCCATTTTTATATCCTGTCTTGGTTTGTATGGCCTGATCTCATTTATGGCCGTGCAAAAAACACGCGAAGTCGGCATTCGAAAAGTGCTGGGTGCCACTGTTCAAAATATTGTCTTTCTTTTTTCCAGGGAATTTACCTTGCTGATCGGGATCGCTTTCCTGATTGCCGCCCCGGTAGGGTATTTTTTGATGGATCAATGGTTGTCAGGATTTTTTTATCACATAAAATTGGGATGGGCAATTTTCGCCTTGTCAATTTTGATATCAGTAATCATCGCCTGGCTAACTGTAGGCTACAAAGCAGTGAGTGCCGCGGTTGCAAATCCTGTAAAGAGTTTAAGAACAGAATAATACACAATTTACGAATGTAAAAATTCGAAAATAAGAAAGTAAACAGACCACAGAAACCTCAGAAAAAACAGTAAATACAAGAGGGTAAACAATAAAACATTTATATGCTAAAAAATTATTTCAAAATTGCCTGGCGCAATATTGTTAGAAGCAAGGGATATAGCCTGCTTAATATTTTGGGCCTTGCCGCGGGTATGGCTGTCGCATTATTAATTGGCTTGTGGGTGTACAATGAGTATTCTTATGATAAATTTTTGCCTGGCTATAAACAGTTATACAGGGTACAACGAAATTATGACAGCAACGGTGATACGCTGACATTCGCCACCACTTCTTTAAAACTGGCAGATGTCCTTCGTACGCAAATACCGGAGGTGGAATATGTTGCGGAAAGTGACTGGATGGGTTCGCATGGTTTGATGGTAGGGGATAAGAAATTTTATATCAGTGGTGCCCAAATCGGCGATGATTTTTTAAAAATGTTTCAATATACTTTGCTCCAGGGAAATGCTAACGCGGTGATGAAAGATCCCTATTCCATTATACTTACAGAGTCAACTGCCAAATCATTATTCGGTAATGAGAACCCAATGAATAAAACCGTCAGGTTTGATAATAAAGATGATTTAAAAGTAACGGGTATATTAAAAGACTTGCCGGGTAACTCTTCACTTAGTTTTAATTTTCTTGTTCCGTTCAGTTACGTGGAACAGACTTCACCAAATGTGAAAGCGAATCGCACGGGGAGTTTTGGCAACAATTCCTACCAGATTTTTGTAAAACTTAAACCCGGTATAGCTTATGCGCAGGTTGCCGGAAAAATAAGGAATATTGAAAAAACAGAGACTGGCAATACAAATGCCATGAATTCCAATGTTATTTTTCAACCGTTGGAAAACTGGCGCCTGTATAATAATTATGTCAATGGCAAAGAACTTCCTGGTTTTTTAGAGTATGTCAGGATGTTCAGTATCATTGGCATACTGGTACTGGTCATCGCGTGTATAAATTTTATTAACTTAACGACTGCTCGTTCAGAAAAGAGGGCCAGGGAGGTGGGGGTTCGAAAAGCTATTGGCTCCCTGCGTAAGGACCTGATCCTCCAGTTTTTGATCGAGTCATTTTTATTAGTAATAATCGCATTTCTTTTCTCGATCATATTTGTTCAGCTAAGTTTGCCAGCCTTTAATTCGCTCACAGGCAACCAAATAAAAATACCCTATACAAACATCACGTTCTGGCTCATCACCCTGGGTAGCGTATTGTGTACGGCCCTTATTGCGGGAAGTAGACCGGCATTTTATCTTTCTTCCTTTAGTCCTGTAAAAGTATTGAAAGGTACCCTGCAGGTTGGCAAAGCAGGAAAGCTCCCTCGTAAAATATTAGTGGTACTTCAATTTAGCTGTTCAATCGCGCTTATAATCAGCGCCATCATTATTTACCAGCAAATACAATATGCAAAGGACAGGCCATCTGGTTACGATCTGAACAGGCTAATGATGACTGATATGAATAGTGACCTCGGTAAAAATTATACCGCAATTAAAAATGAATTGCTGACAACAGGGATCGCGCAAAGTGTAACGACAGCATCAAGTCCGGCAACCAATATTTATTGGCATACGGACATTGATAACTGGCCTGGAAAAAATGCAGGCGAAACGGTTGAAATGGGCGCCATTGTAGTATCGGAAGATTATTTTAAAACGCTTGGAATAAAGATGCAGGAGGGAAGGGATTTCCAGGGAAGTGCGGATACGACAAGTGTCATCTTTAATGAAATGGCGATTAAGCGCCTACGCATAAAGGACCCGGTTAACAAGATCATTACATGGAATGAAAGGCAATTCAGAATTACCGGTGTTGCAAAGGATGCCTTGATGTTGTCGCCGTTTGCACCTGCCGACCCGACGATGTTTTTAGCTGACCCTGCACCACAAGGTAACCTCATGTACCGGTTATCTTCATCAATAAAAACCCAGGATGCACTCCAAAAACTGGGTGCTATTTTTAATAAATACAATCCGGCCTATCCGTATGATTATGAATTTGCGGATGCTTCTTACGCTGCCAAGTTTAAAATGGAATTACTGATTGGAAAACTGGCAGGGATATTCGCCGTGCTGGCGATCTTAATTTCCTGCCTGGGCTTATTTGGCCTCGCCGCATATACTGCTGAACAACGTGGTAAAGAGATTGGTATCCGTAAGGTGTTGGGTGCAACCGTATCGCAGGTATGGTTATTACTGTCAAAAGATTTTATCCTGTTGGTTTTAATAAGTTGTGTTATTGCGGCTCCCATTGCCTTGTATTTTTTACAGGATTGGTTGCGGAAATACGATTACCGTATTAATATCGGGCCGGGTGTCTTTATTGTTTCTGCGATCCTGGCGATTGCAATAACAATAGTCACTGTTAGTTTCCAGGCAATAAAGGCGGCGGTTACAAACCCGGTGAAGAGCTT
>JBDSLD010000233.1:0-7112 GCA_039916545.1 Ferruginibacter sp.
AAATGAAGCCGCCCACGAGACTTTACAGGCATTGGAATCATTTAAAAAGTTTGCGGATGAATTATGGGCAAGCAAGATGGAAGTGGAACCTGTATTGGAACTTCCTTCACTGGTTGCGTCTTCTGAAGATTTTTTTTGAATGATAACAATAAATGGATGCCAGTGTTGCCAACCTTTTTCTAACAGCCTTATAGTAGAATTGTTAGAAGGCTGGCAGCTCTTTGTAGTGTCGGTGCTCCTGAAATTGAATAGAGTTTTCTTATATTTATCCTTCAGCATCAGCACCGGGATTCATGGGCAATATCTTTTCAAAAAATAAACTGGTCATATTTTATGGCGCGTCACTTGCCGGCATTATGCTTTTATTGAAATGGCTGGAGTTACGCTTTGTGATCATGGACCATTCATTTGAAGTGTACATTGGTGCCATTGCACTCATCTTTACCAGTCTCGGTATCTGGCTGGCCGCAAAACTTACCCGGCCCAAAATAGAAACCATCATCGTTGAAAAAGAAATCTTCATCACCAGTCCGCCAACCGGCAATGCCCCCGATGAAAAAACATTATCGAAATTTAATATCAGCAAAAGAGAGTTGGAGGTGCTGAAATTGATGTCAGAAGGTTTAAATAACCAGGAAATCGCCGGGCGCTTATTTCTTTCTCTCAATACCATTAAAACCCACTCTTCCAACCTTTTCGAAAAACTGGATGTAAAACGAAGGACACAAGCCATCGAGAAAGGAAAAAGGCTTGGACTATTAGCCTGAAAGCTCATTCTTTAGCATGAAATAACCATCCGGCATTGAAAATCACCCGAAAGTATGAGCCTAAATTCAGTACAATGGTTGAATTTTACGACATCAATCGCTAAAACAAATCAAATGAAAAAGACTGTACTTATTTGCGGGGTTATCGCCGGCCTGATCAGCACTTCCTTATACATCGGCCTGATGCTATTGGGTAAAGCAGGTGATATTGATTTAAAAAACGGAATGCTTTATGGGTATACCCTGATGATCCTCGCCTTTTCCCTGATTTTTGTTGGCACTAAAATCACGCGGGATAAATACAACGGCGGTGGAATATCATTTGGCAAAGCGTTCCGGGTAGGGCTATACATCACACTGATCGCTTCCACTATCTATGTGATCGTTTGGCTGATCGACTATCACTTTTTCATTCCTGATTTTGGAGAGAAATACAGCGCCTTTATGCTTGAAAAATTAAAAGCTTCCGGGGCGGGACAGGCAGAGATAGCCAAACAAAGCGCTGAAATGGCAAAGTTTAGCGAAATGTATAAAAACCCATTCTTTAACGCGCTACTCACCTATTCAGAAATTATACCGGTAGGCTTGATCGTTTCACTGATCAGCGCCTGGATATTGAAAAGAAAGAAGAACGAAGCAAGCCTGATCGGTACATAATATTTTCAGGTAATAAAAATCAACCTATCCGGCTGGATTTTGAGAATTATTATCCTACATTTAAGCCTGCCAGGGTTTACCCCGGAAAGAAAATTAACGATTGCCCGGTTATGACAAATAAAATATCCAACCAAATTCCCGCCTATATTACCCTGCTGCTATTTTTTATACTCGCTCCTTTTTTCTGCCTGTCGCAACAAACCAGTGATTTGAGTGGCAAAGTAACCAACGAAACCGGGAAACCTGTCAATAACTGCAGTGTATATTTTAGCAACACTTCAATAGGCGATGTCACAGCTGATTCCGGAAATTTTGTGTTAAAAAACCTGCCGGCGGGCAAATATGAAATGATCATTTCTGCCATCGGCTACGAAACAATAATTATACCTGTAGAAAGTAATAATTACCCAAGCGGCTTACGCATAACACTGCATAATATTTCCACGCAACTTTCGGAAGTGGTTGTGCAAGCTGTCGTAAAAAATGGCTGGCAGAAATGGGGACAGGTATTCATGGATAACTTTATCGGCACGGTACCCAATGCACGCCACTGTCAAATAACAAATCCGGAAGTCGTTAAATTCTGGTTTTCTGAAACAAAGAACAGGTTGACGGTCCGTGCAGATGAGGCGCTTATCATTGAGAACAAAGCCCTGGGATACATTATTAAATTTAAACTCGGAGAATTTGTCCTGGATTATAATTTGCAATCGTTGGTGTACAGCGGCTACCCATTTTTCCAGGAGATGAAGGACACAACCGGTAAAAAAGAAGGCGAATGGAAAGAGAACCGAAGCACGGCTTACTATGGGTCGTTGCTTCATTTTATGAGATGCGTGTACAATAACCAATGGCAAAAAATGGGATATGAAATAGTAACCTTTTCAAAGCAGCCAAATGTAGAAAAACAGCGGGTAAAAAAATTGCTGGCATCGGCAGTGCCTATACAAACTGACAGCCTTGGCAAACCTGCCAATAAGGAAAACACTCCACCACCTGTTCCTGTTACAAAGGATACCAGCAGGTATTATAGAAAAATTTTAAGACAACCGGATTCGCTGGCAGCGTTTGCCTGGCTAACCACACTGGATTCGTTGCTGGTTAATAGTGAGGGCGGCAGCAAGTCATTGTTCTTTAAAAACAAATTAAAGGTCCATTACAGGCGTCGTCCAAAATCAAAAGAGCGGCAATCCGAGATCTACCTGGGCACGCCCAAGGCCATCCGCATTGAAGAGAACGGCAGCTATTCACCGCCAAAGGAATTAATCTTTTCGCTGCATTGGTCGCTGACGGAGAAGATCGCAAATTTACTTCCATTTGATTATAAACCCTGATCCGTTAAGAATGGAGAACCCCTTTATCCATTCTTATATTAAGTTTTTTATAATAAAACAGATCCTACATTGAAGCGTAAACCGTTGCTTTTTGGCTTGCTTACGATCACAGTTATTGTGGTGACTTTTATGTTAAAGCGGATTCCGCAATCGGCGGCCTACCATGATTTTGCTGATAAACGATTACTTCTTGGTATTCCAAACTTCTGGAATGTAGTTACCAATATACCATTTCTGATAACAGTCATAATTGGTTTGAGCCTGTTAAATAAACATGCCGCCGGCAAACGTACCAGGACAATATATGCCTTTCTTTTTACCGGCATATTTCTCACTGGCCTGGGGTCGGGATATTACCATTTTTCACCCGATAACGACAGCCTTGTTTTTGACCGCATACCAATGACCATTGTCTTTATGTCGCTGACCGCCGCTACTGTGGCCGAAGCGATTGATATTAAAACAGGTTACCTTTTATTGTTCCCCTTGCTGATCATCGGAACCGGAAGCGTTTTATTATGGCACTTTACCGAAGTGAAAGGTGACGGTGACTTACGGCTATATGGCCTGGTGCAATTTTACCCGATGCTACTGATACCGCTAATTTTATTTCTATACCCCGGGCAGACCAATAGCGGTTTACGTCAACTGGTGATGGTGGTTGTATGGTATATTGTCGCCAAACTTTGCGAACTATCCGATAAGCAAATATATTCTGCAGGAAATTTTATTAGCGGCCATTCTTTAAAACATCTGACGGCGGCAGTTTCAACCTGGTACCTGGTTGCGTTATTTATGAAAAAGCATAGCAAATCCTTATCTCAAAAATGATGGGCAAATCATATTTTCAATTTTAAAATAGTTTTCGAAAATCTCACAGGTTTTAAAAACCTGTGAGATTTGGTGGGCTCATGCTAACGGTCTTGATCAAAATCAATTACACCTTACTATTCTGTTCGCAAACTTTTCATAGGATTAGCTACAGCTGCCTTTACCGTTTGTAATACAATCAGCAAGAGCGTGATTGTCACAAGTGCCGCTATGGAGAATATAAATACCGGCGCACCAATATTGATACGGTATTCATACCCGTTCAGCCATTCCTTCATGAGCAAATATGAAACCGGGCAGGCTACTACTGCCGCAATTATTATCACGGCGATAAATTCTTTTACAAATAGCAGGATGATATGAGGCAATGATGCGCCCAACACTTTCCGGATACCGATCTCTTTCACCCTTTTGTGAATGCTCAATGAAATTAACCCGATTATGCCTAATAAAACAATTACAAGTGATAATGCAGTGGCAGTGTACGCGGCCTTCTTCAGCTGAATTTCACTACTATATAATTTCACCAACGTATCATCCATAAAACTGTAATCGAACGAACTGCCTGGCAATAACAGGCTCCATTTTTTTTGAATGGCTTCGAGCGCGGCACTTGTATTGCCGGCATTGATCTTAAATGAAAGATACCTGTAACTGGGGGTAAACATCACATTGAAAAAAATAATGGGCGCTATTTTTTGCTGCATGGAACCGAAATGGAAATTACTGGTTACACCCGCAATTGTAAAATTTGTAGGATCGCCGGGTATGCGCACATGTTGATTTATCGCGTCCCTGGCATCACTGAAGCCGAGGGCTTCTGCTGCATGTTGGTTCAATACAATTTTGCCCGAATCGCTGCTGGCGCCATTACCCAAAAAACTGCCGGCGAGTAACGGGATCCGGTAAGTCTCCAGGTAATGCGCATCAGTGATCATCGCCTGCATGGCAACCGCGTTGGATGAATCCATGCCAGCTTTATAAACGGGTGGCTGTCCTCCGTTCATCCCGTTGGGAATCTCATACGATAATGTCGCGCTGCTGATTTGTGGCATGGCGGCAAATTCATTCCGTACCACTTCCATTTGTTTTACGCCATCGGTGGTCCAATTCCTTGGCACCTGCGCTGAAACTACAAATTCTTTATCGTAACCGAGATTTTTACTAAAGAAAAACGATACCTGTTGTGTAACGATACCTGCGGCGATCAATACCAATATCGCGATGCAAAACTGGAAGCCTACCAATGATTTACGAAGAGTGATATTTTCCTTTACTGTTTTTAATTTGCCTTTTAATGAATCCACAGATTTTAAGGAAGACAACACAAATGCCGGATAGACGCCCGCTAATAAACCTACCATCAATATTATCGCAGCTGGGAGTAAAATAAAATATAGCGGGAATGATAACAGGGCTGGAATTTCTTTTCCAACTGCCTGGCTAAAAAAAGGTTTTGCAAAAGTGTAAGCGGCTATCGCTAATACTGTAGCGATCATAACCAGTATGAAAGACTCCGTAAGAAACTGGAAGATCAATTGCTTTCCCGTTCCACCCAATACTTTGCGCACACCTATTTCCCGCATGCGGTTGCCTGAGCTGCTAACCGTAATATTGATAAAATTAACGATCGCCATTAATAAAATAAACAATCCGACAAAAGACAGGGTATAAAGCATTCGCCTGACGAGGCCGTTATCTTTTACCAGGTAATAATCCGATAATAAAACCGGTAATACGACCAGGTTTTTTCGAACCGTTTCCGAGGTATTATTTTGCAATAATTGCCGGATCGGTTTTTCAATATCCTTTGCAGTAACACCATTTTTTAATTCGATATAAGAAGCGATCTGCGCATTTCTCCAGTCATCCGGATCCAGCCTGTTGAAATAGGAATAAGTATTGGTCGGAATAAAAAAAGCATTGGCGTTGGCTGCATTGAGTGTTGTTACGGAGTTTTCTGCAATGTCATCCAATACGCCGGTTATTGCAAAAGCCCGTTTTTCACCGCTAAAGCTTCCGATGCTGATCGTTTCACCAACGACATCTGTTTTTCCAAAATATTTTATGGCCTTATCTTTCGTAACCACCACTGAGTAAGGGTTCACGAGCGCGGTTCCCGCATCTCCGTGTAATAGTTTAAATCCATACATGGCGAGTAATGAACTGTCCCCCAACTGTATGCTTTCCCTAAAGTGCTTATCACCTTTTGAAATTATGGAGGTGATACCATCAAACCTGTAATAATTGGCTACCAGGTTTGGATAACCTGTTGCAAGCCTCTTTGTTAACGGGCCAAGGGTAGCAAGTTCATAACCCATATTGGGATCCTGCCATTTGCTTGTTAGGATGTATTGATTGTTAGCATTCCGCAATTTTTTATTTACCTGCAATTCTCCCCAAACGTATGCACCGATGAGTAAGGCAAACAAAATGCCCGCAAACAACCCCGCGACATTTACTATTGAATAGAAGCCATGTTTGCTGATATTGCGCCAGGCAGTTTTAAAATAATTTCGCAGCATATTATAAGTTTATTTAAAAATTTATAGTTTTTACATGGATCGATCTATGACGTGTAAATTAACGTAATCTATGTTTATTGGTGGCTTTCTATTAACTGCGGGTGATAATCGGCTTTGCTATTATCGCATTTTTTTATCATTCATTCCGCAAGGATTTTACCGGGTTTGCCAAAGCTTTTTTTACTGCCCGGAAACCGACTATTAACACCGCTGGTTAACTCATCGGCAGCAAGCTTGCTACATGGTATTGGAACCAACCACTACTCATTATTCATTACTCCGTTCTCAAATTTTTCACTGGATTTGCCAGCGCAGCTTTTATCGCCTGGGAGCTTACCGCTATCAACGCGATTACTATGGATAGCAGTCCGGCAATAAGAAATATACCTGGGCCAATATTGATGCGGTAGGCAAAATCCTGCAACCAATTATGCATGGCCATCCAGGAAACCGGCGCGGCAATAACAAAAGCAATAACCACTAACTTCAAAAAATCCCGCGACAGTAAAACCACTACCTGCATTACAGATGCGCCCAACACTTTTCTGATCCCAACTTCTTTGATGCGGCGCCCGGCCGATAGATGAGCCAATCCCAATAAACCAAGGCAACAAATGACAAGCGAAATAACGGTGGCAGCACTTATCACATTTTGCCAACGTTGTTCCTGCTGATATTGCCGCGCATTTAATTCGTCCAAAAAATTGTATTGATAGACCGCGCCTGGCATTATCTTTTTATAGGTACGCGCTAAGGCCGCCATGGCTTCCTGTTGTTTTAATTTTTCAAATTTTACCCAAATACCACCTTCCGGAGATTTGCCCAGGTAAAGCACCGCGGGTTTTATGGGTTCACGTAATGAGCTAAAGTGAAAATCCTTTACCACACCTTTAATAACTTTTACGGCACTGTCATAGTGCATATTGATCAGTATTGATTTCCCGATCGGATCATGCAGGCCGGACTCTTTTACAAAAGCTTCATTTACTATTACCGCC
>JBDSLD010000234.1:0-28870 GCA_039916545.1 Ferruginibacter sp.
GGTTCGGTTCCGATGAAATCGGAATTGAAAAAATGCGCAGCCTATTTTTTCAAAGAAGCAAAAACAGCAGCGTTCCGGTTACGCAGCCTGCCGGCTGTGGAGGCAAAAGTAGAGAGTTGACAGGTAGCTGCTGAATTGAAGAATCGGATTGGAAAATATTCTAAAACCCTTACCAGCTATTAATAACAGCGTTTTCTTGCAGACACTACATAAGCTACTATCATAATTTATTTTTTTCTGCAAATAAGTAATTTTTTCTAAAAGAACATAGTAAAAATGGAAGTAAATAAAATTAATCATCGCATAGGTTATGGCGCGTATTTAAAACCTGAAACCCATAGTAAAATAAGGATACAGTCCTTCTCCCGAGCTACCCAAAACCAGCTGGAACACCGCCATTTGTGCAGGCGCAAAATAAATACCGCCTCCTGCTCCCTGGTGGAACGTGCTGGTATTATATCCCTTTTGCCATACTTTACCGATGTCGTAAAATCCAACGAGCCCGAGTTGGCCAGGTAAAATATAGGACGCCACATTGGCTATTTTAATACGCGCCTCGAGGTTGTTATAGATCATGTGCTCGCCTGCAAAACGATACTGGTGGTATCCCCATAAGTTTTCATGCCCGCCTAAAAAAAGTGACTGGTAGAAAGCCGCCTTGCCTGCCGTCACCCCGCCACCCAGGCGATTGGCGATCACGATGTTTGATTTCCTGTCGATGCTTCGGTACACGGAAAGTTCCGTGATAACCTGCCCCAAAGATTTTGAATAATTATTCAACCCTGCAAAACCCTGTATCCGCATGCTGATATAGGACCCATCTGTAGGGAGCAACACATTGTTCCTGCTATCATGAATAAGACTGAGAATAATGCCCGCATGCGATTTTTCGTTGGCGACGCTGGTGCTGTCATAAGAATGTATCTGCGAGGTATTGGTAATAAAACGTCCGGTGTTATCGGCTGCATCGTAGCGGTAATATTGAAAGGTTGGAGCCAAACTTATGCTGTTCGCTTTACCGCTCCGCCAGCGGAATGCAGCAGCCAGGTTGTACAAACTAAACCTTGTTCTGTAGAAGCGTTTGTAATTGCCCGTTTTATTAATAAGGGTACCATTACCGGTGCCGAAAAAGTTTTGTGTATTTTCGGGAGCAAAAGCACTGGCCATCAAAAGAAAATCAGTGTTGCCGATTGCATTTAACCATTCACCTTTGTAAAGGAACCTGAATGCATTGGTAGAAAAAGAGTGCGCCAGGGTTACCTGTTGAGTGCTCGCATACGGGTCTTTCCTGAACCCCTGCCTGATAAACTTTACGCCCCCGCCAAAAATAACGCCTTCATCCACGTTAAAACCTACACTCAATAAAGGAATGGTTTTGTTGTACCTGTTGGTCAGGTGAAGTTCGGTATTAACCGACGCGTCCGATAAATGCCGGTGTATATTGTTCCCCGAACCGGTAAATACAGCATTGCTGTTTCCATCATACACATGTATTTTCCGCAGGTATTTATTGCTTCCGCTGATATCGTATTTTTTGTCAGATGATGCATCACCGACGATCCTTATTTTAACAGGTGCGCCTGCATTTTTTATTACAACACTGTCATTGCCGCCCTGCAGGAATAAACGTATTTCTTTGGTAACACCAGGATCCATCACCCGGCTGTAGAGTAGTTTGCCCGGTCCATCATTCTTGGATATTTTAAAAATGTTGACTGCCAGCTGGCCGTTCAAGGTATCACTTATTAATACCAGTTCATTTTTATCCGAAGTAACAATATCTATGTATTTATTAAGAAAGCGATAGTACCCCGGCACCTTATTTTGCATATCGGATTTTCGCTTTCTTAGCTGATCCGCCAATTGCAGATGCGTGGCACCATAAACATTTGCCGGCAATTTTTTTAAGGCGGTTTCAATAACGGAGTCGCTTAGGGCCTTTACTGTCTCATCGGTAATAGCTGCCCACTCATCAAGAGAAAGATCATTGGTAAATATCCCATCGATGAACCTTGCATTAAAGCTGAAGGTGTTGATGTTTCTTATCTTTTCGCCAAAGCCCTGGAACTTGGGCATCACCCATGGCAGGGCCGCCAGTTTGGGAAAAAAGCCCTGGTTCACATAATAGACCTGGTCCCGGTCACGTGGTATGGGCCTGTATTTTTTGCCCTTCCCTTCGTCGTCAGCAGCCCATCTCCATTGGTCCGCATGGCGATCCCAATCGCCGAGGAAAATATCCAGTAGCCTTGCCCTTAAAAAAGCTTCCTGGTCAACCGTATTGTCGTTGTCATCCTTTAATTTATCCGCCATTTTTATAGTGGACAAAGATTTGCCCAAGGGCTCCCTTTCCTCGAACAAAGAAACGGTATTTGCAAAGTCTTTGCTATATATTCCCAGGCTCGTATCGGGTGCAATGTAAACGACCTTCGGATTGCTATGAGGCACGCCCAGCGCATTGGCAAAAACAGGCACGGTGAGTGGCGCGTAAGGAAACGCAGCAGTAGAATTATCCCGCAAAATATCGGCCGCCAGCGTATTGGTAAGAGATTGGGGCAATAGATTATCCGGAAATTTTTCGATGCTGCGTATTACCCATTCCTTTTTATCATTATCCATTAGCCGGAGCGAACGGGTTTGCTGACCACCACCTAATTCTTTTGGTTTTAGATGATTGTCGGATATCCTAAGCACAGGCACCGTTGTTTCCATGGCCCATACCTTTCTATAGTTTTCTCCGAACAAACTTCTGTGAACACCGCTGACCTTATCAAAGTCACTATTGAGCCTTATTGCAATACTATCCGTTTTGATCGCATCACCAGCTGGCTGGGATGCAAATGGCAGATTTACATTAGGCCTGTTATAAACAAAAACGTTTTCCATCTTACCTTCCTCATATGAACGATAAGTAAGCCGGGCGCTATTATCCAGTAAAATATCAAAGAGCGAATAACCACTGGCGGCTTTAGCGAATAAACTTCCCCTGCCCTTTTTAACCGGTGTATGTTTTGATCCGGCGCCGCTTCCCAATTCCAATACGGCTCCCTGTATCAACTGAAGATCGTGCTCATGGCCGGCCGCATGTATCACATTGGGATGCAGCTTTAACAGATCGGTTACATTCTTTATCATGTCCTTATACAATACATTTCCCAGGTCTTCAGGGGTAGGGAATGTCTTCCGCAAAAATGGATACAAGGAACCGATAACGGGAAGGGGTATGTACAAATTTTTATTAAGGTTGGTTAAAGGGAACAGGTGATCCTTTAATGTATAATAACCGCCGTGGGAGCCATGTGTATTAAATGGATGATGGGTGACGAATAAAACAGTCTTGTTTCTGTTACGCAGGAGTATATCATCGAGCTTGCCCAATACATCGCGCTTTGTTTTGCATTCACAATCTGTTCCTTCTGTTCTTTTGCTGAAAGGGTACAACCACCATTCAGAGTCCATAGCAACTATTACCAGGTTGTCGGAAACTTCCAGTTCGTAAGGGCCCGGGCAGGCATCCTTTGGTATTATTTGCAGCAGCGAATCATTTTGCTCCCGCAGGAATTGATTCACCCTTAACATTTTTGCATATCCAGCCGGGCCACTTTTATCCCAGTCGTGGTTGCCTGGCACAAAATATACCGGCACACCTGCTTTTCTTAAATCCTGGAACTGGGATCGCAAGATATCCTGGGATGACTGCGCATTCTTATTGCCCGGTAGTTCCATTCCTTTTGGATAAATATTATCGCCCAAAAAAATGGCAATTGTTTTTCCCGGGATATTTTTTTGCACGGCATCGGCTATTACGGCTTTTTGTTCCACGCTCATTTCACCGGCGTCGCCGATTAAAATTACCCGGTATTGGATGGAATCCTGTGCCCCTGCGTAGTAAAAAGCGCTTAAGAACAATATTATATTTAATAAAAACTTTATCATACTCAGTTGGGGTTATTTCTTTAAACAAATACTATTTATAATTAGCTTATTGCCTGCAACATTATTATGTTGTAACAGGTCAAAAAGCCTGTGAATTTTCCTGGATCACCCTTTGGGAGGAGACTCACCAGCTAAATTCATGGCTGACAATTTTTGGGTTGGCAAGACAAGAATCAAACATGCGACTGCTATTCCTGTTTTATACGGTTATCCTTTGGGGATGGCCCACCAGGAGAATTCATGAGGGACAATTTTCGGGTTAACTGACCAGGAATTATGCACCCGGATACTCTTACTTTTTTTAAATAAAAAAAAGCGCTATCCCAAAAGCCAGTATCGTGATGATCAACGTGAACATAAAAACCGTGTAGGATATCCGCAATAACTTATACTTATGCCCCAATACTTTTCCCTGTGAATGGATGTCGCGGATTAGGCTGGCGTATAAAAATTCACCATCTGCCATCACCTTTTGCATGCCATCATAGTAATGCTCGTAATCCATATTATAAAAATTCCCGAAAAATAACAGGTTGGCTGTTTTATCGGATAATTGTTCCGGCGTAAAATACCCATTGGGTATCTTCGGCCTGGTTGCCAATACGGAAAACACTACTGCTGTTACACACCCGATCAACAGCATCATTGTTGGAATGATCAACCCGGGGGTAGTTTCCAGTTTGCGTATCACCAGGCCGATCACCACCGAAATAATGATCGAATTAACCGATATCATGATATTCGATTTTTTGTCGGCCATATCACTCAGTCGCTGGTGATTGGTTACGGCAATGCGGAACATGGTTTCAATACCCCTGGATGGCCGCTCGCCGCTCTTTGCCGAAGCAGGTTGATTTAAAGATTCTCCCATACCAGGCTGTTGTTGTGCACCAACAGTCTGCGGCTGTGACCCTTCCTCTTTATCTTTCTTTAACAATTTTTTCAGGTTTTCCTGTTTTTTTTCATTGAGCAAATCCCGGCAATAATCAGTGTGGTACTCGTGCGACTGCAGGAATTTAATGGTACCTTTTCTCCATTCGTCCTTACTGATATGCGTATTTCCGGTTGCCTCATACTCCTTACGTATTTCTTTGTTGTGTTTGCTAAAACTATCGGTGCCGAGGTGAAAGAGGTCCGCATCGCAAACAATTTTTTCCATCAGTGTAGTTGGACGCTGTGGCATTTTTGTGGCCAGTACACAATTTTCCACCGCCTGTATAGTTTCCTGGTCCACGCCCTTGTCTTTTAAAAAAGTATCCGCCAGGCCGGCGCTTTTTTGCTCATGCATGCTGCCGCTTCCCGCCATGCAATAACCCATATCATGAAACCAGGAAGCTGCTACAACCACAAAAAGATCACGCTCATTTAACTGGTAATGGGTAGCTATTTGTTTAGCCGCCGCCACTACACTTTCGGTATGACTGATACCGTGATATAATAATTGTTCTTTACTATTATCAAAAAAATAAGAAGTGACATATTGCTTTACCTGTTCTGTCAGTAACCCGTAATCCATATTATCCTAAGTTTTGATGATTAATTATTAATAGTCCGGACCGCTTTAAAAAATGATTGCAGCCCTGCGACTAAATGTTATAATCTATTTGTTAAAACCTGAACCCCACTGAAATATATGGTAGTGCGCCTTCTGCTGAAAATCCAATTACACCCTGGATCAGCAGCAGTTGCGCAGGTATGACATAAATCCCCGTACCATAGCCATCATGCCATTTCGTAGAAGTTTCACCGGGCAGCCAAACCCTCCCAACGTCATTGAATGCGATCAGCCCTACAGCACCGGGCAGCAAATAAGAATTAAAATCAAACAATTTCAACCGCATTTCAAGGTTGTTGTACAGGACAGTTTTGCCTGCAAAACGGTTGGTATGAAAACCCCTTAATGATTGCTTTCCTCCCAGGTACATTTGTTGAAAAAACGCGGGCTCTCCTATTGTTGTGCCTCCGCCGACACGGTTTGCAATTACGAAGTTTTGCGTTTTAAAAGGGGCCAGGTAAAAACTAAATTCTGATAATAAATTTCCATAGCTTTTATTTTCGCCGCCAATTTCACGCATGCCTTTAATGGTAGTATTCCAATACAATCCCTGTGAAGGAAGGATCAGGCTGTTGCGGGTATCCAGTTCGGCGCCCGCTATCAGTCCTGCATATCCCTTATCCTTGTAAAGCAGGGAAGATGGATAATCGTTGTTATATTTATCAAAGAAATGCTCCTTGTTATTAGATTTTTTGCTGGTGTAATATTGCCCTGCAACACCCGCGCTCAACCGCCAGTGCGGCGTTACATTGCGGTACAACCTTACATCCAAATTAACGTAATCATAACGTGAACGGTAGTACTTAATTTTTCTTGAGCCCTTATTTTCAAACACCGGCTCGTTTCCCAGGCCAAAAAAATTGTTCACGCTATGTGGCCCCCTGGAAAAAAGGTTGATACCAAGGTCATTCTTACCTATTGCCTTTTTAAATTCAGCAAACCAGGTGATCAAAAAACTTTTCCTGTTCAATGAATAATTCACCAGCAGTTCATTAAAGAAAGCATAAGGCTCTTTTCTAAATCCATGTTTTTCATTAGAAAATCCGCCTATCAGCAGAAGGCCGTCATCTAAACTAAAATTGGCTAAGATGATCGAAGTCAACCTGTCGTATTTAAAAGCCTTTTTATTAAACACATGTATATCGCTGTCATCTGATAACCGCATTTTTATACCGGTAGTAGAAGAGAAATTATTCTTTTCCGATTTTCCATCATAAATAAAGATCTTTTGCCGGCCGGAAAATTGCTGACCGATATTAAAACTATCTTGCCCCTTGCCACCAACCAGGCGGACTTTTATTGGAGATGACCGATTGGTATTTACAGCAAAAACATCATTGCCGTCAAATCCATACAACCTGATCTCCTTCGTAACAGCCGGATCAAAACTACGCTGGTACACCAGGTGCCCTTTTGTTTCATCTTTTTTTATCTTATTTATTTTTACCGTTAAGGCCCCCGCATCATTATCCAGTATTTCGAAATACTCGTCTTTATTCGACGCAGGGATATCGACACAGTTGGAAAGGAAACGATAGTATTCCATGGCGGGTTTGTCGACGCCATCCCTTCGCGCAATGATCGTTTGGATCAGCCATTTTCCTGACAGTGAGAAAATCGTATCCGGCAAAAGTTTAATAGAAGCCCCGATCAAACTGTCTGTCAGCTTATCTTTTACGAAAGCGATTTGTTCTTTCCAGGCTTGTTCATCCAATTGATTTAAAAAATACCGGTCGAAATAACGGTTATTAAAATTGTACCCGTTCACATCCCGGATGCCCGGGTGAAAACCCTGTATGTTTGACTTCAGCCATTGATGAGAAACAACCCAGGGAAAAACACCCGACGTGTTGTAGTACACTTTATCACGGTCGCGGGGAATCGGTGTATATACTTTATCATCCTTACCGCCTTCCTTTGCCCAGCGCCACTGGTCCTCGTGCCGGTCCCAGTCGCCTAAAATTATATCAAGCAACCTTGCCCTTAATACGATTTTCTGTTCCAGCCTGGTATCATTGTCTTTCTGCAATTCCCTTTGAACTTTTTCCGTATTGTCCGTACCTCCTTCATCCAATGGTTCTCTTTCTTCGAGTAAAAAAACTGCGTTGCCGAATTCTTTTTGGAATTCACCCAATAGCGGATCCTCCGGAACATAGACGATTTCCGGATGTGCATGTGGTATACCAAGTACCTCTGCCAGGGGCGGCACTGTTAGAGAGGAATAGGGATGCCCTGTTATCACCTGGTCCTGTAAAATATCCCTGGCCAACCCGGCTCTTAAATTGGGTGGTAGTCCCCTTTCCGGGTATTTCTGTATCGTTCTTAAAACCCATTCATTACCTGACTTATCCCTTAACCGCAATGATTTCGTTTGCAAACCGCCACCCATTTTTAAAATAGTCATGCCCCCCTTTTCTGTGGCCAGGTGAAATACTTTTAGTTTAACCGGTGCTGCCCATAATTTGCGGTATCCTTCACCAAATATGAAGCGGTGAAATTTTCCAACCTTATCATAATCAGGCGCGATTGAAACTACAATGCTGTCACCACGACTATTGTCCTGCGCATAAATATTATTGGCGCCCACAAGACACAATAACATTAATAGTACAGCAGGTATCCTGGTTATTATTTTATTGAACAGCATAGTTCCTGGTTGATATTTGAAAAGCAGGTGCGCTTTCCAATTACAAACTTTGCATAAAAATCTGACTATTCAAATTTAAGCAGAGAAAAGTTTCAATAAATAGTTATTTAATGGACTTAATTGTACTTATTACAACCTGGGCGGGATACCGGTAGATATTTTACTTGTTCAGAAATATAATTTATGGATGATCGTGAATATTTATTTTTGAAAATAGTGCGCTTGTTCAGACAACATAGCAACCTATTATGTGCCTGCAGAACTGCTTTTTTATTCGCTTTTGTTACATAAAACAAGATCGTTCAGTACCGTCACTAATCCTGTCCAGCCCGTTTGATGAGAAGCGCCCAGGCCCTTGCCGGTATCCCCATCAAAATATTCGTGAAATAAAATATAGTCTTTGAAATTGGGATCCAAATTCAATTTCGGATAGCCGCCAAAAACGGGCCGCTCTCCTTTTTCGTTTCGCAAAAAAATATTTTTCAGCCTGGCGGAAAGCGATACTGCAATTTCTTCCAGCGAGTAAAATTCACCGGAGTGAGTTGGATATTCAACCCGGAAATCACTCGTATAATATTCATGTAAATTATGGAGCGATTCGATCAGCAGGAAGTTGAGTGGCATCCATATCGGCCCTCTCCAGTTACTGTTTCCACCAAACATATCCAGGTCGCTTTCAGCAGGCGTGTAATGTACAGAGTAATCTGTGCCATCCAGTTTCAGGTCGTAGGGATGCTGCTGGTAAATTTTTGAAACGGAGCGTATTCCATAATCCGACAACAGTTCAGCCGGGTCAAGCATGCGGTGAAGCAATAGCTTTAAACGGTGGCCCCGCAACAAAGAAAACAGATGCTGGTCATTGCTACCTTTGCGGTCTTTCCAGTAACTTACCAGGGAGGCCAGGTCTGGCCTTTGCCGGCTGAATTTTTCCATGTGCTCCTTAAAAGCAGGCAGCCTTTTCCAGGTATCCTCATTAAAAATAATGGTCGCGAACATGGGGATCAATCCTACCATGCTCCTTATTTTTAACCGTTTGAAACTGTCATCCGGTAGTTTCAAAAGATCATAATAAAACCCGTCGTCATCGTCCCAAAGCCCTTCGGAATCCTCGCCCATATTGGTGATAGAACCTGCAATAAATAAAAAGTGCTCGGAAAATTTTATGGCCATGTTCTCATATACCGGATTTTCAAGTGACAATTCCAGTGCGATCTTTACCATGTTCAACGCATACATTGCCATCCAGCTGGTACCATCCGCCTGCTCCAGGTCGCCGCCACCTGGCACCGGCGCACTGCGGTTAAAGATCCCTATATTGTCGAGCCCTAAAAATCCGCCCTCAAAAATGTTATTGCCATTGCTATCTTTCCGGTTTACCCACCAGGTAAAATTCAGTAGTAATTTTTGAAAGATGGCTTCCAAAAAAGCATAGTCCGGAGCGCCTTTTAATTTTTTATCCAATTGGTAGATCTTCCAGGCAGCCAGGGCATGAACGGGTGGATTGGCATCGCCGAAGTCCCATTCATAAGCTGGCAGTTGTCCGTTTGGATGCATATAGTTTGACTGCAGCAATATCCCCAATTGCCCCTTTGCAAAATCAGGATCGATCGGTGAAAATGCGATCGCGTGAAAAGCCAGGTCCCAGGCCGCAAACCAGGGATATTCCCATTTGTCCGGCATGGATAGAATGTTCTCCGCTACAAAATGTTTCCATTGCCTGTTACGGCTATTGCGGTGATTTCCCCCCGGGGATGGCTGACCAGGATCTCCATTTCTCCATACATTAACATCATAGTTATAGAACTGCTTACTCCAAAGTAAACCGGCCCATGCCTGTCGCTGGACCATTTTCTCGTCTTCATTTTCTATCGTCAGCTGCTTCTTTTCGTAAAACTCATTTGCTTCATTGATGCGGGCTTCAAAAATCTGATCGAAGTCTTCAAAAGGCTTTTTCAATTTTGAATCAGCCAGCCGCAGCCTCACCTGTACGCTGGCGTTTGCGGGCACATCCAGCTTATACCATACCGCAGTTTTTGTACCTTCCTGTGCCGGGTTGAGCGCATCGCGATTTTGGTGGATAAAAAAATTATTGATACCATCTTTACAAAATGCCGAGACATTTTCTTTACCAGTCAACCGGTGATTATTGGTTTCGTTATCCGTGAATAAAAACTCAGGATTTCCTTCTGCATGACAATACCGGTCGCCGAGTTCTGTACAATGCAGCAGCAAGGTATTTTTTCCAAGATAGGTGATCAGGGGATGTTCCGCGGCTTCGTTCCAACTCCAGGTATTGCGAAAAAATAATTGCGGCAATAAATGCAGGGAAGCTGCCTGGCCGGACCTGTTATGCACGGTATATCTTAACAGGATATCCTCTGTATTATTTTTAGCGTACTCGGTAAATACATCAAAATAGCTGTTCTCTTCAAAAATCCCGGTATCCATCAATTCGAATTCGGGATCGGCTTTGGCTCTTTGCTTGTTTTCTTTCACCAGCAAATCGTATGGATATGCCTGCTGGGGATACTTGTACAACATTTTATTGTAACTGTGCGAGGGCACATTATCCAAATAGTAATACAACTCTTTTACATCCTCTCCATGATTGCCTTCTGTATTGGTGAGTCCGAATAAACGCTCTTTAATAATAGGATCCTGGCCGTTCCATAAGGCGAGGCTCACGCATAACAACTGGCGGTTGTCGCAAAAACCGGCGAGCCCGTCTTCACCCCAGCGATACGCTTTGCTGCGGGCCATATCATGTGTGATGTAATTCCAGGCATCGCCACCCGGACTATAATCTTCCCTCACGGTTCCCCATTGCCTTTCGGAAAGGTAAGGCCCCCACTTTAACCAGTTCGCGGAATTATTGTATTGCTGTTCGATGCGGGATTCTTCCGTAGTCATATTTCGTTTTTTTTCATATGTAGGAGGTGAGTTGTTATTTTGTTACGGTTGCAATGCACGAATTAGTGAATGCTATGTCAATTATCGGGCACGAATTTTCCTGGTAAGTCACCCTTCGGGGATACTCACCAAGAAAATTCACAACCTGTATGTCAGCTTATGTTTGACCTGGCTTTAGATCCGGATAGAAAATCGATTCAGCCCGGCCCTGTTTATTCTGTGGATTTTATTTTAGCGGCGGCTGATTCATCGAGAAACCATTGCACTTCTCCGTCTGCCGGCTGTATCAATTGTGCCGGAAAATTTTCAAAATCTTTTGCCCCTTTCAATATATTATCTACGGCCTGGGCCTTACCTGTTCCAAAAACTAAAAAGGCGATCCGGTGGGCCAAATTAATTAAGGGTGCCGTAAAGCTGATCCGGTACACCTGCTGATCAGGAAGAAAAACCGGTTTTATCGTGGCTGTTTTTTCATGCAGAATGTCTGTATAAGGAAATAAGGATGCCGTGTGAGAATTATCGCCCAGGCCTAACAGTACCAGGTCGAAGCGTGGTTCGTCGTTATTAAAAAGCCTTTTGATATCTTCCATATATTGATAGGCAGATTCTTCAGTAGAAAGCGTGGTATTGACTGGAAAAATTTTCGACGGCGCTATTTTCAACGGTTCGAAAAGAACCTTGTTCACCATTTTAAAATTACTGGCGTCATCTGTAAGCGGCACATACCTTTCATCACCAAAGAAAAAATAGACTTTGCTCCAATCTACCTGGCCACTAAAAGATGGAGAAGCCAGCAGGGCATATAATTTTTCGGGCGAAGATCCGCCTGAAAGAGACACAATGAAACGGCCGTTAGCTGTAATGGATTGGTTAGCAGCCTCCACAAAATATTCAGCCAGTTTTTCCAGTAATTCATCAACAGATGAATAGGTATTAATTATCATTGTCTTTTTGATTTATATTAAAACCGGTGCAGCTTGTATCTCCATCACCTTACTTCTTTTTATGATTAGTCGGAAGTGTAAACCAATGAAACCCATCCTGTGCAATCAATGCTTCCGCCAGTTCAGGCCCCCAGGTATCCGCCGCGTAATTCGGAAAGCTCAGGCTTTGTTTACTTTCCCAGGCGTTCAATATCGGCATGATCAATTCCCAGGCAGCTTCTACCTGGTCGCCACGCATGAATAAGGTTTGGTCGCCAAGCATTGTATCAAGCAAAAGCGTTTCGTATGCTTCGGGTGTTTCAGTTGGGTAAGTGCCTTTATAATCGAAAACCATATCCACCGGGTTAAGCACCATATTTAAACCCGGTCTTTTTGCCTGCACCTGTAAACGAATACTCATTTCGGGCTGAATGCTTATGACCAGCCTGTTTTGCTCCCAGCTTTCGGAAGCTTCAGAAGGGAATATGGAGTGTGGTACATTTTTATACTGGATACTGATCACGGAGGAAGACTGCTGCATGCGCTTACCGGTTCGTACGTAAAACGGAACGCCCTGCCATCTCCAGTTGTCTATAAAAAATTTGATCGCCGCGAAAGTTTCTGTATTGGAATCTTCCTTTACTTTATTTTCCTGGCGGTATCCGGGTACCTCTTTGCCTTCTATCCAGCCTTCGCTGTACTGCCCTCTTACTACTAATTTTTTTATTTCTCCTGGTGTAAATTTGCGCATGGCACGCAACACGTCTACTTTGCGGTCCCGTATTTCATCTGCGCTAAAACTTACCGGCACTTCCATTGCAACGATACAGAGCAATTGCAGAATATGGTTTTGCACCATATCGCGCAATGCACCGGAACCTTCATAATAATCTCCTCTATCGGCAACGCCTAATTGTTCGGTGACAGATATCTGTACGTGATCGATGTAATTCCTGTTCCATTGCGGCTCAAAAAGAGAATTGGCAAACCGGAACGCCATGATATTCTGGACCGTTTCTTTACCGAGGTAATGGTCGATGCGGTAGATTTGTTTTTCATCGAAAATGCCCTGCAATAATTTATTCAACGCCTTTGCAGAGTCAAGGTCGTGGCCAAATGGTTTTTCGATCACGATCCGTGTTTTCGCAATATTTTCGCAAAGGGCATTCTTGCCGATATTTTCCGCTATGATCGGGAAGAACTGTGGCGCTACTGCCAAATAATAAATAATATTGGCTTCTGTTTTCCACTCAGTTTCATGCTCTTTTATTTTTTCCGCAAACGAAGAATACGTAGCGGCATCTTTGATATCCGAAGATTGGTAAAAAATATGCCGGGAGAATTCCTGCCATTTTTGCTCATCCGCTTTTCCTCTCCTGGAAAAAGAATTGATCCCTTCCAATAGCTGCGCCCTGAATTCTTCATCGGTTAATTTTGTGCGCCCTGTTCCGATGATGGCATACTGGTCGGGTATCCAATCATCAAGGTATAAATTATAAAGTGCAGGCGTTATTTTCCTGGCGTTCAGGTCGCCTGTGCCGCCAAAAATTATGAAGATAGTCGGTTGAGATTTTATTGGTTTCATGAATTTAATTGATGTTTGATTTTTGTCTGAACGGTGAATATGTATGATACCCAAAGAAAAATTTTACTATCCTGGAAACACAGTTCCGCGAAATCAGTTCTAAAGCTTATTTTCCAGGCGCAGGGCTCTGGCCTGTGTCATCTTTGTTACTGATAAATCGATTCCCCGGATACCCAATAATTTTTTTACAAATACTTCAAAAGTTAAAACATTAGCAGACAAAGGGCCATGTCAGTTAGTGCCCGAACCTTCTTTCTCAGGCGCAGGGCTCCAGCCCTGTGTCTTCTTTGTTACTAATAAATACCTCCTCAATACTCAATATTTTTTTTAAAAATTCTTTAAAAATTAAATAGTAGTAAGAAGAAGACACAGCATAGGGCTCCAGCCCTGCGCCTTGGTGAATTACCATGTTACTGCTTTTAACCACTTATGTACTGTGACACAATGACCGCAGGTTTAATTCTACAATCCTATTCAGTGTCTAATACCACTCTGTATGAAAGAACCCTTCCTGTCCCTGTAACTCATAGGTATGTGCTCCAAAATAATCACGTTGTGCCTGGATCAAATTAGATGGCATTCTACCACTTCTTATTGTGTCGAAATAACTGATGGCGGCAGCGTAGGCGGGTATTGCTAAACCAGCGTTGACCCCTCCCGATACTATGGAACGGATACCCGGCAATGTTTCTGTTACCAATGCCTGCACATCCGTATCCAGTAATAAATGCGCCAGGTTATTATCCTTGCTGAAGGCTTTGAAAATATCTTCCAGGAAAGTAGAGCGGATAATACAGCCACCTCTCCATATTTTAGCGATCTCCGCCATATTCAGCTCGTATTTGTATTCCGTGGATGCTTTGGAAAGTAAATGCATCCCCTGTGAATATGCAATGATCATGGCAAAGTAAAACGCCTGCTCCAATGATGCCAGGTATTCATCCTTGTCAGCTACAGCCAGGTCAATCTCGTCATTTCCGAAAGACGATGACAACTGCATGCGCAGTGATTTATACTTGGAAAGGTCCCGCATGGAAACAGCAGTATCAATGACAGTTGCGGGCAGTTCCAGGTCCATGGCCACCTGGGAGGTCCACTTACCTGTACCCTTTGCACGTGCCTCATCCTTAATATCATCTACCAACAAATGGTCGGCGCCTTCTTTTTTGAAAAGGAAAATGTCTTTTGTTATTTCGATCAAGAAAGATTGCAACCTGCCTTCGTTCCATTTCGCGAATACTTTTTGAATGGCGTCGTTGTCGAGCTTTAATCCTTTTTTCAATATCTCGTATGTTTCCGAGATCAGTTGCATCAGCCCGTATTCGATACCGTTATGAACCATCTTTACGAAATGCCCCGAGGCGCCCGGACCGATATAGGTTACACATGGCTCACCATTTACCTTTGCGGCGATCGCTTCAAAAATGTATTTTACATGCTGGTAGGCATCCTTATTTCCACCGGGCATCATGCTTGGCCCTTTGCGCGCGCCTTCCTCGCCACCTGAAACACCCATGCCAAAGAAATTCAACCCTTTTTCATCCAGGTAGGTAACCCGGCGATTGGTATCGGTAAAATGTGAATTACCGCCATCGATGATCAAATCGCCTTTATCAAGTAACGGGACCAGGTCCTCAATTACACTGTCGACGATCTTACCGGCCGGCACCAGCATCATTACAGAGCGCGGCTTTTGCAGGCTTTGGATAAATTCTGCCAGTGTACTGAACGCTTTAACTGGTTTTCCCGCACCTTCCGTATCGAGGAGTGTTGTTTTTTCCTGGTCCTTGTCGTAACCTGCTACGGAAAAATTGTGGTCGGCCATGTTTAGTAACAGGCTACGTCCCATTGTACCGAGGCCGATCATACCAAATGAATAATTTGCTTCCTGCATGTATAATATTTTTAGTGTTTGTATTTTTAAGATTGGTTAGTATTCAAAAAGATTATTGATGGTCAGGATTTTAAATTATATGATTGTCGGTTAGTGACAACTGGGTGTAGTTAACAACCACCTTAACAATATCAGTGATAACACTGCTTAGTACCTGCTTACTTTTTTTCTTGATGAAAAAAGTAACAAAAAATGGATCAAGCCTGCCTGGCTGTGTCAACCAGACAGGGGCTGCGAATAAAAAGGCTGAAAGCTTCCCTGGTTGGCTGCCATGAAAAACAAATTTTCAACGGAGCGTCGCCAATGCTGATGCCATGGAAATCTGCGGCCGGTTAACAAAATAAATAAAGTATGACCAGCTTTTTTGCCTGTTAACTATTAGTTAGCTGCGACTATAAATTTTCGATAATGCTTTTGCTGGATTCAAAACCTGTGTGGTGGAAGGCATGTATCCCTAAACGGGCGGCGGCTTCTACCAGCATCGGGCGATCATCAAAATAATAGCATTGTTCCGGTGCCGCCTGTGCCACACCCATTGCCAGCTTAAAAATTCTTGGATCCGGCTTGCGCATACCTACTTCACAGGAAGAAATAAAGGCGTCATAACAACGGTGCAGCCTGAATTTTTTGATCCGGTAATCATTCAGTTCCTTCGGTTCGTTATTGATTGAGATGATCCTGAAGGGGCAACCTAAATTTTTCCACTCGATCACCCATTGCAACATGCCCGGCAATTCAAATGATTGGGCATACATAAAGGATTTGAAATCTTCTTTGGTAAAATCCCTTGGCTGGTTGAAGATCACGGTGTCCAAATATTCTTCCAGGGTCAGGTTGCCGATCTCGTACACGTTAAAAATGAATTCATGTAAGCGGTTGAAGTCATCGTAATTCAAATTAAATTCTTTCGCCGCCGCCGCTCTCGATTCGTGCCCCCACCCGTTGGATAACAGCACACCGCCCACATCCAGGAAAAGAATTTTCATTTCTGTTTTTTGCATGACTTAGTCTTTGATTTTTTTCTTTTGGTGCTCTATCGCTTCCAGCAATTTATCGTACGGCTTATTGAATTTTTCTATCCCTTCCTCTTCCAACGTTTGCGTGATCGCATCGATATCGATCCCCGCTTTTTTTATATCTTCCAATACTTTTGTGGCATGCTCCAGGTTATCTTCCAGCCTGTCAGCAGCCACCCCATGATCCCTGAAAGCAACCAGTGTTTCCATTGGGATCGTATTTACCGTATCCGGGCCGATCAGTGCTTCCACATATTTTACATCTGAAAATGCAGGGTCTTTACTGCCCGTGCTCGCCCACAATAACCGCTGCGGTTTCGCGCCCTTTTCCTCCAACTTTTTAAAACGATCGCTGGTGAAAACCCGCTTGTATATTTCATAAGCTTTTTTTGCCGAGGCGATCGCTACTTCACCTTTTAAATCCGCCAGCCCTTTTTCCGCAAGCATCGGGTCGATCATCACGTCGATCCTGCTTAGGAAAAAACTTGCCACAGAAGCGACATGTTCGATCGGTTGGTTATTTTTTAAGCGGTCCTCCAGGCCGGATATGTACGCATCCGTGACTTCTTCGTAGCGTGGCAACCCAAATAAAAGGGTAACATTGATGTTTATTCCTTCGCGGATTGCCCGGCGGATCGCCGTTAATCCTTCCGCCGTTCCTGGAATTTTTATCATTACATTTTCCTTTCTCACTGTTTTCCAAAGTTCGAACGCCTGCTGTGCCGTGCCTTCTGTATCACGCGCCAGGTGCGGCGACACTTCCAGGCTCACGTAACCGTCGCCTGTTTCTGCCTCATCATACAATGGTCGTAGCATATCTGCGGCGCGTTTGATGTCTTCAATCGCAACTCCATAAAAGATCGCTTCATTACCCATTTCCTTTTCAGTAAGCCGCGCTATATCGTCCTTGTAATCATCGCTGCTGCTGATCGCTTTTTCAAAAATAGCCGGGTTGGACGTAATCCCCCTGATCCCGTCTTCATCAATCAATTTCTTTAAGTCGCCACTGTCCATTATCTTCCTGTCAATGAAATCGAGCCAGATACTTTGGCCGAAATCATGTATTTTTTTTACGTTATTTTTTTTCATTGCTGTGATTTTATTGTCTGAATTGATGATGCCGGAACCTTGGTTTCAAATGAACGAAGTTTATTTACCGAGCAGGGCCTTAGCTCGCAACACGACATTTTCCACTGTAAAGCCAAATAATTTAAATAGTTCTTCAGCCGGTGCAGATTCTCCAAAACCTGTCATTCCTATCACATCGCCTTCGTCCGTTACATATTTATGCCATCCGAGCGTTGACCCTGCTTCTACTGCTAACCGCTTTCTGATTGCTTTTGGAAATACCTTTTCTTTATAGGCCGCATCCTGTTTTTCAAATAGTTCCCAGGAAGGCATGCTTACTACCCTGGCGCTGATTGATTCAGCGGCCAATTGCTCCTGGGCCTGCATTAGCAAGCTAACTTCAGAGCCGGTTCCCATTAATATCACGTCCGGCTCTTTTTCACTATCGGCCAAAATATAAGCGCCTTTCTCCAGCTCAGTAGCTTTGGTAAATTTTTGCTGATCGATCACCGGCAGGTTCTGGCGGGTGAGTACGATCACAACAGGTCCATCCTGGCGCTCAATGGCAACGCGCCATGCCTGCGCTGTTTCATTGGCATCAGCCGGGCGAATGACCGTAAGGTTTGGAATAGATCGTAAAGAGATCAGTTGCTCCACAGGTTGGTGAGTAGTTCCATCTTCTCCCAAACCAATGCTATCATGCGTATAAATGAATATGGACCTAAGTTTCATAATGGCGGCCAGGCGTATCGGCGGCCGCATATATTCCGAAAAGATCAGGAAGGTTGCGCCATAAGGGATAATATTTTTGGTAAGTGCCATCCCGTTTAAAGCCGATCCCATGGCGTGCTCGCGAATACCAAAATGGAAGTTGCGGCCTCCTCGGTTACTTGCTGAAAAAGAGTCAAATTTATCGAGTGTGGTATCAGTCGATGGCGAAAGATCTGCCGAGCCGCCGATTAGTCCGGGCAAGCTTTCCGCAATCGCATTCAATACTTTACCAGAAGCCTTGCGCGTAGCAACGCCTCCTTTTACCACTTCAAAAACAGGCAATTTCTCCTGCCAGCCAACCGGCAAAATGCCCTTACTTTCCCTTTCGTATGCCGCAGCAAGATCCGGGTACTGTAATTTGTAGGAGTTGTATAATTCGTTCCAAAGCATTTCAAGCTCTGTTCCTTTTTCTCCTGCTTCGTGGTAATATTTTAACACTTCGGCAGGCACGTCAAATGATTTCTCCGGATCAAAGCCAAAATTCTTTTTTACCAATTTTATTTCGTCGGCTCCTAATGGTGAGCCATGCGCGCTGGCGGTATCTACTTTATTCGGACTGCCAAAACCAATATGGGTGCGTACTTTGATCAGGGACGGACGACTGGTTTCTGCCTTGGCATTTTCAAGAGCTGATAAAATAGCCTGCACATCATTGCCATCTGGCAATACCTGCACGTGCCAGCCATACGCTTCGAAACGTGCTGCCACATCTTCATCAAAAGTTAAGGCGGTATCGCCTTCTATGGAGATATGGTTGTCATCATAGAAATAAACCAGGTTGCCCAGCTTTAAATGCCCTGCCAGCGATGCTGCTTCAGAAGACACTCCTTCCATCATATCTCCGTCGCTGCAAATAGCATAGATCGTATAATTGAAAAGATTGAAACCGGGGCGGTTATAGCGGGCAGCCATGTGGTGCTGCGCAATGCCAAAGCCAACGCCATTTGCAAAACCTTGTCCCAGCGGACCAGTTGTTACTTCGATCCCATCCAGTAAACCGTGTTCGGGATGGCCCGGGGTTTTGCTGTTCAACTGCCGGAAATTTTTCAGGTCGTCGATCGTAAGATTATAACCGGTAAGATAGAGGTAGCTGTATTGCAACATGCAACCATGACCGGCCGATAAAATAAAACGGTCGCGGTTGGCCCACGACGGATTTTTAGGATTGTAATGCATTTGGTGAGCCCAAAGTGCGTGCGCCATCGGAGCGGCGCCCAGGGGAAGTCCCGGATGACCGGAATTTGCTTTTTGAACGCCATCGATCGATAATAACCTGGCTGTGTTGATTCCTAATTGTTCTATGTTGTCTGTATTTGTATCCATATATGTTGTTATAAATTTTTTGTATAAATGACCTCAACCTGCCCTCAGCGAAAGAGAGGGAGCCGGACCCTGCTGCTGCTGTTGGTTCACCTCACCCCCGCCCTCTCCGAAAGAGAGGGAGCCGGATCCTGCTGCTGGTTTAAGTTTGACCTCAGCCTGCCCTCTTCAAAGAGAGGGGCCCCGCCCTGCTACTGTTTAAAACTTTTTTATTTTACTTTTAGTTTTTTAAACTACTTTTCTTCAATCATTTGCAGCGCTGCTATGTGGTTTGTGTGCCATAGTTTTGCCCCTCCTTTAATGCCATCTTCGTTTGAAACGAGGGTAATATTATCATCCAGGGAAAAACTAATTTTACGTGAATTGCCGCCGCCGATGTACAAATGATCGTAATTAAAGACTGTTTTCAAAACTAACAAAACCTTTTGTATTCTCCTGTTCCATTTTATTTCACCTTCCTTTTCCAATGCCTTTTTTCCGATGTACCTGTCGTAAATAATATTTGCCATGAAGGGATGTTGTGAAAGCTCAATGTGCGGAAGCATTACCCCATTTAAAAACAATGCTGACCCGAGCCCAGTGCCTAATGTTATCACCATTTCAAAGCCTATGCCACTTACTATTCCTAATCCCTGCATGTCCGCGTCATTCACCACTTCTACCGGGCAATTGAATTCGTCCTTTAATATTTTCCGGAGATCGATACCGTTCCATTTTTTAGGTGCAAGACTTGGCGCAGTAAAGACAACCCCGTTTTTCACGTATCCCGGAAAGCCAATGGATAGTTTATCATACTCGGCATATTCGGGAAACCTGCTTACAATATCCCTGATGGCAGCAAGTAATTTTTTAGGTCCGGGCAACAGTGGTGTGTCTACAGTTTGAAAACCCGTTTGTAGTTCTCCGGCGGCATTTAAGATCGTTGCCTTGATGTGAGAACCTCCGATGTCGATAGAAAGAATTTTGTCACCGGACAATGATTGATGCATACCTGTATTTTAATATATAACTGTAGTTTCTTATCTTTTGCCGGATGGTCACCCATAAGTACCAAGGGACCGGGCCTCAATGCCGACCTGTTCCAGGCGCTATTTTTTTCGCATTGTTTTTAACGCCGTGGTCCATTTTAGAAGTTCCGAAAGCATAGCATCGGCTGATTTTTTAATACCATCATCCGGCACAAATACACCCTGTTCATTTATAAAATTCGTAAAAAACGGTATGTTCACGCTTTCTGTTACCGGCATCATCTTTTGTGCGGTAACAACCTGTTTAAGCATTTGAACGCACCTTGTACCAGCAGCCACACCACCATAACTAACAAACGCTACGGGTTTATAGTTCCATTCATTAAAAAGAAAATCAAGGGCATTTTTAATAGTGGCCGGGTAACCAAAATTATATTCGGGCGTTACTATAATGAATGCATCGGCAGCGTCGATCGTTTTGCTCCAGTTCTTTGTGTGCTCGTGCTGGTATTGGCCAAGCCTTGGATGGTGGGGCTCGTCGAAAAAAGGCAGGTTAATAACAGCCAGGTCGAGCAGTTCCGCATCAAACCCGGGATTTCCCTTTGCAACTTCAAATATCCAGGCCCCTAAAGCAGGCCCTTTTCTGCCTGGTCTTGTGCTCGCTATGATTATCTTAAGATTAAACATGATTGATTCTTTATACCCGGCCCACTACTAAACAACTTGAATGGGATGAAAGCCTTGAGCGAATAATTTGTTACTTAAATTTTACAGCCCGTAAAATTAGTGAATACAACAAAAATACAAGCAATTAAAAATTAAGCCAATTGATAAATAAGGTAAATACTTGTATTTATTATTGTTTAGTAAAATATTATGTGCGCTAAACAAGCCTATTTGTACTTGTTAAAATTTAAACTTATTGCCGGCAATTTTTTTTCTAATTCCGCCCGTTCGGCCTCAAATTGCCCGGGTAATTGTAAGGCTTCTCCCAGGTGTTCCTGTTGTTCATCAACGGTAAAACCCGGACCAGCCGTCGCTACTTCAAATAATACGCCGCCGGGCTCGCGGAAATAAATAGACGTAAAATAGTTCCTGTCCAATACCGGCGTAGGGCTCAGCATCCTTTTTACAATCTTCAACCTCAGTTCCTGCTGGGTTTCTGCGTTAGGCGTGCTAAATGCCAGGTGATGTACGGTGCCACTTCCCGCCAGTCCTTTTAAACTATCAGGTGAACAAATGATATCGACATAATTTCCCGGGGAATCGGTAGCTGCAAAGCGGAAGCGGTTGCCTTTTTCAGCGATCAGCTGGTGATCCAATTGTTCGGTAAGTAATCCCGCCGTACGCTCGTACCCTTCTTCCCATATTTCCACATTGTGAAATCCCCTGATAGCATGATCGCCAGGGATATGACCATACGAAAAGCCAGTCCGTTTGTCTTTATTGTTGAATACCAGCTCGAGGCCAACCCCATCCGTATCCTCAAAATAGATCACTGCCTCACCTTCAAAACGCTCTTTGGGCGGCTTAAAACTTATACCATATTTTTTCAACCTTTCCATCCAGTAACTGATCGAGCCATCAGACACGGAGAAGGTAGTTGTGTTCAACATTCCTTTTCCATGGCGACCGCCTACCAACCCCTGGTACGGAAAAAAAGTGAGTATGCTACCTGGACTGCCGTCTTCATTGCCATAATAAAAATGATAGACTTCGGGAGCGTCAAAATTGACGGTTTTCTTTACCAGTCTTAAGCCAAGTATGCCGGTATAAAAATCAATATTTTTCTGCGCATCACTAACGATCGCGGTTACATGATGAATGCCTGTAATTAATTGTTGCATAATGATAATAAGTATGAGGTTGGAAATTACTGCAATTTCATCCAAAAAAATTATCAATGAGCTTATTTAACCGGGGAAAATTATTTAGCAAAAAAATAATACATACGACTATAAGGCAAGGTCTCTGCAACGTGTTCTAGAAGCACTAAAGCGAATGATATTTACTGACGTAAACAATTGGTTTGAAGTCACAATTTTCAAAACCACACTGCATTCATTTTGTCAAAAGAATATTGGCGGGTAATTTTTTTACCTATAATTTTAAACCCATGAAGAAATTGTCATGGCTTTTTATTTTGTTCATCTCTATTGGCCTTGCAATCCCCTGCCCTGCGCAACAAAAAAAAGCCCGCTTTAAGGTATTGGTACTTTTTGAAAATGGCGGTCATCATATTCAATATTCAAAAGCGGCCCAGTTATGGCTCAATCAGTTGGCCACTGATAGTAGTTTTACCATTGATTATATAAATAATACCGACCTGGTAGATGAAGCCTACCTGAGCAATTACAAATTATTTATCCAGCTCGATTACCCACCTTATAACTGGAAAGAAAAAGCGGTCATTGCATTTCAGCAGTATATTGAAGAAGGCAGGGGTGGCTGGATAGGTTTTCACCATGCTACGTTGTTAGGGAAATTCGATGGGTTTCCAATGTGGCAATGGTTTTCAGATTTCATGGGCGGTATTGAATATAAAAATTACATCCCCGGTTTTGCAGATGGAAAAGTAACGGTTGAAGATACCAGTCATCCGGTTATGCGCAATATCCCCAGGCAATTTATAATAGAAAAAGAAGAGTGGTACACTTATAACAAGAGTCCTCGCCAAAATGTAAAAGTGATCGCCAGTGTTGATGAATCAACTTATGCTCCTTCGTCCGAAAAAAAAATGGGCGATCACCCGGTGGTATGGACAAATACCCGTTATGCTGCCCGGAACATTTATATATTTATGGGGCATTCACCCGACTTATTTAAGAATGAATATTACTCCACTCTTTTCAGGAACGCGATCTTTTGGGGAGCTGGAAAACAAGCTGTTCCAGGTTAAAGTTTTATCCATTACAATTCACATTCAAAACCAATCATTGTCTGCATGAACCAATTACCCAAACGCCTGCATTCCATCGATGTATTCAGGGCTATTACGATGTTACTTATGATCTTTGTCAATGATGTAAGTGGCGTTAAAAATATTCCTGCCTGGATAGAGCATGTTGGTGGAAAAGAGGACGGGCTTGGGTTTGCAGACACAGTGTTCCCCGCATTTCTATTTATTGTCGGATTATCGATCCCCTTTGCAATCAGGAACCGGATGACTAAAGGCGACGTCTTCTTGAACGTCGCATTTTATATATTGACACGTTCGGTGGCATTGCTGGTAATGGGATTTTTTCATGTTAACAGTGAGGAATATAGTACAGCGGCTTTACTGCCACGTTACTTATGGGTCCTTGCAATAACAATTGCTTTTTTCCTTATCTGGCTCGACTACCCGCCAACGTTAGCAAAGACAAAAAAATATATCCTTACAGGAACAGGCATTCTTTTACTGATAGTGATGGCGATGCTTTACAAAGGTGGTGACGCGTCAGCACCGGAAGGTATGAAGCCATCCTGGTGGGGAATATTGGGTATTATCGGGTGGTCCTACCTGGTATGCGCTTTTGTTTTTCTTATCACTAAAGGAAAACTTTCTTTATTGGCAATGGTGCTGGTTGTTTTTATTTTGATAAACATAGCTTCACATAGCGGCCTGCTGCGGTTCAGGGTGTGGGTGATCGGAGATGCCTCTTCAGTGACGCTGGTAATGGCAGGGATCGTAATATCCGGTATTTACGGGAAGTTGGCTGGCAAAGGACGAGACAAGTATTTGTGGACGATACTTACTGCAGCCGGCATCATGATGATCATTGCCGGATTAGCCATCCGTCCTTATGCGGACGGTATCTCGAAGATACGCGCTACGCCCGCCTGGGTTTTTATTTGTAGTGGTATCAGCATACTGGTCTTTGTATCGCTCATTTGGCTGATCGATGTAAAAGGTAAACAAAGCTGGTTTGCTGCTATTCGTCCGGGTGGTACGAGTACCCTTACCTGTTATCTTATCCCCTATTTATTATACTCAATTTTTACGCTGGTACATTTTCACTATCCTGCTTTTTTAAACGAAGGGATTGGAGGAATTATCCGGTCGTTTGCTATTGCTTTTTTTGTAATCTGGCTGGTGGGGATTATGGAAAGATACAGGTTAAGGTTAAAGATATAGGACAGTCACCGACAGGGTACTCGTTAGCAGGAAAATTTCCCGGCACTTTTTTTTTCAAGGCCGGTTACAGCGTTTGTTTAAATAGGAAATACGGGAGAATAAATTCAAATTTTTTACTGTCAATTACTAACTTATGAGCATGAAAAATACTGTTACCCGTTAGCTGCGCGGGTTATATTTTGTTGTTGCCAATAGTAATGTCGGGCGAGCCGGTGATCTATGTAAACCAGGTTGGATTGGATAGCAATGGCCCAAAACTCGCGGTTATTTGTACCGATACCCGCTTGATGGAAATGCACAATTTAAGTTGGTGAACACCGTTTGATCAAAAACATCCTTTAGCGGGCCAACCGGAGCCGTAATGAAAATCGGGGAATGGATTCCGGAGGAATTTTTGTACCGGGCGAATTTTCTTCGCAACAATACGTGGCAGGGGCACAAAGAGCATTTGCGCGCCAGCTGATCAACAATACCCGCTATGACGATGATGGCAAAGAAAATATCATCGATGATTATGGATCGCTACAGATAGTGCCGTTTACAGGCAAGAAGCCCGGAAACGTGCACAAAACCTGGTGGACCGCATGACCAGTGATGGCTATTTCAGGGCAGGCGATGGTATGCGACCATCTGGCACGCTTCGGATGCGGCCCTGCCGGTGGTAGCGTTATCCAGGTACCTTGCAAAGAAAAAGACCCGTCATTGCGGAGCAATACCATGACCACCATAAAAAAGGCACTGGAGTATAATCTTCGCATAACCAGTGAGGTTAGCAACCCGTTCGGGTACGCAAAGCAGCGTTTTGTTTACCAGGATAAAGTCCAAAACGGTTTTTTATACCACATGAAAATGAATCCGGCTGGTGGTGGCAGGGAGAAAATGCGAGACTGGCTTCTCTCGCAACAGCAGCTTTAGTGGGCGGCCGCCTGGTGGCAAAAACACCTGACGGTTGGGGCATTAGTAATCCTTTGGCATTGTACGCTTCTCAGCAAACCTCCTGGATATTGGGCGCCAATCCATACTCAATGTGTTTTATGTATGGTTTCGGAAATAAGAATGTGCCTTACATGGCATCACAATTTGGCCATGGTTCCAAAAAAGGCGGTATCTCGAAAGGAATTACGGGCAAATATGGCAGTGCCGACGGCTCCGGCATAGATTTTAAAATTAGCGCTGAAGGAAATGAATGGCGCTGGACGGAACAATGGATACTGCATGCAGCCTGGTTTTTACAGGCAGTTGCTGCGATGGCGGAAGATGAAAGTAAACCATGATTTTAAAGGTTGCCGTTCAATTTGAACTGGGGTAAGCGCTATCTGTAATTACAATGATCCACCTTGCACCAATACTGATTCTAAAGTTAGTTCCTGTAAAAATGTGTTACCGGAAAGACAGCTCATCATTCTTTTGAAGGCTAGTTTGCCCAGTTTATAACCGCTGGTTTCAACATAGGTGATCCTGGGGTTGTAAAGCGTTGGAATAAAGCCATTGCTGATGGTGATCACCGAAATATCTTCCGGCACTTTTAACTCTTTCTCATACACAGCCTGCATCGCACCGATCAGTATGAGGTCGCCCATGCAAAAGATCGCATCCGGCCGGTCGCTTTTTTCCAATGCGTTTAAAGTAATTTCCTTTGATTCATTTACATTTAATGGGATACCGATGGAAAGCTTTGTGCCCGGGGACCCCGATTCAAATGTTTCGCGGAACGAGTCCAGCCTTTTTTTAGAAATGGTCAGGTTAAGGTGCCCGAAAAGCGCCAGTACATGTTTTTTCTGTTTCGCGATCAAAGCCTCCGCAGCGATCTTAGCTGCGACTTTATCAGCCAGGCAAATTTTGTTGCATGCGCCATAGTCTGGTACCCTGTCAAAAAAAAGTATGGGAATATTTAGCTCCTGTAATTTTAGAAATGGTTCTATATTATTCGTCTCTGTTGTGATGGAAACAAATATGCCTGCGATCCTGTTATTTTTGAGCAGTTTAAGGTTGGCAGTTTCCGCTTCCATGCTTTCGCCTGATTGCATGATCAGTACAGAGTATTGATTAAGCCTGGCTTCCTGTTCCACCGCCGCGATAAACGAATCATAAAAAAAATTATCAACGGATGGAACCAGTATTCCCAGTACGTTACTCGTATTGGTACGCAGGTGAATAGCAAAACTATTCGGCTCATAATCCAGTGCAGCAGCCAATTCTTTCACTTTTTTTTTGGTTTCAGCTGAAATATCGGGATGGTCCTTTAATGCCCTTGATACGGTAGATACACTCAGATGCAGGATTTCCGCCAGTTTTTTTAACGTACTGTTTTGTTGCATAGTAAGTTCTGTAATATTGGTATAGGCACTTTAAGAAAACGAATCGCTGCATGTTCGCCCGAAGCAGCACCCTAACTTTGATAGTCGAAATTTTCCGACAACACTTTTTCGATGCCTGCCGTAGTGATAGTAATTATCAGTGTATCCTTTTGTCTTGTAACCACCAATCCTTCGTCTTCCAATAATTTCAGGTGCTGTTGAATAACACTCCAATCCTGGAACTGGCGCAGGATGATCTCTCTTGGCCTACATTGATAAGTAACAGGTTGCGGATCCTGGTTGGTGATGAAATATATAGTTTGCAACGTCCTGTAGTGAGTTTCCATGGAATAAATATATCTAAAAATAATTTGAGGACTGTAAAATTTACTAACATTCTTTTGCAAAAAAGAAAAAGCGCATTGGGATAAGAAATCACCTCCTGCCAGTAGCGGTCAGCGATTTTAATATCTCTCACAAACAGACCTGGCGACTTTCTTTGGGCATTCAAAATAAATGTAAATGAACAGATCCCGGGGATAGCCTGTTGCGGAATTAATAGTCCATCACTCACTCCAGGCTTTTCTTAGAAACCGCAGCCAGTTGCCGTGCATTATATTTTCGACATCGATGTATGTGTATCCACGTTTAAGAAGAAGTGACGGAATATTTTGTAGATCCGCGATCGTATCAATATCATAAGGGCATTGCTCTTTGCCGAAAGCACCATCCAGGTCGGTACCCAGGCCAACGTGTAAGGTGTTGCCTGCCAACTGGCAAATGTGATCCATGTGATCGATCATTTTATCCAGGTTGCAATCCATTTTACCGGGCAGGGATATTCCGCGTTTCCAGCCTGGTACCATCATCCATGCATCCAGCGCACCCCCGATCACTGCTCCCCTTTCAATCAATATTTTGATCATCTCATCACTAAACTGCCGGTTATGATCAACCAATTTCCTGCAATTATTATGGCTCGCCCAGATATTCCCTTTAAATATCTTCATTGCATCCCAGAAAGCATCATCGCATAAATGTGTCGCGTCAAGAATCATATTCAACCGATCCATTTCTTTTAGTAATTCTTTGCCCTTGTCATTTAAATGACCGGTCGCATCCGTGCCATTTGCATATCGCCCGGGACCGTAATGTGCCGGCCCTATTGCGCGTAACCCATATTCATAAGCGATGTTTAAATGACCTATTGTGACCAAAGAATCGGCACCTTCAAGACTTAACATGTAACCAATAGGCCTGGTGCTGTCTGTATCTTCCTGCCATAACTCAATGTGTTTCTCAAGTCCTTGCAGGTCCCTGATCATCACCATTTCTCCACATGCTTCCATGGCTTTGTACCAGGCCAGTTGTGCCTGCGTTTCTGCCCAGGCCTGTTCGGGTGAGTGCCAGCCCGGGAGACTGTTTCCCAGAGCAACATACCGGGCGATCTGTGTTGCGACCACCATTCCAATATTTCCTTTTCGCAATTCAGGAAATGCTACGGTACCCAAAGCCCTGTCAGGTTTGTCGGTCAGGCCCATTTCCCGGTTTCGTATAGCCGGTACCGGTTGCCGCAGATCGCGGTTCCACTCCATTGCATTCATGCCAAGGTCCAGGTGCGCATCAATTGTAAACATTTCAATTTAATTTTAGGAGTTCGATCCGGTATACATCTTTAAATGTTGATCTTCCTGTCCCTTGCAATGACTTTCCATTCTTTGACGGCCATATTTTTTTCTATAACTACCGCTCTCTCGTACAAAGCTACTGTCGGGCAAATGTGTACGGGAACACCATATAAAACATCGCCCGGTTTAAAAATGGACGAGTCATTTACCTTCACTACGAGGTGCTCTTCGCTTTGCG
>JBDSLD010000235.1:0-6136 GCA_039916545.1 Ferruginibacter sp.
AGACTGGCTGTTCATCACGATCGGCTCTGCTTTTGTGTATGAATTGAAGAACCAGGAAGTAGTTGCTAATTGCCATAAAGTTCCCACAGATAAGTTTGATAAAAGATTATTAAACGCAGAAGAAGTAACAGCTGCTTTACAAAAAATGCTGGACGGGTTGTTTGCAGTTAATCCATCGGTAAAGATAATTTTCACCATTAGCCCGGTGCGTCATTTAAGAGATGGTTTTGTAGAAAACAACCGAAGCAAGTCAACGCTGATCCAGGCTGTGCATCAACTGGTTGATACAAACAAAAATTTATTTTATTTTCCGGCTTATGAGTTTGTAATTGATGACCTGCGGGATTACCGGTTTTATGCGGAAGACATGGTGCATCCTAATTATGCGGCCACCAATTATGTGTGGGAAAAATTTGTACCGGCCTGTATCGACGAGGCTGCACAAAAGCTCATGAAGGAAATAAATATCATCAATGCCGCGAGAAATCACAAGCCTTTTAACCCGTCATCTGAGCAGCATAAAAGATTTCTGCAAACCAACCTGGAAAGAATAAATCAGCTGCATAAACAATGTCCGTATATAAATTTCGATGAGGAGATAAATTATTTTTCAGCTTAATTACATGAATCATTAGCCTCAATGTATCCTGTCGCCCCTCACTTCCATTTCGTCCATTACCTTTTTTTCATATTCCAGCCATTCTGCCCAGCGTTTTCTTACCTTGTCTTTAGGCAGGTAAGTTTCTGCGAGTTCGATAAATAAGGTGTAATGCCCGGCTTCACTTTCCATAAAACGACGGTAAAAATTTCGCATATAGGCGTCGTCTAATCCTTCACTGAGCCGTTTAAAACGTTCGCAGCTCCTGGCTTCTATCAATGCCATCGTTAACAAATGATCGAGCAGGCGATCATCCGGACTGCCGCCTTTCATTTGAAATTCAATTAATTTATTGACGTACACATCTTTTCTCTGCTTGCCTAATTGCAGTTTCCTTTTATGTAATTCTGCAAGCACCAGCCGAAAATGCCCCCATTCTTCCGTTACGATCGGGCTTAATTCAAGCACTAATTTATTTTTGTCAGAATATCTCTGGATCAGCGTAATGCAGGTAGTGGCGGCCTTTTGTTCGCAGTAGGCGTGATCGGTCAAAATCTCTTCCAATTGCATTTCAGCCAGGTTTACCCAGCGTGGATCGGACGGCAATTTGAGCCCAAGTATATTTTTTACATCAATGCTTTCCGTGGTCATCCTGCAAAATTAAATCATCTCAATTAAGTTGTCACGCAAAGATTGTCACGCAAAGGCGCGGAGGAGCAAAGACGCTGAGAATACAATTTTGTACTTCAGCATCTGTAATGGAGGCAAGGATAGGTGCTTGCCGGGGAGATAAAAAATACCATTGCGACTTTGCTCCTTCGCGCCTTGGCGTGATATTCAAACAGCCAACCACCAGGGTACTTATTTCTTTGCGCGAAATTTTTTACACTTAACCGCAAGGTTTTATTAATTTACGCCACAATTTGTTCCAATGAGAATCTTGCCATTGATTATTTTTTCTGTCATTACCGCCGGGTTGGTTGTTGCCCTCAATACTAAATTATTGCTTCCCGCACCCCTGGGTAAATTGTTGAGTCCGCAACATGGTATTTGGCAAAATGCCGAAAACAGCAACACTGATTTCAACGCCGATCTGAAATTTCCTCAACTCAAAGGCAAAGTGAGTGTGTACCTGGATGATCGGCTGGTGCCCCATGTTTTTGCTGAAGATGAAAATGACGTATATTTTGTGCAGGGATACCTTCATGCCAAATTCCGGTTATGGCAAATGGAACTGCAAACACATGCGGCGGCAGGACGGGCCAGTGAGATCGTCGGCAATATAGCGCTTAAGCATGACCGTGAATTCAGGCGGCTGGGTATGGTTTATGCGGCGGAAGCCTCTTTAAAGGAAATGGAAAGCGATCCTGTTACTAAATTAAGTTGTGACGCTTACACTGCCGGGGTAAATGCCTATATCTCCATCCTTACCGAAAGTACACTGCCACTGGAATATAAATTGATTGGTTACAGACCGGAGAAATGGAGCAATTTAAAGACGGCGCTTTTCCTGAAAAACATGTCGGAAAACCTGGCAGGTGGAGAAGAAGATTTTGAAATGACCAACGCAAAGAGCTTTTTTAGTAAAGAAGATTTTGCCAGGCTTTACCCGCTAAAGCAGGACTCACTGGATCCGATCATACCAAAGGGCACGGTTTACGGCCCGGCTAAACTTGCGCTGAAAATTCCTGTGGCTGCGGATTCCATATATTTTAATAACAAAGATATCGCGGTTGCCGAAGAAGAAAAACCGGACAAAGACAATGGCAGCAATAATTGGGCGGTGTCCGGGGCCAAAACAAAAACTGGTGCGCCTATTTTATGCAACGATCCTCATCTTGGCTTGAACCTGCCTTCACTTTGGTTTGAGATGCAATTGAATACGCCGACTTACAATGTTTATGGTGTAACTTTTCCCGGCGCTCCCGGTGTTATTATCGGGTACAATGATAGCTGTGCCTGGGGTGTTACCAACGGAGGCCGGGATGTGCGGGATTATTATGAAATTATATTTAAAGATGACAGCCGGCAGGAATATTGGTTTGACAGCGCCTGGAAGAAAACTGAATTCAGGTACGAAGCGATCAAAGTTAAAGACTCCGCCACTTATTTTGATACGGTGGCCTATACTATATTCGGGCCGGTCATGTATGATAAAACTTTCAGCGGAGGGCGTTCAACCAATTCAAAATATTACGCGGTGCGCTGGAAAGCTCATGATCCCAGTAATGAGTTAAAAACCTTTATCCTGCTGAACCAGGCTAAAAACTATGCGGATTATTTAACCGCTGTCAGCAACATGAAAACACCCGGTCAAAATTTTGCATTTGCCACCAAGACCGGCGATATTGCTATGCGGACCCAGGGCGGGTGGCCGGCAAAATGGAAGGGGCAGGGAGATTTCGTTATGCCCGGAACGGACAGCAGTTATATGTGGCAGGGTACGATACCGCTGGATGAAACGCCTTTTCAATACAACCCCGAAAGAAATTTTATCAGCAGTGCCAACCAGGATCCTGCCGATTCTACTTATCCATATTACCTTGGCCGGGGCTACCCGCTTTACCGGGGTGTCATTATCAACAGGAAACTGCAGTCGATGAATAACATCACTTCGCAGGACATGATGGCGTTGCAAACAAATAATTACAATGTATTCGCGGAAATGGCGGTGCCGTTGTTCTTGAAAAATATTAACGACAGTAATTTGAATGAGACCGAAAAGCAATACCTGGGTGAGTTAAGGTCATGGGATTACAATAATTCACCTGGTTCAAAAGGGGCCACCGTGTTTGCTGTTTTGTGGAATAATTTTGACCACACCGTTTTTGATGATGAGTTTAAAAATGCGCCCAAAGTTATCATGCATCCTTATGAAAGTAATTTATTGGAAGGTATTTTGAAAGATTCCGCTTACAAGTATTTGGACAATGTGGAAACCACCCAAAAAGAAACATTGCCGGACGATGCAACGCTGGCCCTTAAAAATTCAATAGCGGAATTAGAAAATGCAAAAAAAGATAACCGGCTTGAGTGGGCCAAATATAAGTCGACAGGAGTAAGGCACCTGACCAGGCTGGCAGCTTTTAGTCGCACCAACCTGCCCATTGGGGGTGGTACGCATACGATTAATGCGGCCAAACCTGACCATGGTCCGAGCTGGCGGATGATCGTAAGCCTGGCACCGCAAACTGAAGCATTTGGCATTTATCCGGGAGGGCAAAGTGGAAATCCAGGCAGTAAATTCTACGATGTTTTTATTGATAAATGGGCGCAGGGCGAATACTATCCTTTGTGGGTAATGGCCAGGAGGGAGGAGAAAGACAAGCGGGTTATTGGAAAGATAAACTTTAGTAATTAGCTGATAGCTAATGGCCGATGTATCACTCCGGATTTTTTAATTTTTAAATTCACTTATGAAATTTATAGTTTCTATTTTATTGATCGCTTTGCTGAGTGTTGCCGCCTGTTTGTACCTGCCCTGGTGGACGATCGCGTTCGTTTCTTTTTTAGTAACGGCCCTGATCCCACAGCGACCGGGCAAAGCTTTTCTTACCGGCTTTATCGCTTTGTTTTTACTTTGGGGATCATTGGCCTTGTACATAAGTAGTGCGAACAACGACCTGCTGGCACATAAAATATCCATACTAATATTAAAAACAGACAGTCCTGTTGCATTGATATTACTCTCTGCTTTCCTTGGTGCGATCGTAGCAGGCTTCGCGGCTCTTTCTGGAAGTTACTTACGGAAAAGCCAGGACGATTAATGGTTTATATGAAAAACATAATTCAACAATACCTGCAGGCTTTGGAATCCGGCGACGAGGAAAAAATTACCAGGTTGTTTGCCGATAACGCGATCGTGTATTCGCCTTTGTATGGTGAAGTGCAGGCGAATCATTTTTTTAAGGGCCTTTTCGCGGATACCAGCCGTTCTGAAATTACTTTATTAAACACCTTCAGCAGCCTGGATAATCCGGAAACATGTGCGGCTCAATTCAGGTATGACTGGACCTTGAAAAATGGCACTGAAACAAATTTTGATTGCGTGGATATTTTTCAATTTGATGACCAGGATAAAATAAAATCGCTCACAATTATCTACGATACCTATAAAATAAGGGGAAAATTCGAGGACCTGGATGTAGCACCAATTTAACTCAATAGCTTAATATCCTATATACCAACATTCTTCCATTAACTTTGAATTTGCATTTTTGTAACCAAAATCACCCTTAATTTCGTTGCTATTCAATACAATTTATGAGAATATATTTATTCCTTTTTTTTATAATTCTGTCAGTCGATATTTCAGGGCAAAAAATTTGGGGTACGGTATTCAATGAGAAAGGAGACCTGCTGACTTATTCTTCCATCACCATCAAAGGAACCACTATCGGCGCCAGTGCCAATAACCGCGCAAGATTTTCGATCACGGTCACGCCCGGTACCTACACCGTTATTTGTCAACATATCGGTTATACGGCAAAAGAAAAGCAGGTAACTATCGGCACGCAGGATGAGGAAGTAGCGTTTATATTATCCGAACAAAAACTGGTACTAAAGGAAGTAATAATAAAAAATACCGACGAAGACCCTGCCTATGCCATCATCCGCGCCGCAATAAAAAAACGGGAAGGATACAGCAAACAGGTGAATGCGTTTACCTGTGATCTTTATACAAAGGATATGATGAAACTTCGCCGGTTGCCCGGGAAGATCTTTGGAAGAAAAATACCCGAGGCAAGCCGGCAGGACATGGGGCTGGATACTATGGGCCAGGGCATCATTTATTTATCTGAATCGATTTCAAGAATTGCATCCCAGCTACCGGATAAATTTAAACTGGAGGTCAGGAGCAGCAGGGTAAGTGGCAGCGACGGCTTTGGTTTTACCTTTCCGACTTTCATCTCTTTTTATCAAAATAATGTGACTGTTTTTACGGAACGTTTAAACCCCCGTGGCTTTGTTTCCCCGATCGCGGATGGGGCGATCAGTTACTACCGGTTTAAATTTTTAGGCAGCTTCTGGGAAAATGGCAAGGAGATCAACAGCATCCGCGTAACTCCACGCAGAAATTATGAGCCCTTGTTTTCGGGTATCATCAATATTACGGAAGGAGACTGGCGAATACACAGCGTTGACCTGTTGCTGACAAAAAAATCCCAGCTGGAGATCATCGACACGCTGCAAATAACGCAGTTCCATGTACCTGTGAATAGTGAAGCCTGGCGGATAAAAAACCAGTTGTTACATTTTAGTTTTAACCAGTTTGGAATAGATGCGGTGGCTAATTTTGTAAATGTCTATTCCAACTATGACCTTAACCCAGTCTTCGACAAAAAGTATTTTGATAAGGTTATCATTAAGTATGATACCGGGGTAAATAAAAAGCCAAAGGCATATTGGGATACGATCCGGCCCATGCCGCTTGAAAAAGAAGAAGTAAAAGATTACCAGGTAAAAGACAGTCTTTATGAGATAAGAAAGGATTCCCTGTTGAGTAAGCAATCCATCGATTCATTAAGAAAATCGCAG
>JBDSLD010000236.1:0-12917 GCA_039916545.1 Ferruginibacter sp.
CCTTGCGCGCTTTATTGACAAAGGTTTGCAACAGGCCGGCCATGCTGTGCGGGTAAGTAATGAAGGTGCTAGAGGGTTGGAAATAGCCGCTTCGGAAAAATTTGAGTTAATACTGCTCGATTTAATGTTACCAGGTACTAATGGGTTTGATATATTAAGTAATCTCCGTTCGTTTCAGATTGAAACCCCAGTAATAATTATAAGCGCTTTATCCGGTACGGCACAGGTAGTGAAAGGACTGGATCTGGGAGCCGTTGATTACATAAAAAAGCCTTTTGAATGGGAAGAATTACTGGCAAGAATAAGGGTACTGCAAAAAAAATTAAGTGGCCAGGAAAGTTCCATCATCCAGATCAGTGATTTAATAATTGATCTGATCGGAAGAAAAGTGACAAGGGCGGGAAAAGAAATTAAATTGACAGCCAAGGAATTCATGCTGCTCGAATACCTGGCCCGCAATGCCAACCGCGTGGTGAGTAAAAATCAGATTATGGAAAGTGTTTGGGAAATGGATTTTGATCCCGGCAGTAATATTGTAGAAGTCCATATATACCAATTGCGCAGAAAAGTGGATAAGGGATTTGAAAAAGCACTGCTTGAAACCGCCGTCGGCCTTGGCTATACATTAAAAGGGATAAAAAATAATACTCTTTTGAAATAATATCTTATCCGGATCAATAAAAAATATATTACCCTGCGTGCTACAGCGGCCATCTTATTTGCTGCCAGTTTTCTATTGCTATGGACAATGGCCAGCCTGTTGTTGCTGAATCGTTTTAAAACCGCGTTGCTTTTTTCGTTCGATGAACAGATAGACGCCAGGGCAAGGCTGGTTGCTGAAAAAACAAATATTAATCCCAGGATTGTTCCGCTTCCGCAAGGAGCGGAAACCTTTACCGTCCTGTATGTAGTAAACAGTATCACTGATACATTATTCGCCTCCCCGGTACTTGCATTCGTTTATCCTTTAGCAAACAACATGATTGAAACAAGCGCCGGATGGCGTTCTATTCACATCAGCCGGTCATTAGAAAACGGAGGCACCATTGAAATCATTTATTCATTGCCTTCCAATACCATCGACAGCAAAATAAAAGATATAACATTGCTGATTTGGCTGGTAGTACCGCTTGGCTTTTTATTGGCATTCGTTATTGCCTGGTGGCTGTCATCAAAATTATTGAAACCGGTAAGGCAGGTCATCAAACTCGCCAATTCAATCAACCTGAATAATACAGAATTATTAACCGAACCCAATGCCAATGATGAATTGAAAGAACTCATTGTTTCCTTCAACAGGATGTTATTGCGCATTAAAGAACAATCAGAGCGGCAAACTGCTTTTTTCGCCTCTGCATCTCATGAATTGCGCACCCCCTTAAGTGTTATGCAAACAAAGCTACAGGTTTTATTACACGAAGACAACGAGCATGGCCCTCTCAAAGAATTGTACAATGATCAGTTGAAAGAAGTAAAGCAATTAAATAAAATGGTTGATGATTTTTTATTGATGAGCGAGTTGCGGGTTGGAAAAATAGATCTGCACATTACGACGGTAAATGTGCCCGATTTTATTTTAGACCTGGCTACCAAATACAAAGATAAAGCCGCCGGCAAAGCAATACAGTTTAAAATTTCTTACCAGCCGGTCAATGAAAATTATGAATTGCAGGCAGATGAAGAAAAACTGTTTATTATCGTTAGCAATTTGCTGGACAACGCTGTTAAATATTCACCCACCCGGTCAGTGGTAGATATCTGCCTGGCAAAAACAAATGAAGGCATTGTATTTTCCTTTTCAAACCAGGTAAGGGATGATATACACCCGGAAATTACGGATATTAAAAACCAGTTCTATCATTCCAAACCGATCCATGGCGAAGGCTTCGGATTGGGCCTATGGATTGCCAACCAATTGGCCATCATTCAGGGTATGAACCTGTATTGCTCAGTTAAAAACGACCGGCAATTTACTGCAACGCTGGCTTGCGATCGCATCATCGTGTAAATTTTCTCTATAATTTTATTTCGACACCAACTATGTTCGCTCAGTATCCGCCTGTACAATTGCTGGACCCGTTTCCATTTGCGATGATTACTTCGCCCGGCGATTACCGGTTAATGCGCAATAAAAATCAGCTGGTGGGAAATAATACCGGGATAGCTGCGATCGTTTTTGGAATGCGTTCTAGTGATAAGGTATTTTGCCGGGCAGAAAATAGCCGCCCGGCCGAAATGCAACTTGATAAAGAAAAAAATATATTTACAGCAACAGTTGAATTGCCAGATCAGGATCTCATTGATATTGCAGTGGAGGCGTTTGATGAAACCGGCAGGCCGGGGAAACATTCCCTACAGGCAGCAACGGCTTCGTATATAATAAAAGAACGGATACAAGATGGGAGCGATGCGGCTTCTATTGGTGGCTGGCCAGAAAACGGTATTTTCGGCACGCAGCTTGGTCCCAACCGAAATGCAAAACGATTACATAAACCAAAACCACCCGAAAAAGTTTAATCATCATGTCGTCAAACATTCTTATCTGGGTGATTGCTGTAGTATCGATCACAGGTGTCATCATCCGGCCTTTTAAAATACCTGAAGCTATTTGGGCGGTAGGCGGTGCAGTATTACTGGTGATCACCAGGTTATTACTACCTGCCGAAGCATGGAAAGGTATTAACAGTGGCACAGATGTGTATTTATTTCTTACTGGTATGATGTTGCTTGCAGAAATTGCCAGGGAAGAAAAACTGTTCGACTGGTTGGCCGCGCATGCTACCAAACGTGCCAGCGGATCTCCAAAAAAGTTATTTATACTGATTTATAGTGTAGGCATCATCGTTACCACTTTTTTATCGAATGATGCCACGGCAGTGGTATTAACGCCTGCCGTAGCCGCTGCTATGAAGGCAGCGAAGATTGAAAAGCCACTACCCTACTTATTGATTTGTGCATTTATTGCCAACGCCGCTTCCTTTGTACTGCCCATTTCAAACCCGGCCAACCTGGTGATTTACGGATCACATATGCCGCCGTTGTTGGAATGGTTGCCAAGGTATATATTACCATCGGCGGCATCCATTATTATTACTTTTCTTTTGTTAAAGTGGACGCAAAGAAAAGAGTTGAAAGGTTTCATTGAAACGTCTATTGAAACGCCCCTGCTTAGTGAAGGAGGAAAAACTGCGGCCCTTGGTGTACTCGCAACAGCTGTCCTATTGCTGATAGCGTCCGGGCTAGATTGGCAACTGGGATTGCCAACCGCTATTGCCGGCTTAACCACCAGTTTAATTGTACTGCTAAGGGCAAAAAAGAACCCTTTAATAATTGTAAAAGGAGTTTCATGGGCCGTTTTGCCGCTGGTAGCTGGTTTGTTTGTAATAGTAGAAGCATTAAATAAAACTGGCCTGGTGCACACACTTAGTCGTTTATTACAGTCATCCGCTGATCGCTCAATTGTATCAACCGCATGGACAAGCGGTTTGCTAGCTGCTTTCGGCAGTAACCTCACCAATAATTTGCCTGCGGGCCTTGTGGCAGGTAATGTGGTACAGGCAAGCAATACTCCGGAAATTATCAGGAGTTCTATTTTGATTGGGATCGATCTGGGACCAAACCTTAGCATAACCGGGTCGCTTGCTACCATACTTTGGTTGGTTGCATTACGTAGGGAAGGGCAGGATGTAACAGCCTGGTCATTTTTAAAATTGGGTTTATTGATTATGACTGTAACCCTTATCGGTGTTCTTGCCTGCCTTTGGATTTAACTGATAGTGGTCAGAATTTAAGTGATTTATAAATCTGCGTTATGGGCGATTCATCATTTTTTAAATTACCAATCTTACCTCTTTAAAGTTTATTTAAAGTAAATAGATTGTTGTTGATTTAATGCTACCTGGGTTATCGCCAAAGTTTTGGATAGCAATGGGAGAAAGGTCAAAAACGATGGAACAACAACAAAGCCCGTACTTTAGTTAGCAATCTCAAATTGTTGCGATTTATCACCCAATTAAATGTCTTTGACAGGAGCTCCTCAAAATCCGTTTTTAACGGCGTCAAAATACTTAGTGTCTGCAAGAAAACGCTGTTATTAATAACTGGTAAGGGTTTTAGCATATTTTCTAATCCGAATCTTCCCTTCACCAACTACCTGTCAACGCTCTACTTTTGCCTCCACAGCCGGAACGCTGCTGTTTTTGCTTCTTTGAAAAAATAGGCTGCGCATTTTTTCAATTCCGATTTCATCGGAACCGAACCAACGAAAGGCAACTAACCCGGTTGCTGTTGCAGAAGATCAAATAGTGGCCACACTTAAATGCCTTTTATTAAACGGATCAATAATATTTTATTTTAGGCCATTTCTTTAGTTTCAGATTAATACTATTCAACAAGAAAAATCTCCACAATCCATTGTCTGTAAAGGTTTTCAGCGTTTTCTTGCAAACACTACTCACTTATAATCGGTTGTAAGATTTTGAAAGTCTCCATAATGGCAAAATAATCTAATACTTGTCGGCATCAATTCACACCCTTGATGGCCTTTTATAAAATAAGATAAATTCCATAAGAAGCATGATGCCTGATTCTAATCAACAAAGACTACTCGCGATGACTGGTATAGTAGTCTTATTTGTCACCTCAGGAAAGGAACTCATTAGCAACTTGAGTTAATTACTCAACGAGATATAGGCTACATTGCCTTTTAGTTGCTTTAATTTTTCGAGTACCAGCACCGTTTTGCCACTTCCGGCCGCGCCGATGATAATTAAAGGGGGATGCACATTAAATATGGCCTGTTGTATTTCATCAAACGAAATAAATTTATTAAGCACATGAATGCTTTTGAAGGAACCGTTGATATAATTCAAGACTTTTATATCTCCCTGTTGAAGATCTTCTATTTTCTCCAACTGTTGTAGGGATGCCTCATCCGGCAGTTGTGCTCCGCGAAGAAATCTTGATCCTGCATAGTCATGGGGCTGTATCACTTCCAGCGGCAACAGGTATTTCTGTAGATTAAAACTGGCAAACGCCACAAGCAGGCGGTCCTTAATACCAAGCCTCGCGCGGTAATAGCCGGTATTGGTCATTTGCGGACATCAGCGCTTTTGAAATCACCGCGACTTAACTGTTGCAATACCTTGTCGAAATTTTTTTGAACGCTTTTACTGTCGAGTTGATCATAAAACCTGCAACTTCTTTCGTGACGGCTCAAAATATATTTCATATTTTTTAACCTATGTTACTTAAGATGATGTCATCATTACAAGGATTCATTATAATTTTTTCTGTTCATATCATTCTTGATAATGTCATCCAGGTTGTAGACAGGCTTTTCTATTTCATAGGGTATTGGCATTCTGCTAAACTGCTGAAAATAGAGAAGACAGGCATCTTTCCATAAAACAGCATTGGAGGTTTGGTTGCGCAGCTTTCTTTGCACCGCATTAAACCTGCCGCTGTCTACAAGCGGTTGAACCCCGTCCCATATTTTTTGAAATTCCCGTACCTGCCGTACGCCTTTGTCGTAGTGATAACACATTTCATCCCAGAGGGAGCGCCCGCTTTTCATTTTAAAATCCCAGGGTAAGTGATGAAACCAAAGTAAATAGCCATCCGGGCAGGTAGTAGGGCTATTTAATAGGGAAGCCAATGGTTCGTGGTATTGTTCTACCGCATCGCTGCCTGTCTTGGTACGATTGAACCCGATGCCCATGCTATCTGCCTGGTGATAATAAGGTGGTGTCCAATCGGCACGCATTTTTGCAGGCGCCCACCAGGGCCCCGGACCATAATGCCCGTTTGCAGACATAAGGTGATGCAGGCCAAGCGGCATCATATAATTCACTGCAGCCTCCCGGCTTTCCAGCATCATTTTTTTTACAGGGATTAAAAAATCCGAACCCCACAAATTCGAATAATCAAAGGCATTTTTTGTAGCAGGGGCATCATAAAAGGTCAGCTTCAGCCATTCATCTGCTACCTGTTCGCTGTTTAAATTATTATTCCAGGCCAACCTGCCAAATGCATACCAGTTGGCCTGCGCAAAATCGTGGCCACACCAGTTGGTATCCAAACCGATGTTTGCTACTCCTGCTATGGCGGAATATTGCTGCGCTTTAAGGGAGCCATCGGTACATCTTGCAACGGTACTGCCAGCACCAAACTGGTAGGTATCGCTTTGTAAGCATTCCTGCCACATGGGCGATAAAAATACAAGATGAGTTGAATGACCAAGGTATTCCTGTGTGATCTGAAACTCAACCATGACCGGCGTTTTTTTCAGGGCACCAAATAATGGATTGAATGGTTCTCTCGGCATAAAATCCACCGGGCCGTTCTTTACCTGGATGATAACATTGTCTCTAAATTGCCCGTCAAAGGGAACAAATTCATTGTAGGCTTGTTTTGCACGGTCTTTATCATTGGCGCTGTAAACAAAGGCCCGCCACATAATAATACCACCAAAAGGTTTCACTGCATCGGCCAGCATATTAGCACCATCTGCATGCGTGCGTCCAAAATCCTGCGGACCAGGTTGCCCTTCGCTGCTTGCTTTTATTAAAAATCCGCCAAAGTCAGGTATCAATTTATAAATTTCCTTTACTTTATCATTCCACCATTTTATTACTTCTGCATCTAAAGGATCAGACGTTTTTAATTTACCCACCAGTGCAGGAGAAGAGAATTTTACGGCTAAATAGACTTTAACACCGTAAGGACGCAATACTTCGGCAATAGCTTTAGCACGCATAAGGTAATTAGCATTTAATATAAGCGGGCTGGCATTTACATTATCCAACACCGCACCATTGATTCCGATTGAAGCATTTGCCCGTGCATATTCCTGCCATAATTTTTTGTCTGCTGCTGTTACCGAAAAAGGATCATCCTTTCGCCAGAAAATAGAATTTCCTGCATAGCCTCTTTCAATAGAGCCATCCAGGTTATCCCAGTGATTCAAAACGCGGTTGGTGTAGGAAGGATTGGAAATTCCTTCGATAATAATTTGCCCGGTTTGCTGACGGCGCAACATTTCATACACGCCATACAATACACCCAAATCAGTATTGGCCTGTACGCCTGAAGGACTTATTTTAAAACCGTCGCCTGTAATGTGGTTATCTTTTTTTACACTGAATAATATTTTCGCACCGGGTATGCCTTGCCAGCCTTGTTGTAATTCCTGCTGCGCAATGGTTAATGTGGGCGATTTTTTTTCACTAACCACCGTTACAGGCAAGGCCTTCTTTGTGCGGAGCCAAAGCTGATGCCCGTCTTCAGCACTTACATGACTGAGGACAAGCGTTAAAATAAAAAAGCAGTATATGGTTCTGTTAAGTTTCATCCTATTTACTTTAAAAAATTTAGCAAGCATTGCTTTCACATTACCAGGTATTTATTTGTTTGGATTAGGTAGATGGAGCGCAAGGCTCATTCTACATTCGTTCTTTCTTTTGTGTCCATGTCTTTCGCCTCCCCAGCCGGCGGGCTGCGTAACCGGAACGCAGCTGCTTTTGCTTCTTTCAAAAAATAAGCTTCGCATTTTTTGAAAGAAGCAAAAGAGGCTGCTAACCCGGTTACTGGTTAAAGTTCGGATGTCATCTTATGAAGCAAAATACCCGGAAAACAATACTGGTAGTCACTTTGCGGCTTATCTACCTAATCCTATTATTTGTTATTTTCAATAGCAGCAAATTATTTAACCGCTTCAACAGTATCCGTTATCCTGAAATAATCAAAATCAGCATATCCTCCAATATTTTTTGTTGCATAGTTAAATAGCGTAAACCTGTATCCGATAAACTGTGGAATCGTATAAGCCATTTTCAGGGGTGTTCCAAGCGCTGTCCATGTATTACCATCCAGGCTATAAAAGAAATTAGCAGTGTCTTTTTTATTAGTAAAATCGCATTGAGCCTTAAAGAAAACTGTTTGCTGATTAAGCGGTATGGTTTGTGCCTGTTCTGGTAGGCCTGAGCTGGCATTGATCATAACAATACTTTTATTGTCGCCATCTATTTTAACGCCGGCAATACCATAATTTTTTTGCAATAAGGCAAGTCCTGCAAAGTCCCCATCTTTCATGTTTGAAATATCAAGTGAGGTAGTACCGGTGCATACCGGCCCAATGGTTCGCTGGGTTAAAGCATTTCTTGCCAGTAAAAATGAGGTATCAATTCTGCCTGTTTTTAAACGCAGGTACCCTTTTCTTTCTGTAACAGACCACAGGCTATTATCGGGATTGTGGTTCCATTGCCAAACTAACGGTAACGCCCGTTCGCTTTTCTTCCGGGCAAATTCATCGGAGGCAACGATACCAGGAATTAAACTTTTATTTGCAGGTAGTTCCAGCGTTTCAGGCACTTTTCCATTAATACCCAATACCGGCCAGCCATCTTCCCATTTTACAGGCACCAGGTAAGGAATGCGGCCAACCGCACCATAGTCGCGGAACAGGTACGCATACCATGTTCCATCAGGCATATCAATTAAACCGCCTTGTGCCACGCCCATATCCTGCAAACCGATTTTACCTTCCCACGGGCCAGTAATTTTATCGGCCCTGTGAATAACTACCGTACGCATGCCACCGGGAGGCCAGGTGATGTTAAACAGGTAATATTTGCCCTTTATTTTATACAACTGCGAACCTTCTGCACCTAACCCTCCCCGCTTGCCTTCTACCTGGCTGGGCGCACTGGCGTTTTCAATAGTAACCTGGTTGACGCCTCCTTCTTTTACCCCGGATACATCCGCATTTAATTCTACTAAATTTAATTTCCCCGCTCCGTATAGCAGGAACACTTTACCATCATCGTCAAAAAATAAGGAGTGGTCGTGGTAGCTTGGTTTGAATGTCACTCTTTTCCAGGGCCCCTTTTCAATATTTTTTGTGCTGTAGATATAAGTTTGCCCGGTGGTTTGAGCAAATGTGCTCACATAATATGTTCCATTGTGATAACGGATACTGCTGGCCCAGGAACCTCTGCCATAAGTGCTTTTGCCATTTACAAGGTTTAATTCGTCAATATCAGCCAGGGTATCGTATGCATAGTTTATTAACTTCCAGTTTACCAGATCCGTCGATTTCATAATTGGCACACCAGGATTAAAATGCATGGTAGTGCTACTCATATAGTAAGTACCGCCCACGCGGATCATTGACATGTCAGGAACATCTGCAAAAATTAAAGGGTTATGTGCCTTTTGCTGCGCCAGTGCAACAAATCCTGTAAATAGGGCTGGCATGGTTATGATAACCAGGGCTGCAATCAGTTTTTTCATACCTGTTTCATTTTTCTTTCAAAATTGAATTTTTTGTTTCCTGTCAGGTTTTGTAGGATCACATTTTTTTCTTCCAGGCTTTTAAGTTTTACTATCAGTCAGATAATCCGCAAAGCGTCTCCTGTTGTGGTTATCTCTACTTTATTTTTTGTCTCGAAACAAAAAAAAATAAAGTGTAACAAGGGATATCAATTCAACTCCTTTTATTTGTTGCTGAAATAAAAGGAGTGTGCCTTCAATAAACTTGTATTCTCCTGCTCACCGGTTTAGTATTTTAAAGGGGCATAATTATATAACTATAAGTATATTCTTTATCCAAAAGCCGGTACTGGTTATGCGGCAAAGCTCCCCAACTGTCATCTCCACCAAGACCTCTTTGTTTTAAATCGATGTGCAGGTTAATGTTGCCGCTTAACTTTATGTCAGTTGGATGCTGTTGTTTTTTGGTAAGGCCGGGGTCTAGGTCTTCATCTTTTGTATTTAATGCGCTGAAGCAAATGGGTTGTAACCCTTCAATACGCAATCCATCACCTTGCTTGTTTTTCAGTTCCACCCAGCGGGTATCTGTTCTGTAGCCAGCCTCTTGTGGGCGGATATAATTATAGGTGTACATACTATCCGTATTCGTGCTATACAAACCGACAAATGCTGCGCTGTTTCTGTCACTATAATTCTCCCATGGGCCACGGCCATAGTAGGTAATATTTTTGTAATCGCCTGGCAGGGACATGCGCATGCCAAATCGTGGCAACTCCGGAAGGGTTTTCCCTTTCATATCAATAGCTGCCGTTACTTTAACAGCGCCATTCTGAAGCACTGTGTAAATAACCTGGTAGGGAACGTCCATATCGCTAAGCAGGTAATCAACTTTAATTTGAAGTGAATCTTTTGAAGCATCACTCACCATAACATTTTTAACCAATTGATTTATGTGGGCATTGCGCCAAACGCCTGACAATGCCGGCATCCTGTTGCCAAAATCATTATCCGTGGGAGCACGCCAAAAATAAGGTTCGGGAAAACCAGTCATAATTTTTTTGCCATCATTTGTATAAGAAATGAAATGTCCACGTTGCACGTCAAACTCTCCTTTTATTTTGCCTGATGTAAATGTAATTCTTGTGGCTGTTTTTGTAACGATTAGTGCATTGGCTGAATCAATTTGCCTGGTGACAAAATAATCAGCTGTGCGCTTAAATTGTTCCGATGCTATAAGATGTCCCGCCGCAACCAATCCGGGTCTTTTAGTATAGGCGTAAAGGTTTACAAAAAACTCTGTGCCTTCCCGCGACTTCACCATGGGAATTTCCAACGTTACATCTTTCGATTGATGCGGCAGTACATCCATTGAAAATTTTCCTTTGGTGAAAGGCGTGCCGTCTTTCATCAGCACCCATTCAAAATTGTAATCACTCAGGTTTGTAAAATCAAACCAGTTGTAAACGGTAACAATTCCTTTAGATAAATCTTTTTCCTTAAATAAAATATTCTGGTACACTTTTTTAACTTCATATAAGCCGGGATGTACTGTTCTGTCTGCAGCAACTAAACCATTGGCACAAAAATTTTCGTCGTTTTGTAAATAGTAACCTCCCAGGTCTCCGCCGTAAGCATAAAAAGGTTTACCGGAAGTAGCTGTGGTGAGCATGCCCTGGTCTACCCAGTCCCAGATAAAACCACCCTGCATGTGTGGACTGCTCATAATGATATCCCAGTATTCCTGAAAATTGCCGTTGCTATTACCCATGGCATGGGAATATTCGCACATGATGTAGGGTCTTTTCTTAGTGCTGTCCCTTGCATAGCGCTGCATACCTGGCACCCTTGGATACATCGGGCAAACAATATCGGTATTCCAATCTTCGCCGGCCTGTTCAAATTGCACCGGGCGGCTCTTATCACGGTTCTTAATCCATAAATAATCATCATGAAAAACCTTACCATTACCGCACTCGTTACCCAGCGACCAGATAATTACGGAAGGATGATTTTTATCCGCCTCCAGCATTCGTTTATGCCTGTCAAAGAAAGCAGGCGCCCATTGTGGCAGGTAAGCAGGATGAACCGTTGTATCAAAGTAGCCTTGCAGGGAAGCGCCCATTCCATGTACTTCGATATTGGCCTCATCCACCAGGTAAAGGCCATATTCGTCGCACAACTTATACCACAGCGGATCGTTTGGATAGTGTGAGCAACGCACCGCATTGATGTTAAATTCCTTCATAAGCTGAATGTCTTTCAGCATCAATTCTTTTGAGGGCACATGTCCGTTTACAGGATCATGTTCATGCCTGTCTGTTCCATGCACATACACTGGCATGCCATTTACCAGCAATTGCGCATTTTTTATCTCCACTTTTCTAAAGCCAATTTTATTACCCGCGTAAGTTGTTTTGCCATTTATAGTTAGCGCTACCACGCAATTGTATAAGTAAGGATGTTCTGCATTCCATTGTTGCGGGGAATTGATTTTCCCCTCCAATAAAATAGTTTGAATTTCATCTGCATCATTGCTTATTTGTTTTTGCTTAGAAAAAACAACCTTGCCTTCCTTATCAGTCACTTCTACTGAAACAGTGCCGTTTTTAAAGTTCGCATTTTTAATTTTTCTTACATCGATGGCTGCGCTGAATTCACCATCCCTGTAATTATCATCCAGGGTGGATTGTAAAAAGAAATCCCAAATATTCACATTTGGTAATCCGGTTAAGTACACATCTCTTTCAATGCCGCTGATGCGCCAAAAATCCTGGTCTTCCAGGTAGCTGCCGTCGTGCCAGCGAAACACCTCTACTGCTAATAAGTTTTTACCCTTTGTAAGTAGAGGGGTAATGTTAAATTCTGCAGGTGTTTTGGAAGCTTTTGTCATGCCTGCCTTTTGCCCGTTTACATACACCACGGCATAGCCGGTGATGGAACCAAAATGGAGCAGTACTTCACTGCCATTCCAGTTTTCCGGAACGGTAAAATATTTCCGGTAACTTCCGGCGGGATTATCATCACCCACAAATGGCGGGTTTTTAGGGAAGGGATAAGTTATATTGGTATAGATGGGTATACCAAATCCTTTCATTTCCCAATTGGAAGGAACGGCCAGGTTATCCCAACGGCTATCATTAAAGTTAGTTTGGTAAAAATTTACAGGCCGGTCTTTATAGCTGGCCGTGTAATGAAACTTCCAGGTGCCATTTAAAGATTGGTAAAAAGGCGAAGCGGTATAATCATCTTTTACAGCAGTTGCTTTGCTGTTGTACAACATAAAGCTCGCTCTTGGCCCTTCTTTATTTTCATCCACTTTAGCCGGATTTTCCCAGTCGTTTGCTGCTTGTTGTGCATGGCATAAATGCAGAAGACAACAAAATCCTGCTAATAAACCGCATCCTTTCATATATAAAAATTTAATGCAAATATTGTTCTTATCTCAAGAAATTTATTTTTATTTTTTCGCAATAAATTGTTAGAATTAAATTTGCACCAGCTTTCCTTCAACAGCCCTTAAATAGTGTCTGCAAGAAAACGCTGTTATTAATAACTGGTAAGGGTTTTAGAATATTTTCTAATCCGAATCTTCACTTCACCAACTACCTGTCAACTCTCTACTTTTGCCTCCACAGCCGGTCCGCCAG
>JBDSLD010000237.1:0-40407 GCA_039916545.1 Ferruginibacter sp.
AGGTGGCGGTGGCGATATCGAACTTTTTTAATCCCTGGCTGGAGGTACCGACAAACAGTTGGTTATTCCCGGCGGAATGTATCGTTTGGATCCAGTTAGACGTTGCCGGCCCTGAATGACTGAACAGATCAAATTTTGTGAAATTTTGTTTGATAGAATCAAAACGCTGCAAAAATCCATCTGTGGTCGCGGCCCACACAGCGCCATCATCAGCGTTACAAATGGTAGTAGCGGGAAAATATTTTCCCTGTGGAAAGCGCAGTAATTTGTTTGTTTTGAAATTATAGCGGCAAAGCATAACAGCGGATATAAACCATAAATCGCCATTCTTATCTATGCTCATATAGTTGATCCACTTAAGGGAATCGATTATTGGCACAAGCTTTTCTTTTTCCCTGTCAAATGTATACAGTCCTTTCTGGCAGCCTATCAGCAACCTGTCATCATCGGTAACCAGCAGGCTGGAGATGATATCAGGCGTCATATTATGACCGTCATCATTTATATTAAAATGTTTAAAATGATAACCATCAAACCTGTTGATGCCGTCCTTGGTACCGAACCATAAAAAGCCCAGCTTATCCTGCACACTGCTAAAAACAGTATTATTCGAAAGCCCGTTCTCTACCTGGTAATGCCTGAAAAAATAGGATTGTGCATTTGCATTTAAAGTGAAACACCACAGGATAGGGGTCAGTAGAAAGTAAGAAATAATATGGCGTATTGTGTGCAAATCGCTTTACCAAAGTTTTTAATAATCGTTTACCTGCTCATTGTTAATTTAATAATTCAAATTATCCACCCAGCCAAAAATTAAAATGTAACATTTTGTGAAAATTCTGATACATCACGAATGAATGGCCTCAAAAATATGATTTTAATTTACATTCTTAATTTATTAACCGGACTAACGACCCAAATAAGTTATGTAAACGATTACAAATTATTATTAACCAATAACTCGCTACATGAAATCTTCTACAAAGCATTCTATGCTTTTTGCGTATGCAGCTTCCTGCCTCTGGCAAAAAAGAAAGTTACTCTCCCTAATGTTTTTTCTCTTTTTACTTGGATCGGCGGCATTTTCCCAGGCAACAGTTACTGTTACCGGGCTCGTGAAAGACAGTGCCGGTATAGGTCTTGCTAATACAACCGTACAGGAAAAGGGATCAAAGACCGCCACTACCACTGATAGTGACGGAAAGTTTACTTTAAAAGTAACAGGAGAAAAATCCACACTTATTTTTTCTTCTGTTGGCTACACCTCACAGGAATTAAAAGTTGGAACTCAAACGAACATTATCATCTCTCTTACCCAGCAAAGAAGCAGTATGGATGAGGTGGTAGTAGTAGGTTACGGTACCAAGTCCCGCCAGTCGTTAACGGGCGCTACTGCTACTGTTACTGCCAAGGATTTGGATCGCGTACATGGTGGATCTACCGTCAGCACCGGTCTTGCAGGCAAATTACCCGGTGTTACTTTCCGTATGGCGGATGGCCGCCCGGGAGCAAGCGCAAGTATCCAGATACGGAACATGGGTGCGCCCCTGTATGTAATCGATGGTATCCAGCAGGATGAGGGCCAGTTCAATAACCTGGCGCCAAACGATGTGGAAAGCATTACTGTACTTAAAGATGCATCTGCCGCTATTTATGGCGTACGGGCTGCAAATGGTGTAGTGGTAGTTACCACCAAACAAGGCAGGCGGAATACGGCTAATACAATAAATGTAAATGCTTATACAGGTGCGCAAAACTGGTCGAGGTTTACAGAAGTGCTTACCAACTCCTACGATTATCAGCGATACCGCGCAGAAGCTGAAGTGAACCGTTATGGCAGCACCGCGATCACTCCTGCTGAACTCGAAAAATGGAGACTCGGCACGGATGCCGGCTATGATAAAAGTTTTGACTGGAAAGATTTTATTATCAAGGGCAACGCCCCGATGAACTCTGTTAATGTCAACTTTACAGGTGGTACCGATAAGCTTAATTATTATGTATCCGGCACCCGCTTATTCCAGAATTCAGTATTGGGCAGAGAATACAAGTTCGGCCGTACCAACCTGCAATCAAATATCAATGCGCAAATTGCGAATGGGCTGAAAATTGGCCTGGCTATCAATGGTCGCATTGAAACAAGAGACAATCCTGGTGTTCCGGGTGGAGATGATTACTGGCTGGCACGTTTTGCCATTCTTAGAAATACACCCTTGGAAAGGCCTTATGCCAACGACAACCCGGAGTACCTGAATGACATCAAACACAATGAAACTAACTGGGCCTATCTTAATTATAAGAACGCCGGCCGTTTTCACAATGACTGGCGCGTATTGCAGGCCAATGCTACAGTTGAATACGAGGTTCCATATATAAAAGGACTGACATTAAGAGGGTTATATTCTTACTACATAGCCGATTTCCTTTACAATAACCATGAGTACACGTATGATACTTATACCTATCATCCAACTGATGACAGTTATGAAAGAACAGGCGGAAGTATCAACCCGTGGAGAGAACGCGAACAGATCAAACAGATAAATATTTCTACGCAGGGCCAGGTAAATTACAATAACAAATTTGGTAACCATTCCATTGCAGCTACGTTCGTGGCCGAAAGGATCAAGAACCAACGCCTTCGTAACTGGATACATGCGGTGCCAACCACCAATGTATCACCATTGATTTATTTTGCAACCGCTGATCAATACCAGGATAGTGATGACCGCCAGGCCCGTATCGGTTATATCGGCAGGATCAACTATAACTATGCAAATACTTATTTTTTAGAAGCGTCAGCAAGGCGTGATGCATCTTATCTTTTTACACCTGAGAACAGGGTAGGTTATTTCCCAAATATATCTGCCGGCTGGAGATTGACACAGGAACGTTTTATGCGGAACATTCTTGGCAACAGCACTTTGCTGACTGAATTTAAAATCCGCGGATCTTATGGTGTACTGGGCGATGATGGCGACGCGCTCGGACTTCCTCCTTACAGTTACATCACCGGATACAATTACAATACAGGTATCGGTATCCTGAATGGCTTACCAATTATCACTTCTACGGACCGCGGCGCCCCCACTACAAATATCAGCTGGTTAAAAAGCAAGATAACCGATGTCGGTATTGATTTCGGTATGCTCAATGGAAAGATCAATGGTACGTTCGATTATTTCTACAGGAAAAGAAGCGGGCTTAGAGATGTGAAAACAGATGTATTGATCCCGTCAGAACTTGGCTATGGTTTGCCGAATGAAAATCTGAACAGTGATGCGCAGTCTGGTGTGGAAGGTTCTTTAAGTTACAATGGAAAAGTGGGAGATATCCAGTTCCAGGTGGGAGGTAATATCGGGTATACAAGGTCTAAGTTCTTAGAAAGATACAACCCTACTTTTTTCAACTCCTGGGATCAATACCGCAATTCAAATATTGGCCGGTACAACAGGATAGACTGGGGATATGAAATTTCCGGGCAGTTCCAAACCCAGGAAGAAATAAATAATTATAAAGTAAACATAGACGGACAAGGAAATAAGACATTACTGCCCGGCGATTTAATTTACAAAGATATTGACGGCGATGGAAAAATTAGTGACTTTGACCAACGCCCGATCGGTTATGGCTCAGGTGTACAGCCAAATATCAATTTTGGATTTAACCTGGCACTGGCCTGGAAAGGCATTGAATTCCACGCTGATTTCTCCGGAGCTTCAGGATATACCTGGTTCCAAAACTGGGAGACAAGGTGGGCATTTCAAAATGACGGCAACCTGAATACCATGTTTGAAGACAGGTGGCACAGGGCGGATCTTTACGACCTCAACAGTGCCTGGGTACCTGGTAAATACCCTGCCTTGCGCTACAATGAAAGCGGCCACAGCAACTATAACAGGTCCTCGACTTATTGGGCGCACAACGTTACTTATCTGAGGGCACGTACAATTGAACTTGCCTATACTTTACCAACTAATGTAATGACTAAGATCAAGGTGATAAAGAAAGTACGTTTTTATATTAATGGTTATAACCTGTTCTCTATCGACAATGTACACCAGTTCAACATCGATCCGGAAGTAAATGACGATAACGGTCTCCAATATCCGCAGAGCAAATATGTAAACGCAGGCGTTAACCTTACATTTTAATCTTACCAATTCAACTTCATTCAATGAAAAAGATATATCAATTTTTAATCGCGGCTTCCGTACTAGGTATGTGGGGCTGTAAAAAAGACAGTGAGTTCCTGAATGTTGAGCCCACGTCTATCATACCAACTGAACTGGCATTTTCTAATGCATCCAACGTATTATCAGTGCTGGCAGACCTTTACAATCGCCAGGTAGATTTTTCTACTTTAAAGGATTGGTACACTATGGCAGATTTTAGCGAAAGTTTTCCCTCAGAAAATGGCCGTGCATTTTTAGTGCAGAGAAACAATTGGGATTTTGGTGAATGGGGATCCTGGGATTATGGTTATATCCGCCAGCTGAACCTGTTTTTAGAAAGACTGGAACTGACTGAAACATTGGCTGCTTCTGATAAAGCAAGGTTTAAAGCGGAAGGTAGGTTTCTTCGTGCCAATTATTATTTTGAACTGACCAAAAGAATGGGCGGGGTGCCATTGATCCTGAAATCTTTGTCGTATGATTTTAGCGGAAAAACAGATGACCTGCAATATGCGCGTTCCAAAGAATCCGAAATGTATGATTTTGTGATCAGTGAGGCGGAAGCGATCAAAGCAGACCTGCCAATTGATGGAAAAACAAATGCGACTGATGCCGCCCGCGCCAGCAGGGGAGCAGCTCTGGCCATGGAATGCCGCGCAGCCTTGTATGCCGGATCTATTGCCAAATATGGAGCCGGTACGCCGCAAGTATCTTTACCAGGCGGCGAGGTAGGAATACCAGCCAGCATGGCCGCCGATTACTATACAAAAGCATTGGCCGCAGCTAAAGAAATTATTACCGGTACGGCAGGAAGTTATTCCTTGTACAATAAAAAAGCAGACCTCGCGGATAATTTTTCAAATATTTTTATAGATAAAGGAAATAATCCCGAAACAATCTTCATCGAGGATTTCAAACTTAAAAGCGGTAAAGTACATTATTTCACCGGTTGGAACCAGCCCCGTTATGGCGCTGAAGAAGAAGAAGGCGGACGCATCAATCCATCTTTGAACCTGGTGGAATCATTTGAAAAACTGGATAATACTTATGCGCCTGTTCCGGTTTCTGATGCCTCCGGTAATCCTATTTATTATGCTAACCAGACTGATCCGTTCGCAGGAAGGGATGCCCGTCTCGCAGGTACAGTAATGTTGCCTGGTACATTCTTCAAGGGCCGCCAGGTCGATATCTGGGCAGGATACCTGCTTGCCGATAATTCTATTTTCAGCGGCGATGACAGGGGACAACAAAAAGTATTGCCCGGCACTACCGGCTTAAGGCAGGTGGTTGGTTTGGATGGACCTATCAATGCCAAAGAGTTTACCGCACAGAGCGGTTTCTATCTCCGCAAATACCTTGATCCTGCTGTTGGATCAGGTTCCCGTGGTACCAATAGCGAATTGCCATTTATCCGCTACCGGTATGCAGAAGTATTATTGAATGCTGCGGAAGCTGCTTTTGAACTTGGACAAACCGGTGATGCCGCTACTTACCTGAACCAGGTAAGGGCAAGGGCAGGTTTAATCATTCCGTTAGCAGCCGGCGACATTACTTTCGACAGGATCGTACACGAGCGTCGCGTTGAACTCTCTTTTGAAGGACATATATTGTACGACCAGAAGCGCTGGAGAAATGCCCATAAAATTTGGGATGGCAATAAAATGACACCGACGGAACTGGTTACTAATATCGGATCAGCCACTAAAAGAAATACACAGCCTTATGGATTGTGGTCTTACAAATATTTTAATCCGGGTAGCCCGAATGATGGTAAATGGGTGTTCAGGATAGTACTTCCTAACCTCGTAACGGGAGCTAATAACTTCCAGTTTGGAAATTATTATTCAAGGATCGGAGATGATATCAGGGCCAATAATCCAAAGATTGTAAGACAGCCCAATCAATAAAATTTGTACCATGCCAAATGATAGGTGCCAAATAAATTATGGTGATCTTATCCGGCGATTGTAAAAAAAATAAATCAAAACAGATGAAAATCAAATTTCAATATATCGGGTTGCTGGCGCTGCTGATCGGTGCTGTCTCCTGTAAAAAAGATAATTTCAAAGCTCCTTCTTCCACCCTTAGCGGAAAGATACTGTACCAGGGTGAAGCCATACAGGTGGAGCACGACCGGGTCTCCTATGAATTATACCAATATGGTTTTGGTAAAGTGGGCGCCATTGCTCAAACGTTCACACAGGAAGGCACTTATTCTTCCCTTCTTTTTGATGGTCAGTATAAACTGATCATTCCAAATGGCCAGGGGCCGTTCAAATGGAAACAAACAGCTTCCGGTGGGCCTGATAGCCTTGCCGTCACAGTAAATGGTAACCAGGCGCTTGACCTGGAAGTTACTCCCTATTACATGATCCGCACTCCACAGATCACTACTGCCGGCGGTAAAGTAACTGCCTCTTTTAAAGCGGAGAAAATTATCGTGGATGCTACCGGAAAAGATATCGAAAGGGTTAGCCTTTACATCAATAAAACACAGTTTGTTTCTGTTAATGATAACATCCAAAAAATTGATTTGGCCGGATCGGCGATTACGGATCCAAATAACATAAGCCTGGAACTTACAATTCCAACGCTTGTTCCAACACAGAATTATGTTTTTGCACGCATCGCGATAAAGATTGCAGGTCTGGATGATTCCATACTTTCACCACTTCAGAAAATAACTTTCTAAGCAAGTGTTTTAAGTATGATTTTGAAGTAACAAATGTTTTACAAGCTATCCGTTTAATTTTAGGATCCAATAACTTTAAAATAAAGGCCATTTAGCTATCTGGCTAAATGGCCTTTATAATTAATTCTCTGCTGCCGGATAAAAATATGATCAACCGCTTAAATAAACCAATGTAATGAAAATAAAAAGCCTGTTATTTTTTTCAATGATTATTAGTGTAGCTGCATTTTCCCAAAATGATTGGAAAATAGCCGGTACTAAGATCAGTACTTCCTGGGCCTCAAAGGTTGACCCTGCAAAGCCGTTGCCGGAATATCCACGACCACAACTCGTGCGTAATAACTGGATGAACTTAAATGGCTTGTGGCAATATTCGATTTTACCAAAAGCGTCCGAATCAATACCTGCTTCATTTGCAGGAAATATATTGGTTCCATTTGCTGTGGAATCGGCATTATCCGGTGTGGGTAAAACGGTTGGAAAAGACAGTGTATTGTGGTACGAAAGGGAGCTGACGCTGCCGGCCACTTTTAAAAACAACCATGTATTATTACAGTTTGGTGCGGTTGATTGGTTATGCAATGTATATGTAAATGGCAAGGCGGTAGGTACCCACGAAGGAGGCTACGATCCATTCTCATTCGACATTACAACTGCATTAAATAAAAAAGGTAAGCAAAAAATTTCCATTCGTGTGTGGGATCCTTCGGATGACGGTCCGCAGCCGCGTGGCAAACAGGTTAAAAATCCTAATGGGATTTGGTACACGCCGGTTACTGGTATCTGGCAAACTGTCTGGCTCGAGGCTGTTCCTAAAACTTATATCAGCACTACAAAGCAAACGCCCGATATTGATAAAAAAACGCTCAGGCTCTCAGCCAAGGTAGAAAATCTTCTGCCAGGCGACCAGGTCATTGTTTCCGCCTGGAAGGGAGAAGAAAAAGTAACTGAGCAAGCCATGCCGGAAAATAAGGAAGTGGTGCTTTCAATAACTGATCCGCAATTATGGTCACCGAAAAACCCCTTCCTGTATGATTTGAAACTAACGGTGATGCGTAAGGGTAAAGTGGTAGATGAAGTAAAAAGTTATTTTGCCATGCGTAAAATATCAATGGCGCCTGATAATAACGGCATACAGAGAATGTTGCTTAACAATGAGTTTGTTTTTCAATACGGTCCCCTTGACCAGGGCTGGTGGCCCGATGGCTTGTACACGGCTCCTACGGATGAAGCATTGAAATTCGATATTGAAAAAACAAAGGAAATGGGCTTTAACATGATACGCAAGCATGTGAAGGTTGAGCCCGCCAGGTGGTACCGCTACTGCGATCAGCTGGGAATGTTGGTATGGCAGGATATGCCCAGTGGTGACCTCGGCAACAGGTGGGAAAACCGGCCAGGGATATATGGGCGCGGCACCGATAAGGACCGCAGCGCGGAATCTGAAAAGATCTACCGCACAGAATGGAACAGTATCATGGAGCACCTTTATAATTTTCCCAGTATTGTTGTGTGGGTGCCATTCAATGAAGCATGGGGCCAATTCAAGACAACTGAGATCGTAAAATGGACGATGCAAAAAGATCCGTCCAGGTTGGTTAATACGGCCAGCGGCGGCAACTTTGAAAACGTCGGGCACATCATCGACCTGCACAACTACCCGGAACCGTTGATGCCAGATCCTGGTCTTTATGGAGAAACAAGGGTAATCGTGTTAGGGGAATTCGGCGGACTGGGGCTGCCTGTTGAAAATCACAGCTGGCAGGAAAAAAACAACTGGGGCTACCAGACTTTTAAAAACAAGGAAGAGTTGTTCAAAAGATATTCAGAATTGATGGACCGGATACCTCACCTGATCGAGAAGGGTTTGTCTGCAGCGGTTTACACACAAACTACGGACGTAGAGATAGAAACCAATGGCCTGATGACATACGACCGGAAAGAGATCAAAATGCCTGTTGATAAACTTAAATCGGTGCATTCAAAATTGTATGATAATTCGCTTATAAAATTTGCAGTAAAGTAGTTGCATCAACAAGGTCATTGGCTCGATATGAGTTTTGTAAGGTGTGCGATCTGCCGTCGATGAACACAAGAAAAGGTTACCAAAATTAATTTGTCACAGGGATCAACTGTTGTTGTATTCACCTTGGATGCTTCAACTATAAGTGCAAAATATTAAGTAGCCTGGTAATGAAAAAAAATATACTCTTCTTCCTGCTAATGACTTATGCCTTTGCCAAGGCGCAGGTAAAAGTGGACCTTTCAGGATTGCATAAAAATCATGAGACGAAGGTGGTTGTTCAAAAAAACCTGGTCAGCATTACCTGGCCCGCTGGAAATAAGGAGATTGGTAAAATAATTATTGACCTTACAAATGAAAAGCCGTTATTCAGAAGTATTCAACTTAGTAGTTTTGGTAAATTAAGAGAAATCGGGGTCAACCTTGATCCCGTTTTTCTTCTGACTGTTGGAAAAAGAGACCTGGTGTCACAAAATGGATGGAATATTTTTTTCGATAAAACAAATAAGCTGCCTCACAAAACATATACGATCGGCCTTAATAAAAGAACTGCCAGTGTATCAAACGCCGGTAGCAGAACGATCGTAACAATCGGGGACATGCAAGGCGGGTCATTTACAGGGGGCATAGAGGTCATTTTATATAACGGCAGTCCCTTATTAAATGTAGCGGCGGTTATGTCAACCCAAATTGACTCCACCGCAATATTATATGATGCCGGCCTTGTTAACAGTACCCCTTCATGGAATAGCATAGCGTGGACAAATACTGCCGACCAGCCACAGTCTGTAGCGATAAGCATTGCCGATACAAGCAGGAACCTGGCGGTAAAATACCGTACAATTGTCGGGCAAACCAAGCTGGGGAGTATAGCAATTTTTCCAGCACCGCATCAATTTTTTTATCCTTTGGATGAAGCCTTTAATTTAAAATTCACCTGGTATGGAAATAATTACCGGGGCATGGTTCCGGGTTATGGAATAGGTATCCGGCAAGACCTGATGGGGGATAACCGATGGGTTCCCTGGTTCAATGCACCTCCGGGTACTAAACAGCGGCTTAACTTTTTTTGCCTGTTGAACAGCGGCGCTGCAACAGTTGCGATGGAAGAGGTAAAGCGTTTTACGCATGGCGATTCTTACCAGCAATTGCCTGGTTATAAAACGATGTCGAGCCACTTTCACAATGAGTATGTGATGAATGTTGCTTTGGCAGGTAAGACTAAACCGGGCATACCGACTTTTGTAAATGTATTTAAAAAGACCGGCGTTGATATTGTTCACCTGGCGGAGTTTCATTACACGGCGCATCCAAAAGGTCCCGACCAGCAAAGGCTAAAAGAGCTTAAAACGCTCTTTGATGTCTGTCAGCAATTTTCCGATAGCAGCTTTCTGTTGTTGCCTGGCGAAGAGCCCAATGAATTCTTTGGCGGGCACTGGCTGGATTTTTTTCCAAAACCTGTTTACTGGATCATGGCAAGGACACCGGGAACACCGTTTATGACAATGGACACAACTTATGGCAAAGTGTACAGGATAGGTGACAAAGACGATATGCTTAAATTGTTGGAATCGGAAAATGGCCTGGCATGGACGGCCCATGCGAGAACAAAAGGCTCAACAGGTTACCCTGATAAATATAAGGAAGAGAATTTTTATAAGTCTGACCACTTTTTTGGCGCAGCCTGGAAAGCAATTCCGGCGGACCTTTCACAGCCGCGGCTTGGAAAAAGGATACTTGATCTCATGGATGATATGGCCAACTGGGGGTTTAAAAAACATACGATTGCAGAAGCCGATCTCTTTTCCATCGAGCCCGAAAATGAGATGTATGCGCACCTGAATGTAAACTACCTTCAGCTGGATAAACTGCCTGCTTATGAAAATGGCTGGCAACCTGTATTGGATGCGATGCAGCAGGGAAAGTTTTTTGTATCAACGGGTGAAGTGTTGTTACCTGCCTTTACCGTAAATGGAAAAGGTTCCGGCGAAACGATTAAAGCAGGTAACAGCAACAAGGCTGAAATAGTAATAGATGCCAGGTGGACCTTTCCCTTAAATTTTGCAGAGGTCATCACCGGCGATGGGGAAAAGGTATATCGTGAAAAGATCAACCTCGATCATACCCTGGCTTTTGGGAGTGAAAAATTTATTTTCCGCACAGACATAAAAAACAAAAAATGGATAAGAGTAGAACTATGGGACGTAGCGGCAAACGGAGCTTTTACACAACAGGTTTGGATAGAGTAGGGGATGTTTTGAGTATGAGTGTTGAGTATGGAGTATTGAAAATTAAAAATGAAGAATTAAAAATTAAAAATTGAGATCAGGCATGGGTTATAAGCATTAAGTATCAGCATCAAGGATCAAGAATCCAGCATCAAGAATCTAGGATCAAGCATCAAGTATCAAGCATCAAGTATCAAGCATCAAGCATCAAGCATCAGGAACCAAGCATCCTGCAAGTTAATTTTAACATAACATAACATTATTTATTAATAAAATCACACCATGAAAAAACTGTTTTTAATAGCAATTGTACTTTGTAATGCGATATATGTTTTTGCCCAAAGTACCCGGGCGCCTGCCTATCCGTTGATCACCCATGATCCTTATTTCAGCATCTGGTCTACCACGGATGAATTGACGTCATCACCTACCAAACACTGGACAGGCACGGATCATTCATTAATTGGCTTGTTGAAAGTTGATGGAAAAATATTTCGTTTTTTAGGTAATACAGGCAAGACCTACAAAACCGTGGTGGCAGCCGGCGACGAAGAAAATTATGACGCTGCTTATACAGAAACCGCCCCGGGAGATGACTGGATGAAACCATCCTTTGACGAGAGCAACTGGAAAAAAGGAAAAGGTTCTTTTGGTGATAATAAAGGCATCTCCAAAACAATGTGGCTTACCAAAGATATTTGGGTAAGACGTAAATTTAATCTTGCCACCACTGACTTTAACAACCTGTTACTAAAGCTTCGCTACGATGATGATGTGGATGTTTATATCAATGGAGAAGTAGTTTATCAAACCAAAGGTGTGTCCAGCAAATTTCTTTACTTGCCAATCAAAGATGAAATAAAAAGTAAGTTGCAGAAAGGTGATAACCTGATCGCCATACATGTGATCAATACAGGCGGCGGCGCCTTATTAGATGCGGGCCTGGTAGATGAGCCTAAAGAAGACGTAAACGAAGCGATACAAACCGCGGTTCAAAAAACTGTTATCATTAATGCCACCCAAACAGCTTATGAATTTACCTGCGGCAGCGTTGACCTTGCATTAACTTTTACTTCGCCCCTGTTGATCAAAGAACTGGACCTCCTGGCAAGACCGGTTTCTTATATCAGCACCAAAGTGAAGTCGAATGATGGGGCCACTCATGATGTACAATTGTATTTCGGCGCTTCTACGGATATTGCCGCCAATACACCTACTCAACAGATCGTTGCATCAAAATATACTTCCGGCAGACTATCAGTTTTAAAGGCGGGAACGAAAGAACAGCCCATCTTACAAAAGAAAGGCGACGATCTTCGTATTGATTGGGGCTATATGTATATCGCTGTGCCCAGCGAGGCTTCTGTCAAACAATCTATCACTGCCGATCAGGAATTAGTAAAGGCTTTTGACGCAGGTGCCAAACAGGTTGCCACAGGTAAACACCTTCTTTTGAATACCATACTGCCGTTGGGAAAAATCGGCAGTACTGAAAAAGAACAGCTTATCTTAATTGGATACGATGATATCTATTCGATACAATATTTTTCAAAAAACCTGCGCCCCTGGTGGAAAAAGACTGCTGCTAACACGATAGAGCAACAGCTGCAGCAGGCAGCCGCCGACTATAAAACAACTATCAAAAAATGTGAGGCGCTAAATAAATTAATTTATGATGACGCCGTAAAAGCCGGTGGCGAAAACTATGCAAAACTGTGTGAGCTGGCTTACCGTCAAAGCATCGCGGCACATAAATTATTAAAAAGCCCGGAAGGAGAAATATTGTTTCTGTCAAAAGAAAATTATAGCAACGGGTCTATCAATACTGTTGATATTACCTATCCTTCTGCACCATTATTTCTTGCCTATAATCCTGAGTTGCTAAAGGGAATGATGAACGGCATTTTTTATTACAGTGAAAGCGGAAGGTGGAAAAAGCCTTTCCCGTCGCATGACCTTGGCACCTACCCGCTTGCCAACGGACAAACATATGGCGAAGATATGCCGATAGAAGAATGCGGTAATATGGTGATCCTCACAGCAGCGATCGCGAAAGCTGAAGGCAACGCGTCCTATGCAAAAAAACATTGGAAAACATTGGTGATATGGGCCGATTATTTAAGTAAAGAAGGCCTTGATCCTACCAACCAACTTTGCACCGATGACTTTGCCGGCCACCTGGCACGCAATGCAAATCTTTCCGCCAAAGCCATTGTTGCCTTGGGCGGATATGTACAATTGGCGAAAAAATTGAATGAGACAAAAGCCGCAACGCTTTATGATAACATGACAAAGGAAATGGTAAAAAAATGGATGGCAATGTCAGACGATGGCGACCACTATTCTTTAACATTTGACAACAAAGGCACCTGGAGCCAGAAATACAATATTGTGTGGGACAAGATATTAAAAATGAATTTGTTTCCGCAGGAAGTGTATGATAAAGAGATTAAATATTATCTCACCAAACAAAATGATTTTGGCCTGCCACTCGACAGCCGTAAAACGTACACCAAGTCGGATTGGGTACTTTGGACATCTGTTCTTGCATCCGATAACAAAGATTATGAAGCCATTGTAAATCCAATGTTCCACTACGCTACTGTTACCAGTTCCAGGGTTCCTATCAGCGACTGGCATGAAACAACCACTGGTAAGATGGTTGGCTTCCAGGCAAGAAGCGTGGTAGGTGGATATTTCATAAAAGTATTGGAACAAAAGCTGAAAAATAAATAACAATGAAAAAACTTATTTTCATCGGTTGCCTGTTTATTTTGAAAACTGCTACAGCGCAATTTGCGAATACACCTGTGAAGCTGGTGCAATACGTACTAGATTCTTTCAGTACAGGCACTGTAAAAGTCAAATCCGGAAAGTTTTACCAGCAACGGTTGAATTATAATATCCTGTCGGGCGAAATGATATTTGAGGAAAAAGGCAAACTATTAGCGATTGCCGATCCTAGAGAAGTTGATACTATTATTATACAAGATAGAAAATTCATACCGCTCAATAATAAATTCTATGAAGTATTGACCAACGGCCAAACACCTTTACTGCTTGAATTTACTTACCAGGTAGAGGAACCGGGTAACTCTGTTGGATATGGAGGTTCTTCCAATACTTCCAGTGCTACATCTTTACAATCATTTATAAAAACAGGCAACGTAAATGACCTGAAATTACCGGATGATTTTAAGGTTACGCCCGGTTTTACTTATTGGATAATTAAAGATGGCAATTGGATGAAAGCGGGCACTGCTCAGCAACTCAGCAAAATATATCCTGAAAAAAAGGAACTGATCAAAGAACTCGTTAAAAAAAACAAAACCAATTTTTCTAAAAGGGACGAGATTGTTTCGCTGGTAAAACAGGTTGAATAATAAATTATATAAATATCCAGGCACAGGCTAACGGCCTGTACCTAAATCAGAATAAAACAACAGGCAATATTTCACCAACATAAATAGTAAACATCAATTAATAATCTCCGAATATGTACAAAAATTTTAAGCTAATTAGTATTATTTGTTTGTTGTTTATTACAACAACAGAAGCGCAAAAAAATAAAAAGGGAACAGTTGTAACACCGCAGACCGGACAAGTTTGGTCTGCAGAAAAAGCCAATGCCTGGTACGGCCAGCATAAATGGTTAACAGGAGCAAACTACATTCCGGCCAATGCCATCAACCAGTTAGAAATGTGGCAGGCTGATAGTTTTGATCCTGCTACAATTGATAAGGAATTAGGATGGGCGCAAGGCATCGGTTTTAATACCATGCGCGTATTTCTACATTCTGTTGCGTGGAAGCAAGATCCCGAAGGATTCAAAAAAAGAATAGACCAGTTTCTTACCATTTCCGACAAGCACCACATACAACCCATATTTGTTTTTTTCGACGATTGCTGGAACAAAGAGCCGAAAGAAGGAAAACAGCCGGCACCTAAAACAGGCGTCCACAATTCAGGATGGGTGCAGGATCCGGGGCAACCTGCCTCTGCTGATACAACTATCTTTCCTGGCTTGGAGAAATATGTTAAAGATGTACTTACCGTTTTTTCTCATGATAAAAGAATATTGCTTTGGGACCTTTACAATGAACCCGGCAATAATAAAAAAGGAGATTCATCCCTTGCACTGTTGACCAAAGTTTTTCAGTGGGCACGCGAAGTAAATCCGGACCAGCCCATATCTGCCGGACTCTGGGCATGGGACCTTGAAAAATTAAATGCGTTCCAGTTAATGAATTCGGATGTGATCACTTATCATGACTACCAGGAAGCATCACTGCACAAACAGGTAATAGAAGTTTTGAAAGCAAATGGCAAACCCCTTATCTGCACCGAGTATATGGCGCGCACAAGAAACAGCCGTTTTTCAACCGTTATGCCTTTATTGAAAAAGAAGAATGTTGGTGCGATCAACTGGGGATTTGTTGATGGCAAAACAAATACGATCTATGCATGGGATACACCGCACGCAGATGGAAGCCAGCCAATTGAATGGTTCCATGATATTTTTAAGAAAGACGGCACTGCATATCGCGCAGACGAAGTTGACCTGATAAAGAAATTAAATGAAGTGCAGTAAATAAGCGAATATAAATTTTCTCATATAGCAATTTCAATCAAGTCCTGGTGTTTCTACACCGGGTACATACAATTACTCAATGATTTTGCATTTCTCTTGGTTTTAATGCCTGGCAATATATCAGACTTGCCCCGTACCTGGAGATAAACTTAGCTAGATGAAACCTTATTCAAGACAATTTTTTTTAACAAATTGCAATGAGTGAAATTATTTTAAAAGTAACGCTCATGGATATTGCACGGGAATTAAATATTACCGCGGCAACAGTATCCCGTGCCCTCAACGATCATCCTGCTATAAGAGAATCCACTAAAAAAACAGTCCGCGAGGCCGCGTTAAAACTTAAATACCAGCCTAATAAAATAGCCTCCTCTCTACGGTTAGGTAAGTCGAATATCATTGGCGTGATCATCCCGAGTGCAGAAATAAATTTTTTCGGATCGGTGGTACATGGGATTGAAAAGATAGCGAATGAAAATAATTACAATGTGCTGATCTATCAATCCAACGAATTATACGAATACGAAAAAAGAGGGGTACAAACTTTTTTACAGTCCCAGGTTGATGGCGTGCTGGCGTCTATTTCAAAGGAAACCATTAACCTTGATCATTACAGTGAGATAAAACGCAGGGGCGTTCCGCTGATCCTTTTTGACAGGGCGATTGATACCCTCGGTGTTTCATCAGTAGTGGTGGACGATTACGCCGGGGCCTTTGAAGCCACCAAACATTTGATCAGCCAGGGATGCCACCGCATCGCGCATATCGGCGGGCAGCAGCATGTCAGTATTTTTAACCAGCGGCTAAAAGGATATATTGACGCATTGAATATTCATGGCATTCCGGTAAATGATGACCTGATCGTCTATGGCAAAGTAAGCATAGAGTCTGGCAGAGAATGCATGCAAAAATTACTGTCCGCTTCAAAGGTACCGGATGCTGTTTTTGCTGTTGAAGATTTTACGGCCCTTGGTGCTATGCAAGCGATCAAACTAGCCAATAAAATCATTCCGGATGAGATCGCTATCATCGGTTTCGCCAACGAGCCCTTTGGCGAATATATTACACCTTCTCTTTCAACAGTTAACCAGCAAACAGTGCGTATGGGTGAAGAAGCCGCGAATCTGGTCTTTGATTCTATTCACTTGCGGAACGCGAAAACCCCGGCTCCGCGAAAATTGGTTTTGGAACCTGAACTGATATGCAGGCAATCAAGTTCCAAACGTTTTTAATTAAAAATAATTAACGTACTGTAAACGATTGCACACGACTTTGAAGCACAAAGATTTTTTCTATCAATAACGATTAGCAAAGAAATAAATTATTATGAAAAAGACAACTTGCATTGTGTTGGTCTTGTTTATATCGGCGATCTCTGCCACAAAAATTTCGGTGGCGCAATCCGTTAACGGTAGCGTTACCAATATCAAACGGCCCGCAACAAAAGAATCGAATAGATTTTACAGTAGCAATAAAGCGCCTCTGACGCCCTTGTCTTTTATTAAATTGCCGGTGGGTAGCATCAAACCGGGTGGTTGGATATTAAAATACCTCGAACTCCAGCGTGATGGGTTAACAGGCCAATTAGGAGAGATAAGCGCCTGGCTGGATAAAAAAAATAATGCCTGGTTTAGTGGAAACGGGCAAGGTGATCATGGTTGGGAGGAAGTCCCTTACTGGTTGAAAGGTTATGGCAACCTTGGCTATATTTTGAAAGATGAAAAAATAATTTCGGAGACAAAATTGTGGCTGGATAAAGTTTTTCAAAGCCAGGGGGCAGATGGTTATTTTGGTCCGCGCATCGTTGAAAACGAACACCAGGAAAATAAAGGCAAAACGCCTGATCTGTGGCCCAATATGCTGATGCTCTGGTGCATGCAATCCTGGTATGAATACAGCAACGATGCCCGGGTAATTCCGTTTATGACAAAGTATTTTAAATGGCAGTCCACCGTGCCTGACGATAAGCTGTTAAAGATATATTGGGAAAACAGCAGGGGAGGCGATAACCTGTACAGCATCTATTGGTTGTATAACCGCACAGGTGAAAAATGGTTATTGGACCTCGCCAATAAAATTCATCGCAATACTGCCAACTGGTCCCAAAAAACAGACTTGCCCAACTGGCACAATGTGAACATTGCGCAATGTTTCCGGGAACCGGCCACTTATTACATGCAGGCAAAAGACAGCGCTTTCCTTAACGCCACTTACAACGATTTTTACCTGGCAAGAAATATTTATGGACAAGTGCCGGGTGGTATGTTCGGTGCGGATGAAAATGCGCGCAAAGGCTTTGATGATCCGAGGCAGGCGGTTGAAACCTGTGGCATGGTGGAGCAAATGGCATCCGATGAAATTTTGACCGGTATCACCGGAGATCCAATGTGGGCCGATCATTGCGAAGACGTAGCTTTCAATACTTATCCCGCCGCGGTGATGCCCGACTTTAAGTCATTGCGTTACCTGACCGCCCCCAATATGGTGGTAAGCGATAGCAGGAACCATGCGCCCGGTCTCCAGAATGAAGGTCCGTTTTTAATGATGAACCCTTTTAGCAGCCGTTGTTGCCAGCATAACCATGCGCAGGGATGGCCTTATTATGCAGCGCATTTATGGATGGCGACACCGGATAACGGGCTTGCTGCGCTTTTATACAATACCAGCGAGGTAACGGCTAAAGCAGGAAAAGGAAAAGGCAGTCTTGTTACACTAAAACAGACCACTCATTATCCTTTTGACGAAAATATAAAAATTGAAGTAAGCGCTAACGGTGTGGTAGATTTTCCTTTGTACCTGCGCATTCCGAATTGGTGCAGCAATGCAAAACTAATGGTGAATGGTGTTGCCGAAGCAATAACTTTTGAACCGGGATCTTACGCAAGGATTGAAAGAAAATGGAAACAGGGTGATGTAGTGGAATTGACCTTGCCGATGAAATTGAAAAAAAATACCTGGGATAAAAATAAAAACAGTGTAAGCATCAATTATGGCCCGCTGACATTTTCCTTAAAGATAGATGAGACCTACAAGCTGATGGATAGTAAAAAATCCGCGGTAGGAGATTCAAAGTGGCAGGCAGATGTGGATCAGTCAAAATGGCCATCTTATGAAATTTATCCAGCCAGTATGTGGAACTATGGCCTGGTATTAAACGAGCGGCCATTAGAAGATCAATTCGAAATGATAAAAAAGCCATGGCCGGAAAGCAATTTTCCATTCACAACCGATGCGGTGCCTTTTCTGTTAAAAGCCAGGGGAAAAGTTATTCCGGAATGGATACTCGATAAATATGGGCTCTGTGATATTTTACCCCAAAGCCCGGTGTCGGTATCAACAAAAGAAGAGCAGATATCGTTGATACCGATGGGAGCAGCAAGGCTGAGGATAGCCTCGTTCCCGGTAGTCAGGTAGTATTTGGATTAATATAATACTCAATCACACTACAGCGAATCGATTTGCAGGCAAGGTTGGTTGATCTGAATTTTTAAATATAAATTTGAAGAAATACGACTTGTTGACAGCTTTGTTTTATTAAATATTTTACTATGCAAGTATTCCAACAATTTTTTAAGTTAACGCTGATTGCCATTTTTTTCGTCACTAACGGCTGCGCGCAATCGCCGAATACGTTTACCAACCCGCTACTGTCGTCAGGTGCAGATCCCTGGTGCATTTATAAAGATGGATATTATTATTATACCAATAGTACCGGCAGGAACATTACACTCTGGAAAACCAAAAGCATTGCAGAATTAAAAACTGCGGAAAAGAAAGTCGTTTTTACTCCTCCTGCAACAGGCCCTTATTCAAAAGAATTATGGGCGCCGGAGATCCATTTCCTGCAAGGCAAATGGTATATTTATTTTGCAGCAGACAGTGGCAAAAATATTAACCATCGCTTATGGGTGCTCGAAAATAGTTCCGCTGATCCGCTCAATGGTGAATGGATAATGAAAGGCAAATTGGCTACACCCCAGGACAAATGGAGTATCGATGGTTCCCTGTTTGAACACAATAAACAATTGTACCTCATCTGGTCTGGCTGGGAAGGCGACACAAACGGTCAGCAAAATATTTACATTGCAAAAATGAAAGACCCCTGGACGGTAGAGGGTGAAAGGTATAGGATATCAAGTCCTGAATTACCATGGGAGACCATTGGTAAATTAAATAACGCGGATGACCCGCCACAGGTAAATGTAAACGAAGGACCGGAAGTATTGGTTCATGACAATAAGGTCTTCCTGATTTATTCAGCCAGTGGCTGCTGGACGGATTTTTATGCGTTGGGAATGCTGACGGCTCCCGCTGGCAGCAACCTCATGGATTCAACTTCCTGGAAAAAATCACCCGAGCCTGTCTTTAAACAATCAAAGGAAAACAGCGTATATGCGCCGGGCCACAATTCATTTTTCAAATCACCTGATGGCAAGGAAGATTATATATTGTATCATGCAAACGCCCATCCTGGCGAGGGTTGCGGAAACTTTCGTTCTCCCAGGGCACAATTATTTACCTGGAACAAAGATGGTTCGCCAAACTTCGGGATCCCTGTAAAAGAAGGTGAGTTATTAAAACTTCCGTCCGGTACTAAAAATTAACCTTACTCCCTTTCATAGATCAATAATTTTGATGTCAGGCCTGCCAACCTTTTTAAGAAAAACTCTTCACTAAGGTTAGCAGCCCTGAAAGTAATATATCCAATCTCCAGGGTATTCTCTCCTTGCTTCTCCTTCACTTGGGATAGTCGCTTTTATCCAATCCCAGGCTATGATATCGTATCAAAAGTGGACAGACACTGTATCAAAATCGTACAGTTAAAATCAATAATCTATTACAATTTACTGATTAACAACTATTTGCAATCCGGCACCCTCTTTGGAGCGCTGCGCCGGATCATTGTGCCTTTACATATATATTAAACGTAAATATATTATCATGTTAAAAAATTATTTAAAGATTGCCTTTCGCAACCTCTGGCGTCACAAAGCTTTTTCCTTTATTAATATAATGGGATTAACTGTCGGTATGACCGCCTTCTTCCTTATTTTTTTGTATGTAAAATTCGAGTTGAGCTATGATTCATTTAATTCCAAAGCGGATAGAATTTACCGCGTTGTATCCGATATTAAAACACCCACGGAAACAATCAACGCAGGCGGGCCTTCCTGGGCAGTAGGGGCGCATGTAAAACAGGAGTTCCCGGAGATAGAGGCTGCTGTTCGCGTAACAGGCGGAAGTTTGCTTGTAACAAAAGCGGATATCAAATTCCAGGAAGAAAATTCTTTATTCGCAGATTCTGCCTTATTTCAAATGTTTGATTTCAAACTTTTGAAAGGCAATCCTGGAACCGCTTTAAAAGAAAAATTCAGTATTGTTCTTTCGAAAAGCGCCGCCAAAAAATATTTCGGCGATGCTGACCCTATTGGGCAAACAGTGTTGTTGACGGAAGGGAAATTAAGTTCAAAAATAACCGGGATAATGGAAGATATGCCGGAAAACTCGCTGTTGAAAGCTGACATGTTGGTTTCCATGACAACCTTAACACAGGAGTTTAATAAAGGGCTGGATGATCAATGGGGAAATTACGGCAACAATACTTTTGTTTTGCTTAAACCCGGTGCGAATGCTAAATTATTGCAATCAAAATTTCCTGCCTTTTTAGAAAAGAACAATGGGAGTGAAATGAAGCAACTGCAAATGTACCCTTCATTATTTCTTGAGCCTTTGCGGGATGTTTATTTACGATCCACCAGGGATGGAAGTAAAACAGGTAATATCACCAATGTATATATCTTCACTATTGTCGCCATATTTATTTTACTAATCGCTTGTTTCAATTTTGTCAATCTTACTACGGCACGTTCCGCAGAGCGGGCCAAAGAGGTGGGGATACGCAAGGTAGTTGGTGCCGCTAAAACGCAGTTGGCACGCCAGTTCATCGGGGAAAGCGTTATTCTTTGCCTTATTGCTTTTGTATTTTCTGTGGTACTTTCTGCAATTTTGATCTCTTCTTTCAACCAGCTTTCGGGCAAAATTATCAGTGACGGTATTTTTGCGCATCCTCAATATTTATTGATACTTTTTATTACTTCCATTGCCATCGGCATTTTCGCAGGTATTTACCCGGCCCTCGTTTTATCATCCTATCAACCGGTAACTGTATTAAAAGGCCGTTTTGTAACGGGTACTAAAGGAATCTTTTTACGCAAAGGATTAGTGGTGGCCCAGTTCACCATTTCTATCGCTTTGATCATAGCGACCATTGTAGTTTATAACCAGATGAATTACATGCGTAGCCAGGACCTTGGTTTCAATAAGGATCAGAAATTAATAATTGACACACACGGGGATTCTTCAAAAAATGCCTTCCGGCAAGCTGTTGCTACTTTACCAAATGTGCTATCTACCGCAATGGCAGGCAGTGTTCCGGGCGGAGGTAACCCCGGCGCCTACTCGAAGATTCAGAACCTGAAAGGAGATATGCAGATCGCCAACCTCGATCTTTATTTTGTTGACTACGATTACATTCCACAATATAAAATGACCATGCTTGCAGGCCGGGCTTTTTCAAAAGATTATGGTACAGATACTACCCAGGCCATGGTAGTTAATGAAGCAGCCATGAAGATGTTTGGTTACAGTTCGCCGCAACAAATCATCGGCAGGGATTTCGATCAATGGGGGAGAAAAGGCAAAGTAATTGGAGTGGTCAAAGATTTTCATTTCCGCTCCTTGCAGGAAGTGATAAAGCCACTCAGCATGCGTATCGAACCCGACAGGTGCGACCTTGTTTCGATAGCTATTTCATCGAAAAATATCGCTGCTACAACGGCCGCAGTCGAAGAAAAATGGAAATCGTATTTGCCCAACCGGCCATTCAGTTTTTATTTCTTAGATGAGTTTTTTGATAAGCAGTATCGCAGTGAAGACAGGTTTGGAAAGCTGTTTTTAAATTTTGCCATCCTGGCCATTTTTATTTCCTGTCTCGGTTTGCTTGGGCTCGCCAGCTATAGCACGATACAACGTACCAAAGAAATTGGTGTGCGTAAAGTAATGGGTGCAAGTGTTGGAAATATTGTGAATTTATTGTCAAAGGATTTTCTAACGCTGGTCGTTATATCTTTTGTTATCGCGGCGCCTGTTGCCTGGTATTTCATGCACAAATGGCTGGAAGGTTTTGCTTACAGGATAAGTATTGATTGGTGGATATTTGTCGCTTCAGGTTTCATAGCAGTGCTGATCGCATTGCTTACAGTAAGCTTCCAGGCAATAAAAGCGGCGATCGTGAACCCGGTAAAAAGTTTGAGAGCAGAATAATTGTAATCAATTAAAATAGCGGCAGAAAGAAATAAACGCAGCAGGAAGATCAGCAACAGTAGTTAAAATAAACAGCGAGGTTAAACAAACCGGACAAATAAAATTAGCAAAATATATGAGTCAGTACCACCGTAGTAATTTCCGTTTTGTTTCATGGGGAAGCCTTTATTTAAAAACGGCCTGGCGTACCATGCGAAAAAATAAGCTGTACACTTTTCTAAATATAACCGGTATGGCAGTCGCTTTTACCTGCAGTATATTATTATTTCTGTCAGTGTACCGCGACTTTTCTTTTGACAAATTCCATCAAAATAATAAGAGGATATTTAAGGTATATGATTTCACAAACGGTCCTGACGGCGCCGGGTTGAGCAGTACCATGGGATACCCGGTGGCACCTGCCTTAAAAGATGAAAACATCGGTATAGAAAAAGCCACGCGGATCAAATACGGTGGTAGCAAAGTGCGCTATAAAGATAAAGAACTGGAATTGTCAACTTTCTTGGTAGACAATGATTTCTTTTCCATGTTCTCTTTTCCAATCTTAAAAGGGAATAAAATAAATCCGCTGGCCGGTTTGGGTGACGCGGTAATTAGTGAAGAAGTTGCTGGTAAAATATTTGGCCAGGAAGATCCGGTTGGTAAACCGATCGAAGTAGAAATCGGGCATACGTGGAAAAGTTTGGTAGTGGCATCGGTTATTCAAACGCGCCCAAAGAATTCTTCTATAAATTATGAAGTAATGGCCCGGCCGGAAATAAGCGAAGATTACGCGGTTGATAAAAATAACTGGAACCACCAGCATCACTCAGTATATGTACAAATAGCAGCCGGTACCAACCAGGGAAATGTAGAGAGCCGGCTGCGTGCATTGTTAAAAAAATACAATCCGCATGATGATAATTTGTTAAAAACAAAAGGTTACAAACCAGATGCGAAAGGTGATATCGTTGCCTTGCGGTTGTTGCCACTTTCCGAAGTACATTTTAATACGCAGATCGGCAGTAATGGAGCTGTCAGCAAATCTTTTTTATACATCCTTATTCTTACCGGTATCGTTATTTTAATAATTGCCTGTTTCAATTTTGTAAATTTAAGCATCGGACTTTCTTTTACGCGAACGAAAGAAATTGGTATTCGCAAATGTCTTGGCGCAGATAAAAGACAGGTGTGGCTCCAGATCTGGGGTGAAAGTTTACTGACTGCTTTTTTAGCAATGGTGCTGGGGATAGTAGCCGTTGTCCTTTTGATCAATGGATTCAACAAAATATTCGTGACTAAAATTGATGCTTCCTTATTATACCAGCCATCAATTGTTTTATTGTTGCTGGGAATATTACTGCTCGTGTCTTTCTTTGCAGGTAGTTATCCCGCATTCATAATGACGAGCCTTAAAACCGTTGCCATATTGAAAGGCAAGGTAACTATGAAAACAAGCGGCCTTTTGCGTAATACATTAGTAGTGGTTCAATTTACGATCGCCTGTGTATTGATATGTACCACGATCGTTATTTTTAAACAGTTTCAGCATTTACGTACGGCGCCGCTGGGTTACAACACCGCCGCTATCATAAGTGTACCGCTTTATAACCAGGCAAAAGGAAAAGAATTGGTTAACCAGATGCGGATGCGTTTATTGTCACAGCCCTCGATTGTAAGTGTGACAGGCTCTTCAGTTAATCTTGGTTTGGGAGAAGATAAAAGTTCAAGTAAATCAACTTCCGATTTTGAGTACAAAGGGAAATCCGTTAACACCAACTGGATGAAGGGCGACTACGATTTTTTAAAAACATTAAGCATTATACCACTGGAGGGCCGCGATTTTTCCACGGCATATATTTCAGATAGCGCGCATGCAGTGATCGTTACCGAAAGTATGGCAAAACAACTTGGTAGCGGGTCCGTTGCCGGCTTATCTTTTTATTCAGATAGCAGCAAGCCCAAATTAAATATTGTAGGTGTTATTCCCGACTTTCATTTGTACTCCATGTTCGAAAAAAGCGAGCCGTTGACAATTACCCTGGACGCAGGAATGTCGATGAACTATATCCTGGTCAGGGTTAACACAAAAAACCCAACTGCAACCATTGACCTGGTTAAAAAAGCCTATTCAGAAATAGAGCCCGGCAAAGAATTCAAAGGCTCGTTCGTTGATGAAAATGTAGATCGCTGGTATAATGATGAAAAGCGGTTGTCGCAAATGTTTTCTATTGCAGCCATGGTCGCTGTTGTGCTATCCTGCATGGGTCTTTTTGGTATTGCATTGATCGTGATCAGGCAACGGGTAAAAGAAATTGGTGTGCGTAAAGTATTGGGTGCATCAGCTGCCGGTATCGCCGCCATGGTAACAAAAGACTTTATACGGCCGGTTATAATCGCGATCATAATTGCCATGCCTGTGGCCTGGTGGTTGATGAGCAAATGGCTGCAGGACTTCGCCTACAGGATCAATATCGAGTGGTGGATATTCCTCGTAACAGGAGCAGTGGCGCTGTTGGTAGCAATCATCACCGTCAGTTTCCAGGCCATCAAAGCAGCAGTCGCAAACCCGGTGAAGAGCCTGCGAAGCGAATGAAATATTTGATAATCAATTAATAGTAGTGGCCGTTATTAGCCTTTAATCTTCTAACCTTACAAACTATGCTAAAAAATTATTTCAAAATCGCCTGGAGGAATTTGTTCAAACACAAAGTCCTTTCTGTTATCAACATTGCCGGACTGGCCCTTGGAATGGCCGGTGCCGTTTTGCTGATAATGAACATCCAGTATGAAGCAAGTGTGGACCAGTTTCACGCGAAGAAGGACCATATTTACAAGGTGTACAATAAGCTGGTGGTTAACGGAAGGATGGAAGCCTGGAACGTAACGTCCGCATCAATGGCGCCCGCATTAAAGAAAGATTATCCTGAAATAAAGGAAGCGATACGCGTGGCAGGCACGGGCAAATTGCTAAGTTACGGCGATAAAAAATTAGATGTTGGCGGCAACTATGTTGATCCGGCATTCCTGGGCATGTTTAGTTTTCCATTGGTAAAAGGATCGGCTGAAACTTCGTTGAAAGACATCCATTCCATTGTAATTACAGAAGAACTGGCAAAAAAAATATTTGGTGATGAGGACCCCATGAATAAGATTATCCGTGCCGATAACGCTGATAATTTTACCGTTACCGGTATATTGAAAGATCTTCCCTACAATACGGAATTCAGGTTTGAATACCTGTTGCCCTGGGATTTTCTAAAATCAAAAGGTGTCGAGTATCCATCCTGGGATAACAATTACCTGACCACTTATGCAGAATTATTTCCTACCGCGGATATTACAGCCCTCAACAATAAGGTTGCCGATGTTATATTGAGGAATACTGATAAGGACCAAAAAGCAAAAGCCTTTCTTTACCCGTTTACACAGGAACATCTCCGGAACCATTTTGAGAATGGAAAAGCAGTGGGCGGCAGGATAAATAACCAGTACATGCTGGGAGTACTGGCCCTGATCATTTTATTGATCGCCTGTATCAATTTTATGAACCTTAGTACTGCCCATAGTGAAAAAAGGGCCAAAGAAGTGGGCGTGCGAAAAGTAATGGGTGCCTTTAAACGTGCACTGGTAGCACAGTTCATCTCTGAATCAATATTACTTTCATTTATCGCCGGGATACTTGCATTTATCGTCGTACAACTTTTGGTGCCGGCATTCAGTTCACTGGCACATGTACATTTAATGATTCCCTATTCGTCGGTTGTTTTCTGGTTGCTCGCGATCGGCTTCATACTATTTACAGGGATTTTGGCAGGCAGCTACCCTGCTTTTTATCTTTCTTCCTTTAAACCCGTAAAAGTTCTAAAAGGAGTTTTAAAAAACGGCAATGCCCTGGTTACGCCCAGGAAAGTGTTGGTGGTATTTCAATTTGTGCTGTCTATATTCCTGATAAATTTTACCATACTTTTTCAAAAACAGATCGATCATACACAGAACAGGGAAATCGGTTACGTAAAAGAAAATTTAATATTTCATCCTGCTACGCAAGACCTGCAAAAGAATTACGCGCTCGTTAAAAATGAATTGCTTAGCTCTGGTACCGCGACTGCTGTTTGTCAATCGAGTACGACAGTAACCAGGGAAAGAGGAAGCATATCAGGTTTGAAATGGGAGGGGATGGATGAGAAGGCTAATGTTGCATTCGGACTACTAAATACAAACGCTGATTTTATTAAAACAAACGGATTAAAGCTATTGGCCGGCAGAGATATTGATATAGCCGCTTACCCGACGGATACTACTGGCTGCGTCATCAACGAATCGGCTGTAAAAGTAATGGGCTTTACGGATCCTGTTGGTAAGACAATAAAAGATGAAGATGTTAACTGGAAAATTGTAGGTGTTGTAAAAGATTTTTTAATCGGCCCGGCAGATCAACAGATGGAGCCAGTGCTCATCAGGGGTAGTAATGAAAATAATTTTATAAATATCCGGTTGAATAGCAATAATCCACCTTTACAGAATTTGCAAAGTGCAACCGCTATTTTAAGAAAATATAACCCCAATTATTTAACAGAATATCAATTTGCTGACGCGGATTATGCTTTTAAATTTAAAGAGGCCAAAAGTGCAGCAACACTGATAAATGGTTTCGCCTTCATCGCAATCTTTATTTCCTGCATGGGCTTATTTGGGTTGTCAGTTTACATGGCAGCCAATCGCAAAAAAGAGATTGGCATCCGGAAAGTGTTGGGCTCCAGCATTGCCGGCGTTACAACACTGCTGGCAAAGGATTTTGTAAAACTCGTGGTCATAGCCATTTGCATCGCTTCTCCGCTTGCCTGGTTATTTATGAATTCTTTTCTTCAGCACTTTTCTTACAGAACAAATATAAGCGGATGGATATTTTTCGCAACAGGCTTCATTGCCATTTTTATTGCATTGATAACAGTGAGCTTCGAAGCCATCAAGGCCGCTGTTGCCAACCCTGTTAACGGGTTAAGAATGGAATAAATTATAAAACAGAAGATGATATTATTAATTGAAAATAAATAATTATGGTAAAAAATTATTTGCTACTTGCCGTAAAGAACCTGCGGAAGCAAAAGATGTTTTCGCTAATCAATATCTTAGGACTAACGGTGGGCATTACCTGTTGTTTGATGATCTTTCTTTTTATAATAAATGAATTCAGTTATGATAACTTTCATAAAAAGGGAAAAGATATTTACCGCGTGATGCGTGTTGGTAAACTAAATGGTGAAAGGACGGAGATACCCTACTTATCCGCCCCTTATTCAACTGCATTGTTAAATGACTATCCTGGTGACATTAAAAATGCAGTGAGGGTAATGCGCGATAACGATTTGATCAGTTATAATAATATTTCATTTAATGAAAAAAATATTTACATCACTGACAGTAACTTTTTCCAGTTATTCGATTTTCAATTGTTGAAGGGTGATCCGGCTACCGCGTTGAAGGACCCGGCGAGTATTGTATTAACCGTTTCGGCTGCAAAAAAATATTTTGGCAATGAAGACCCAATGGGAAAAGTACTTCAATTCAATAAGAAGCTTGAACTGAAGGTTACCGGTATTGTAAAGGATGTGCCGGTCAATTCTACGATGAACTTTGATATGGTTTTACCGCTATCCAATTTTAAATCTACTGACTGGTTCAACCAGTGGCCCAACAATGGCATGTTCGTGTATGTGCAGCTAAATCCTATGGCAGATCCGAAAAAACTTACAAGCCGCTTTCCTCAATTTATGGATAAGTATATGGGTAAATTTTATGCTGAAAGTGGTTTTAAAATGGACCTGATAATAAAGCCGCTGAACGAAATATACTTTGAAGAATCAAGGCTTTCTGATAGTTTGAAACATGGTGATAAAAAAACAGTTTACATTTTTATATCCATTGCCATTTTAATTTTAATTATAGCCTGTATCAATTTTATGAACCTGGCTACGGCCCGCGCCACGGACCGTTCCAAAGAGGTGGGACTGCGAAAAGTATTGGGTGCGGTGCGCAAACAACTGGTGGGGCAATTCATACTGGAATCAATTTTATTTGCAACCATTGCCTGCGTCCTGGCTGTAGTTCTATTGCTATTACTAATGCCCGCTTATAATAATTTATTAGGTTATAAATTGCCTTTTTTATGGAATAATCCATCCATTTATCTTTTTATTATCGTAATAATCATTGTTGTTGGCTTGCTGGCAGGCAGTTACCCGGCTTTGCTGCTTTCGTCTTTTTCACCGATTGAATCTTTAAAAGGGAAATTAAAGGTTGGCAACAGCGGGGCATTTTTCAGGAAGGCATTGGTTGTTTTCCAGTTTAGTATTTCCGTACTGCTCATCATTAGCATCTTTATTATTTTGACCCAGATGCATTATGTGAAAAATAAAGACCTTGGCTTTAGTAAACAACAATCGATGGTGATCAGGTTGGACAACAGTGAGATCTGGCACAATAAGATACGTTTCAAAAATGAATTGCAAAATAACCCGGCGGTTGAAAGTGTATCGCTGATGTCTGGCGAGCCTGGCGGCTTCCATGATTTTTATAGTTTTGAGGCCGAAGCGAAGACCGGCGAAAGGTTTTTATTTAACACAGAATATGCTGATTTTGAATATGCAAAAACTCTTGGCCTCAAAATAATAGCCGGAAGGGATTTTTCATCCCAATTTAAAACCGATTCTGTACAGTCGGTGATCATTAACCGGTCTGCTGCAACCAAGCTGGGCTACACACCAGCGTCGGCTGTTGGAAAATGGTTAAAAAACGCAGTAAAGGATAGCCTTCACCGTAATATTATCGGCGTGGTGGAAGACTTTCATTATGCTTCGTTAAAAGAGCCGATCGGGCCGCTGGTGATCTCTGGCAATAATGACAGGCGTTTGGCTTTGGTGAAATTAAGATCAAGCCATCTTCAGTCAACCATTAACGATATTAAAAAAATATATACCAGTTTTGCCTCTTCTTATCCCTTTGAATATGATTTTTTGGATGAGCGTTTTGATAAATTGTATAAAACTGAAATCAGGCAGGAAATGGTTTTAAGCATCTTGTCTTTTATTGCGATTTTTATTGCATGCCTGGGCCTGTTTGGCCTGGCGGCTTACACAGCAGTTAAAAGAACCAAGGAGATCGGCGTAAGAAAAGTGCTGGGCTCATCGATAAAAAATATTGTCCTGCTGCTATCGAAAGATTTGTTGAAACCGGTTCTGTTAGGGACATTGATAGCCGTTCCTGCCGGCTACTATTTAATGTTGAAGTGGCTGCAAAGCTTTGCTTACCGGATCGATATTCATTGGTGGATGTTTGCAGGTGCCGCTATGATAGCTGTCACGATCGCATTGCTCACGGTGAGTTTCCAGGCGGTAAAAGCTGCTGTTGCAAACCCGGTGAAAAGTCTGCGTACAGAATGAATTTGTTGAGCAGTGCAATGACAGATATTACCAGAACAGGAAATTAAATAAGTGAATTGTATTTGGGCTATTTTTATACGATCGAATGAGTGAATGTAAATTTTAACAGGCGTATAAAACAGCTGAGCTATGGACTGGACACAGGTGGTAGACCCGTTCAATAATATTTTCTTATCTGCCCTGGTAGCGTTGCTGCCGATACTGTTCATTTTCTGGGCGCTGATCATAAAAAAAATGAAAGGTTACCAGGCAAGTCTTTCGAGTGCCCTGTTAGCTTTGTTGATTGCCGCGATCGTATATGGCATGCCGGTTAAACTCGCGGCGCTTTCAGCTTTAAATGGCGCCTTGTATGGGTTGTTTCCTATTTGCTGGATCATCATACCCGCCGTGTTCCTGTTTAATATTACCGTTAAGAGCGGGCAGTTTGATATCATCAAACATTCCATGGCAGCAGTTACCCCTGATCGGAGATTGCAGGCATTGCTGATCGCATTTTCTTTTGGGTCATTTTTGGAAGGTACCGCAGGCTTCGGTGCTCCGGTAGCGATCACTGCAGCCATGTTAGCCGGATTGGGATTTAATCCACTTTATGCGGCAGGGTTGTGCCTCATCGCTAACACGGCACCAGTGGCTTTTGGATCAATTGGTATTCCAATAACGGTCGCCTCGCAGGTATCTGGTATTCCCGAAATGGCGATCTCTCAGATGGTCGGCAGAACGCTTCCTTTTTTGTCGATGCTGCTCCCTTTCTATTTGATCATACTAATGGCAGGACTAAAAAAAGCGGTAGCCGTATTACCCGCTATTTTGGTTTCAGGTGTATCATTTGCCCTGCTGCAATGGTTTTCTTCCAATTACCTTGGACCGGCATTACCGGATATATTTGCCGGCCTCGGGTCCATCATTTCACTGGTGATCTTTTTAAAATTCTGGAAGCCAAAAAATATATGGCGCTTTAATAATGAACCGGTGCCGGTGATCGATACCACGATAAAATATTCCTCCGGGCAAATACTGCGCGCATCTTCACCATTTATACTGCTTACCATTATGGTGATTGCATGGGGACTACCACCCGTTAAAAATTTGTTGAATGTGATCGGCCAGGCGCAATTTGAAATGCCTGGCCTGCACAATGCTATCCGGGATGCAAAGGGAAATTTGTTGCCACATATTTACAAGCTGAATTATTTATCCGCTGCAGGTACGGCCATATTTATTTCGGCGCTGCTTGCCATTCCGCTGGTTGGATTGCGTTTTAGGGATGGCCTAAAAATACTCAGGGAAACGCTGAAGCAACTTAAATACCCGGTGATCACGATCGCGTCGGTATTGGGGTTTGCTTATATTGTAAATGATTCAGGCATTACATTAACCATTGCTGGCGCCCTGGCGAATACGGGATATTTGTTCCCTTTCTTTGCACCGGTATTGGGATGGTTGGGGGTATTTATAACCGGGTCGGATACCTCCGCGAATGCCTTATTTGGCAAATTACAATATGCAACCGCTGCTTCAATCGGGGTAGACCCCGTAGTGACGGTGGCAGCCAATGTATCCGGAGGCGTGGTGGGCAAAATGATCTCACCGCAATCGATCGCTGTAGCCGCCGCTGCGGGAGGTTTGGTAGGCCAAGAATCATCGCTGTTTCGTTTTACCGTAAAGCATAGTTTTTTTATGCTGGTTTTGATTTGTTTTATCGTGCTGGCGCAGGCTTATATTTTTAAAGGCATGATACCGGTTTATCAAATGCACGAAACCAAGGCAGCGGCGACAACCACAAATTCATCAACCGGATATTTTTGCCTGCTCGCATTGTTAGGAGTATTGATAATTTTTGCGATGATTGTAAGGGGGATTGGAAAAAATAAGCACCACTAACTATATAATTTCAGTAAATAACCCATGCACATTTTAATCTCACCAAATGCTTTTAAAAATAGCCTTACCGCCGCCGCCGCCGCTGCAGCGATCGGTAAAGGATTGCTGCAAAGCAAGCTTGGCTGCACGGTTGAATATTTTCCAATTGGCGATGGGGGAGACGGCACTGCGGAACTGATCATAAAAAAAGGAAATGGAGTAATAATAAATAATGAGGTAACCGATCCGTTGGGAAGAAAAATAATGGCTTCTTTCGGGTTAATTGATAATGGAAAAACTGCCGTGATCGAAATGGCCAATGCATCCGGGTTGAGGTTGCTTGCTTCCGATGAATTAGATCCGTTAGTGACAACTTCATTTGGTACCGGAGAACAAATAAAATTTGCCTTAGACAAAGGAGCAACAAAAATAATCATCGGTATGGGCGGGTCAGCAACCGTTGATGGAGGCATTGGAATTTTACAAGCACTCGGTATTCGTTTCCTCGATACAACGGAAAATGAATTAACAGGTTTGCCAGGAAAGCTTACTGAACTTGCCTCGGTCGACCTGGGTTCAATGGATAAACGAATTTTGTCAGTTGAATTAATTGTCCTCTGTGATGTTGACAATGTATTGCTGGGAGAACAAGGATCCGCTGCGGTCTTCGGACCTCAAAAAGGAGCTTCTGCGGAAGGGGTGCAAAAGCTGGACGCGGCATTGTCAAAACTTGCAGCAATTGCTTTGGTAAAGACGGGTAAAGATATGGCAGTTATAAAATATGGAGGCACCGCCGGAGGTGCAGCTGCCGGCTTATTCGCGTTTTTAAATGCCCGCCTGGTAAATGGAATTGATCATTTTTTACAGCTGACTGGCTTTGCCGATGCTTTAAAAAATTCAGACCTGGTAATAACCGGGGAAGGAAGTATCGATGAACAAACATTGCAAGGCAAAGGACCGTTTGGCGTAGCAAGAAGGGCAAAGGAGTTGGAAATTCCAGTGGTGGCAATTGCCGGTAAAGTACCTTTAAATGCGACTAAAGATTTACAAAAACATTTTGATGTCCTGCTACCGCTCAGTCACCAGCCAATGGATCTGCCCACTGCATTGGTAGCCACCGAAAATAATCTCGCAAGAACAACAGAAGCTATAGGGAATTTATTAGCTTTATCCAAATCAATCAACCAATCAAATAACAATATCACCTAAAAAGAAGCTGCATGAATCATATCTTAAAATATATTGGCTTAAGCCTGTTCATTACGATCAGTTATTTTAATTCATTTGCACAAAAACAACAAGTGGTAAAATTGGTACGATCCGGCAGTGAAAAAAAAGTCGACATATTTATTGGCGACAAATTATTTACCAGCTTTTTATTTCCCGATACATTGGAAAAGCCGGTCTTGTACCCCGTGCATGCGGCAAACGGCACTATTGTTACCCGCGGTTTTCCACTCGATCCGCAACCCAATGATCCGAATGATCATCCGCACCACATCGGGATTTGGTTCAATTTTGAAAATGTGAACGGGCTCGATTTCTGGAATAATTCTTACGCTATCCCTAAAGAAAAAAAGCATTTGTACGGCTGGATAAAAACAGACCGTATCATCGAGACATCGGATGGAAACAAGGGAGTGTTAAGTTATCATGCCAACTGGGTCAATCAAAAAAACGATGTGTTGGCTGAAGAGATTACCCGTTTCGAATTTAGCGGCGACGCTCATCAACGCATGATAGACCGCGTTACCACTTTAAAAGCAAACACAGAAGTACTTTTTACAGATGCGAAGGATGGTCTGCTCGGCATCAGGCTGGCGCACGCATTACAGATACCTACTGATAAGGACCAGAAATTTACAGATGACAAAGGAAATGTGACTGTCGTAAAGGGCGGGACAGATACCATGGCAAATGGCAACTACATTTCGAGTGAAGGCAAGCAGGGCGATAGTGTATGGAGTACAAGGGGCAGATGGTGCAAAGTATATGGCAAAATGGGCAGTGATTCAATAAGTGTAACGGTTATCGATCATCCATTAAACCCGAATTACCCAACTTTCTGGCATGCCCGGGGCTACGGTTTATTTGCCGCCAATCCGTTGGGGGAAAAAATATTTACCAACGGTGCCAGCTTTAAAAATTTATCCCTCAAAAAAGGCGAATCGATCACTTTCCGTTACCGGGTAATAGTAGCGGAAGGAAAAAATACGATCCCTGTAGCACAGCTAAATAAGCTGGCAGATGAGTTTGCTAAAATGAAATAAAGTTTTAGTACGGAAGTATTTTAATACCCCGCTAATTAATTGTCTGAATCAGAATTTGATGAATTAAAGAATTATGGAAGTAGTATTGGGAATGTGCTTATTCTGCAATTGTTACATTTTTAAAATTTGGTTGAGAAAATTGTCTGAATCAGAATTTGCAGAATTAAAGAATTATGGAATTAGTTACTGGGAATGGGCTTATTCTGCAATTGTTAAATTTTCGATTCCAGGTTCAGAAAATTGTCTGAATCAGAATTTGCAGAATTAAAGAATTATGGAATTGGTTGCTGGAAATGTGCTTATACTGCAATTGTTAAATTTTTAGAATTTTGGTTGGGAATATTGTCTGAATCAGAATTTGCTGAATTAAAGAATTCTGGAATTGGTTGCTGGGAATGGGCTTATTCTACAATTGTTAAAATTTAGATTCCGGGTTTAGAAAATTGTCTGAATCAGATTTGCAGAATTAAAGAATTATGGAATTGGTTGCTGGAAATGTGCTTATTCCGCAATTGTTAAATTTTTATAATTTTAGTTGGGAATATTGTCTGAATCAGAATTTGCTGAATTAAAGAATTATGGAATTAGGTATTGGGAATGGGATTATTCTGCAATTCTTACATTTTTAGAATTTGATTTGACAATCAACATTAACTAAATATAATAAATAATCATATGTGAATAATATTTCAATAAATGCACTTAAATACAAGGTTTAGTGATGAAAATTTTAAATATTCAGGGTAAAATTGCTTATTTTAAAAGAATACTATTTAAAAAAAACAAATAATAAAAAAAGTAATTAGTAAATCGACTAAATTTGAGTAACCAAAACTTATTACATGCGTTATATCAAATCGTCATTGACTATTATTTTAATTGTACTTCTAAGCATGCCTGCGTTTTCCCAAAAGCAGAAAGTTACCGGTAAGATCACTGATACAAGTGGCAGTCCCGTCGGAAGTGTAAGTATCCGGGCAAAATCTTCTGGTACAAGTGCTGTTACCAGTAAAGATGGTTCCTTTTCAATCGATGCCATAGCAGATGATGTATTGGAAATTACTTCCGTTGGTTTTAAAATGCAGAGTTTCAGCCTTAAAGGGCAGACTGATGTCTCGGTACAACTCGAACCTTCCTATGGCGAGATCTCCGAAGTGATCCTGGTTGGATCAAGGGGTGCCGGCCGTGTTAAAACAGAGTCGCCCGTACCAGTGGATGTGATCCGCGTGAATGACGCTGCCATGATCACTGCAAAACCTGATCTGATGTCACAATTAAATATGAGCGTACCATCCTTTAATTACAACAAACAAAGTGGTGGCGATGGCTCTGATGCGATCGATTTTGCCAGTTTACGCGGTCTTGGTTTCGATCAAACCCTGGTGTTGGTCAATGGCAAAAGGAGGCACCTGTCTGCTTTTGTAAACCAGGTGGGTACCCGCGGGCGCGGTAATTCCGGAACAGATCTTAATGCAATCCCGGAAGCATCCATCGACCGCATAGAGATCCTGAGAGATGGAGCTTCTGCACAATATGGTTCAGATGCGATCGCTGGTGTTATCAATATTGTTTTGCGGAAAGATATCGGGCACCTCAATATCAACCTGGGTGGAAGCGGTTACTATGACCATAAATACAATTCACTCAACAGCGCCGATCCAAGCCAGTTCTATACCGGGTCGCAGCTGGATGGTAAAACAGTTACGGTAGGGATGAGCTATGGATTGCCGGTAGGCAAAAACGGCGGTTATATTAATTTGTCAGGAAATTTTTTGGCGTCTGCAAAAACTTTCAGGGCCGAACCTGATACGAGTGTATCAAAAGGTGGAAAAGCACTGCCTATCAATGTATGGAGAAGAGCATTTGGCGATGGCGCCGTTACCTCAGGCGGCGGAATGGTCAATGCGGAAATCCCAATCGCAGGTACAAAAACAAAGTTTTACTTCTTTGGTGGTTATAATTACAAATTGTCAAATGTATATGCCTGGACGAGAAATTTCTCCAATCCTAACCATATCATCAAATATCCAACGGATGTAAACGGTAACCTGATCTTTGTGCCGGATATCATGCGCAGGACAAGCGCCGGCAATGTGTTTTATAATCCTCAGGAGAATGTACATATAGCAGATGGTTCTTTCGCAGTTGGCTTTAAGGGCTCACTGGGTAATGGCTGGGATTGGGACTTAAGCAATGTGATCGGTCACAATGATTTCCATTATTTTGGCTATAAAACTTTTAACGCGTCTTTACTGCCTGTTGAAAGACAAGTCACCAAGACTGATTTTGATGACGGCGGCTTCTCTTTTCTTCAAAACACTGCCAACCTCGATATCACCAAACAGTTCAGTTCAGTTGCCGAGGGTTTAACTTTATCCATGGGCGCGGAGTTCCGTTATGAACATTATAAGTTATACAAAGGTGAGTTGGAATCATACAACCAGGGCGGCGCTTACTACATCAGTGGCTCGGATACCATATTGAAAGCATCGGGCTCAGAAGGTTATCCCGGCTACACGCCATCAGATGAAGCAAATGCACATAGAACCAATGCAGGCGGATACATAGATGTTGCACTTGACGTTACCAAGGCATGGCTCATAGAAGGAGCGGCCAGGTTTGAAAACTATTCAGATTTTGGTTTTGTTAATACTTATAAATTTGCCACCCGTTATAAAGTGGCCCATAATTTTAACCTGCGCGGTTCTATCAGTACTGGTTTCCGGGCGCCTTCCCTGCAGCAGATCAATTTCAGCAACACCAATACCAATATAATTGCCGGCCAGCTTGTATACGCCAAGTTGTCTCCCAATTATGGCCCCATTACAAAGGCCGCTCAAATTCCGCAGCTGAAGGAGGAACAATCAGTTAATGGAAGCCTGGGCTTTTCCTGGAAGCCGATCAAAAATATAACCTTAACATTGGATGGATATTGGGTTAAATTAAAAAACAGGATAGTTGGTACTGGTTATTTTGACGCTTCTATTCCGGCATTGGCGCCTTTTCTTGCTCAGTATAATGTAGGTTCTGTAAACTTTTTTGCAAACGCCGTCAGCACAACCAATACAGGTCTTGATATAGTATTGGATTATACGAAAAGATGGGGTAAGAACAGGGTGTCTGTTTTACTTGCAGGAAATATCCAAAACATCAATATTGATAAGATAAATATTCCTGATCCGCTGAATGATACTTATGCGCACAGGCAGGCGTTTTTCAGCACAAGGGAAGAGGCTTTCTTAAAAGCTTCCGCACCTCGTTCTAAATTTTCACTGGCGTTGGAATATGGCGTTGATAAATTTGCAGTGGGCACGCACGTCACTTATTTTGGCAAGTTGACCACGCAGGGCTTTGGTTATTCAAGTGTACCCGGTGCGGCGCCTGGCGGTCCGGGCGGAGCAGGTATATCAGACAATGGCGCAGGCTGGGATCCCTACGTAACAACAGATGACGGAAATTCAGTGGTGCCCGAAAATTTTGTTTTCAATGGCAAAGTTACCACAGACGTTTACCTCACCTACAAGCTTTCAAAAGCGATCACCTGGAATGTTGGGGTAGATAATATATTTAATGTTCATCCCGACCAGGCAGTTTTACAAAATGCAAAAGGCGCCTCCTGGGGCGATAGCGAATCCGGCGGTCCGTTTGATTCTGTTCAGATGGGTTTCAATGGCTTGAGGATGTTCACTAAACTTGCTTTTCATTTTTAATTAAGAGTCTCTTATCGCATTGTAGCATTTAAATATAATTGGTTATTGAATTTCCACCACCTCTCTTAGCAGAGGTGGTGGTGTTTTGAGGAGTCAGTGTCTGCAAGAAAACGCTGTTATTAATAACTGGTAAGGGTTTTAGAATATTTTCTAATCCGGATCTTCACTTCACCAACTACCTGTCAACTCTCTACTTTTGCCTCACAGCCGGTCCGCCAGCTGGCGGATAACCGGAACGCTGCTGTTTTTGCTTCTTTGAAAAATAGGCTGCGCATTTTTTCAATTCCAATTTCATCGGAACCGAACCAACGAAAGGCAGCTAACCCGGTTACTGATGAAGCAGATCAAATAGTGGTCACACTTAAATGCCTTTTATTAAACAGCTCAGTAATATTTTATTTTAGGCCATTTCTTTAGTTTCAGATTAATAATATTCAACAAGAAAAATCTCCACAATCCATTGTCTGTATAGGGTTTCAGCGTTTTCTTGCAAACACTACATAAGTAGCAGGAAGTTCTGACTCATTAACGGTAAGCCGTTGACCTTCACAAGTAAGTCCAGGCGGGGTTTTCACAGCCGAAGGTAGTAACTATAAAAGTGTATGCCGTGAAACCCTGCTGCCTAAAAGAGCCATGCTTTTTATATTCCACGACACCTGTCATTGTGAGGTTGAAACCGTAAGTGAAATTATCGCAGTAGACAATACCTGACTCACAAAATAAATACCATAAAACCCTACAATAAGAACAATTTTCAACGGCATAAAAAGCGTCACCGGGGGAGATTCCGATAGCCTTAAAATTTATTTCGACCTGTTCCAATATATTTTAAGGTTGTGAGTTGCCCGGCCTGAAGCAACGATGTCCGGTTTTCCATCCAGGTCAAGGTCCATTACCTGCATGTCTTCACAGGCCATCCCATTCCTGTCTATCCATTGAGGTTCCCATTTATTTTCAGGTCCATCTTTCTTTATATAAAGTTTTATCCCGGTCACACTGTCCTTATTCGGCACCCTCCATCCTGCAACTATTTGATCGGAGCCTTCGCCTAAAAAGTCCGCGACCGCGAGGGCGTGCCCCTCTTTAATATTATCTTCTATCACGGTCCTTTTCGTTTTTTCCTCCCGGAGATACACAACTATTTTGTCGCCGTGCATGGGCTCTACCGTTACAATAAATTTTTTATTATCACCCAATTTACCTGTCCGCGTTTCGCCGGCACCGAATTCCGGGCCATCAATTTTATCCCCCGGGCCAGGTTCACTGTTATCGAATGATTCATGGATAAATCTTACGCCTTCTTTTCCCGCCAGGTAAAATCCATTATTGCCTTTATCTGCTGATTCTGCAATATTAAAATTATGTGTCAGGTGCATGCTTTTATTTAGCAGGTGCATTGGCCACTTCGCACTAACATCTTTGGGAAATTCATAAGCGATGATATTAACGCCTTCTCCTTCACCGTTTACATTGCCGCGACCATGCAGCGGCACAACCACCAGGTAAAATTTTCCTGCTGACGACCGCATCCATTTCATCCTGTGGATAGTAGGCTCATGTGGCAGCCCGATCGCTTTCCAAAGCTGGGTAGGATCTGCAGGACGAATTAGGTAATGAACGCTGCCGGATTGATTGCCATTGCTTGTTTCGGATGGGTTCCATTGTGCGCCAACCGCTATTTCCACTTTACCATCACCATCGATATCCCTTGCAGCGATGCAAACATTGTCGTGTTCTGTAAGGTTTTCAGCAAGCACAAATTTTTTCCAGTCGCCATTCCTGTACCAGGCAAATTGTTTTTTATCCGCCAGGAGAATATCAGGTTTACCGTCGCCATCTACATCGCCGAGCGCTATCCCGTACCCGATGGAAACATTATTATCGATCACCTGCTCCTGGAACGGTGGTTTATCATTGCTGATAAAATGAGAAAGAAAGTAAAGAAAGATGGTTGGCGATAGCATATGTGCGTAATTTATGGTGGGGTATTCTCTTACAAAATACATATAAATGGGAAGTAATTTCGATTTTTATAAGGGGTCGTATAAATTACCCCGGCATTGTAGGGGTGATTTTTATAGCAGGAAAGCGGTATCGTGCGGAACATACAATCT
>JBDSLD010000238.1:0-22572 GCA_039916545.1 Ferruginibacter sp.
ATAACCGGAACGCTGCTGTTTTTGCTTCTTTGAAAAAATAGGCTGCGCATTTTTTCAATTCCGATTTCATCGAAACCGAACCAACGAAAGGCAGCTAACCCGCTTACTGATGTAGAAGATCAAATAGTGGCCACACTTAAATGCCTTTATTAAACAGTTCAGTAATATTTTATTTTAGGCCATTTATTTAGTTTCAGATTAATAATATTCAACAAGAAAAATCTCCACAATCCATTGTCTGTAAAGGTTTTCAGCGTTTTCTTGCAAACACTAGTTAGGTAAGCGGCTATCCGTGGCTCGCCGCTGTTGTGTCTTTTGAATTTTTACATTTCCCTACCAATCACACCCGATCGGAGAGCCCGGCGGAATCTCCTTGTGCAGTGTTGGCTTTGCTTTTTCCGGCGCATTCATCCTTTCCAATGCCAGCATGAAATGAGCTGATAAACTTTCATCTTTTACCAGTTTTTGCTGCGCCTGGATGTATTTTTTTAAATCACTCAATACTTTTACAATTACGGCTTTTGTTTCAAAAGAAGCATTATCATCCACCGATACCGCCAGTAAATAAGTAAGCAGGATTTGTCCCGTCTGTTGCTGAATCAGTTTTTCCATTCCTTTTTTCACAGGTGCCTTCCAGGTAGCTGCTAACAGTAGACCGGCCATTTCTTTTACACCTAACCCGGCGTTCTCCACTTCATATTGTACCATGCGGTTCAACCTTTCCGTATTAAATAAAAAAGACAAGGGAAGATCAGCCGCCGTTTCTGCAGGCGCCAGGGCGTCAAACGCCAGGCCAGTTCTTTTCCTGAATAATTCTCTCGTGAAGTTATAGCCAGAAGGGCGGGGCGGGATCAACCTAAGTATGCGATCCGGTAAAAGCAAAAATTTCGGATCCAGACAACCGATCACCGCGTTCAAAGCAGTTAGCTGGTCCTCTTTTGTTAAAGGTTGAGTAACAAGCTGTCCGTCTCCTCTTAGCGCGTACGTATAATTCAATCCACCTACCCATTTGGTTACCGCTTCCAACTGGTAGCGGTGATACAAATACACGGGTACTAATACGTCTTCCAGCATGGCCATCGGCATACCGGAACGGATATTATTTTCTCCAAATCGCGCAAGCGCCAAATTGCGCACTTTCTTCATCTCTGATAATTCAATAATGGGATCATTGCCACCATCCCACAAATGAGCGAACGGGTGCAGACCGCCGGCTGCCCTTGCATCACGGTCGCTTATAAATTGTAACCCGTTTTTACCGGCATCTGTCAATAACCTGTTCAGGGCTGCCTGCTCATCAGTCCCGGGAGGAAGATCTGCGTACCCCCATTTAATAGCAATTTTATCCCAATCACCGATCTTAAGGTCATACGCATTTGACAGATCAATTTCGCCTTTGTTGTTGATCCTAACCAACGGATGCGGATAATCCATCACGCTGGCCCTGTTGCTAACGCTGGCCGCGTAATTATGCATTAGACCGATCGTATGCCCTACTTCGTGTGCCGCCAGTTGCTTCAACCGGTTCAAGGCCATCTTCAGCATTTTATCATCTGTAGGCAAGCCATTTTCAAAGGGGGCCAACAGGCCCTGGGCGATCAGGTAATCCTGTCTTACCCTCAACGAACCCAATGAAACCTGCCCCTTAATGATCTCCCCGGTCCTGGGATCTATAACCGCATTTCCATAACTCCACCCACGCGTGGACCGGTGGACCCAGTTGATCACATTATAGCGGATGTCCATCGGGTCGGCGCTGTCTGGCAGTAATTTTACCTGGAAGGCATTTTTATAACCGGCCGCTTCAAAAGCCTGGTTCCACCAGCTTGCACCTTCCAAGAGCGCACTCCTGATCGGCTCCGGCGTTCCATTGTCCAGGTAGTAAATAATGGGCTTTACCGGCTCACTTATGGCGGCCGTCGGATCTTTCTTTTTCAGGCGGTGGCGAATGATGAGGTTCTTTTCTATTGGCTCGCTTACCGGTGTACTGTAATCAAAATAAGAAGTATTAATAAAACTGCTCCTGGCATCAAAGGCCCGCGGTACAAAACCGGTATCCGGCAATTGAACAAAAGAATGATGCATGCGCAGCGTGATCGCTTCGGGTGAAGGCGTTACTGAATTTACAAAGTTGCCGGTGGTGCCATCACTATTTACCAAAGTGATGGTGGTTTCAATTTCGGTATTAAAAGGAAAATTCTTTGTGGCGGGCAAATAAATGGCGGACCTGCTTTTATCAAATGAATAATTTCCCTGCTGTACGCTTCTTATCCTGTTGGCGGCTTTCATGGCATCCCTCAATAAAAAATCGGTGGCATCTACTAATACGTAATGATCGTTTTCGGCTTCCGCGGTAAATCCCCATAAGATAGATTGAGCGAAAGACTGCTCTACCGCCTTTTTTTCATTGCGGTCATCCGTGATCGCCCGGTAAGCGTAATTGGGTTCGATCATCATTATCTTCCTGCCGGTTTGGGTAAATTTAACGATCCTGGTATCTCCGGGCAGTCCCCGGTCCAGGCCGATATCATTGGAACCCAGGCCGGCAGGCAGCGATTGCTGGTATAGAATTTCCTGGCTGGATTTGCTGATCTCCAGCCATATTTTACCAGTAGCTTCTTCCCAATAATAATTGAGAAAGCCTTCCTGTTTTTTCATGCCCTTTGTCTTGTCCGCTATCGTAGGTAAATTTTGACCGGATACAAAAAAAGAAAAAAATAATATGGAGAAAAGGAGGTATTTCATGTGTAAAAAAATTATACACACAAGATAAAGAAAGGATAATTCAGGAAATCATCAGGGGAAAATAAAGACGGGCTTTTATTGCTGCTCCTCGACTTCCTTGTTATTTTTCCACCAGCGGAAACCGATAAAGCCTACAATGGCGAAAGGCATGATCATTAAATAAAGGATACCGCTGTTTAAACCCTGGGCAGGTTTTTCGCCCATCTGCTGCGCGGTTTTGGTACAAAGCGAGCATTGCGCACTAACCTGCAACTGCGAGAAAAGCAATAGTTGAACGCAAAAGAATAATATGATAGCAATTTTCTTCATTGAAAACACAAAGTTAACCAGCTTTTTGTTAACGTGGCTATTTGTGCTACTTAAATTTGTTTTGACAACAGAAAATTGAAACAGGTAGAACTGTCACGGGAAAACGAATAATGATGATAAAAATAATTAGCGTGAAGTTCATCGCCGGTTATTTAATTACAAGTCATAAAACTATCAGCATGTTAAACAGTAAGGTGTAGCAAGCAGGCAAAGAGTTTGCGCAAAAGGAGACAAATCAAGGGCTTAAAAAATATATTAACCGGCCATTGTTGCATAATCGACAGCCTGGAAGAAATGGCTAAGTTTCCCATTTTTAACTGTCCAGATATGTGCAGCGTTGGCCTTCACGGAATTACCCGTAGCCTTGTTTGTACCCTGGTAATACCCTGCCATTGCCACTTTATCACCTGCCCCAAAAACTTCACTTACCACGATGTTAAATCCATCAAAGAATTCCGGAATTTTCATAAATACATTTGCAACAACTGCGTCCGGCCCGATAAAAATACCATCGCCTGATACGAATGGAGCGCCTTCACATTCGCGCCATTCAATTGCGGGATCGAATAATGCTATTGCTCCTTCCACATTACCGGTAGCGAAATTTGAATACACCTGTTTAACTAAATCTACATTTGTCATGATGATATTTTAATGATAAAAAAAATGGATAATATTTACAGGGGGACGATAATAGCTGCAATGTTATCTAAACGTAATAAATATATATCTTTATTTTGATTTTAAATGAATCCGGCAATACGCTGCCATGTTAAGCTCCATAAAAAATTAGTAGTAATTACTTCCGTCACTTCCCTTTATGATTCCAGGTTACTTGTTGAACAATAGGTATAAAAAGCTGTTAAGGTTTAAATAGTTGATTAACCTGTTTACTCAATCGCAGCAAGTGTTACTTATATTTCGCCTTTGGGTTACCTGTCTAAACAATACAAATAAATAATTTTGAAAATTCTACTGACTGGCGCAACGGGCTATATCGCTCAGCGCCTTCTCCCTGTTTTACTCGCTGATGGTCACCAGGTGGTCTGCTGCGTCAGGGATAAAAACCGGTTTGATCTGAGCAGGTTTAAAAATGTACACATCGAATCCGTAGAAGTTGATTTTTTAAAAGAAGAGACACTAAAAAATATACCCCTGGATATTGATGTGGCGTATTATCTTATCCATTCCATGAGTACTTCCTCCGGTGATTTTGAAAAGATGGAGGCGATCTCGGCGCAACATTTTAAAACTGCTATGGAAGCCATTTCGGTAAAACAGGTTATCTATCTCACCGGCATGGTAAATCAAACCCATTTATCCAAGCACCTGGCATCCCGCAAAGCGGTGGAAGATATTTTAGCTGCCGGTAAATACGGCTTTACCGCTTTACGTGCAGGGATCATCGTAGGTTCCGGAAGTGCTTCCTTTGAGATCATCCGCGACCTTGTTGAAAAGCTGCCCGTAATGATCACCCCAAGGTGGCTGAATACAAAAACGCAACCCATTGCAATCCGTGATGTGGTAGAATATTTAAAAGGTGTGATCGGTTTACCGGAAGCGATGAATAAAAGCTTTGATATCAGCAGCGGTGAAATATTTACTTACAAGGAATTGTTGTTGAAATTTGCAGCGGCCCGGCACCTGAAAAGAAAAATAATCGTACTCCCTGTGCTCACTCCGAGGATATCTGCGTATTGGCTTTATTTCGTTACTTCAACAAGTTTTACGCTTGCTAAAAATTTGGTGGATAGTATGAAAGTAGAAGTGATAGGCAAACCAAATGATCTTGGTGAACGCCTGAAAATAATTCCTACGCCTTATGTTAAGGCAATAGACCTGGCCTTTGTAAAAATAGAAAATGACCAGGTATTGTCGAGTTGGAAAGACGCACTCACCAGTACTATTTTATACAAAGGGGTAACGGCTCATTTACAGGTTCCTACCGAGGGAACTTTTAAGGACCAGCGAAAATTAAAAGTAAATGATGTGCAACAGACCCTGGACAGGATCTGGCGGATTGGTGGAACGACTGGCTGGTATTATGGACGCTGGCTTTGGATCACCCGGGGATTTTTAGACAAGATCGTAGGCGGGGTCGGACTTAGACGCGGCAGACGCAGTCCTACTCAATTGTATGCGGGTGAATCGCTTGATTTTTGGAGGGTGCTCGTGGCAAGCAAAGAAGATAAAAGGTTACTGCTGTACGCCGAAATGAAACTGCCGGGCGAGGCCTGGCTCGAATTCTGTATCAATGAAAAAATGGAGCTGGAGCAGGTGGCTACTTTCAGGCCACTGGGCATAAGTGGCAGGCTATATTGGTATGCAGTGCTACCTTTTCATGGGCTGATATTTAAGGGAATGTTGAAGGAATTGTGTAAATAAGATAAGTTTTTTTTAAAGTTTTCCTGATGTGACAACCTGAAATACCTTACTGATCGTGTACGATCACAAGTTTGTCCCAGCGGGGTTTTCACAGCCTGCTCTATAAGTTATAGAACATTCAACCGTGCTGTTGAAAAGAGCTTTGATTTTTTTTAGTCAACATTCGCTGTGGTCCAATTACAAACAGGTTGCTCCGCCGGAGCAAATTCCCTCTTTCTATGGAAACTACAAACAGGTTATGCCGCTGGCATAAAAAAACATTTATATTTTCATTCGGGATCGTTGGCTATCACAAGTGCGCCTCTGCCTATATTATAGTTGAAATCCTTCACAGCAATGTCTCGCAACGAGCTTTAGCTGGGGCAAAGACATTACGTTAATTATGAAAAGAGATTCTTCAATAAAGCACTAAACTTTACAGTGTAATTGCTAACGGCGAGTCCAGCCTGAAATAGCCTGATAAAATTAAAGTGCGTGCCGGCTGAGACTCGCCTGGGGCGTGCTGAGAAGCTGCAATGCATACACAACACCAGAAAAGAGAAACATTATGCATCATTAAAATTTCGTTCTCCCCTAATGCCTTTCAATATGCCCCAGGCAAATCTCTGCCAATATTATATTTGATCAAAAACAGTAGGTGGCTATAAAGCACAATTTACGGCGAGTCAGGCCCCAGGTAAATCATTGTGCATTCCGGCCGAGAGCCGCCTGGGACGTCTGAGAAGCCGCGGTGACATTCATTTCATAGCAATGTCTTCTTTTAGGCTTTGACTTATTAAGTAATGTTGCTTTAAAAAGTTTATGAAATGAAATCATCACCCATCATTTAAAATTTCTCCCTCCCGGAAAAACATTTTTCGGTTCAGTACGCTGAGCGGCAGTTTTCTTATGCGGGCCCGGTGGACTGGGTAAAGTTTTTTCGTCCCCTCTTGACAATGTCAGCAAAGGCAGGTTATCATTTTGAGCATCGGTAAGACGGCGCAGCCATTTGGAAAGATCATAACAACTTTGCACTATTACATGGATCACTTCGCCTTCTACCTGCAACTTTCCTTCCACCATCAGCAGCCTGGACTGCAGGATCTCTTTCCGGTATTTATCGAACAGGTTTTGAAAAACTACCAGGTTAGCAAACCCGGTCTCATCTTCTATAGTTATAAAACAAACGCCCTTGGCAGTTCCCGGCCGCTGGCGCACCAGTACGAGGCCGGCTACTTTTACCAGGGCTCCATCGCATAAGGTCTTCAATTCGTTGGTTGATACAATATGTACCTGTTGCAATTTCTCCCTCACAAAACTTACCGGATGAGCTTTTAAAGACAATGAAGTGGCAGCATAATCATGAACTACCTGTTCTGATTCGGTCATTTTGGGTAATAAGACTTCCTGTTCAAAATACTCATCGCCTGGCTGACCAAGAAATAACCCGTTGGGGTGGTCCTGGCGGTTTGATATTTGCCACAATGCCTGGCGCCGGTCGGGGCCCAATGACCGGAAGGCGTCAGCATCGGCCAATTTTTCCAGCGCAGCCTGGGAAAGCCCGGCATCGCGCAAAGCATTTATGCCCGAATATGGTTGCTTTCTACCCGTTACCAATATATTCATGTCGTCCTGGCGCAGCCCTTTTACTTGCCGAAAGCCAAGGCGGAGCGCCCGGTAATCACCTGCTGGTTCTTCCAGTTTATTATCCCAAACAGAGTGATTGACATCAACCGGTCTTACTTCAACCATATGTTTTTTTGCATCGATAATGATCTGGGCAGGCTGATAAAAACCCATCGGCATACTATTGAGCAATGCACAGGCAAATACATCAGGGTAATGACATTTGATCCAGGAAGAAACATATACCAGCAAAGCAAAACTGGCGGCATGGCTCTCAGGGAAACCGTAACTGCCAAAACCTTCCAGCTGCTTAAAAACACGTTGGGCATATTCCTTTGTGTAGCCATTTTTGGTCATGCCCGCAACCAGTTTGTGTTCGAATTTGGTAACGAGCCCCTTCACCTTAAAAGTGGCCATGCTGCGGCGAAGCTCATCGGCTTCGGCCGGCGTAAAACCTGCCGCTACGATGGCGATCTTCATCGCCTGCTCCTGGAAAAGCGGAACACCCAAGGTTCTCTTTAAAATTTCCTCCAGGTCTTTTGATGGATATTCAACTTTTTCTTCATTGTTTCGCCGCCGCAAATAAGGATGCACCATATCTCCCTGTATAGGGCCGGGACGAACGATGGCCACTTCTATCACGAGGTCGTAAAAGCAATCGGGCCTTAACCTGGGCAACATTGATTGCTGCGCACGACTTTCGATCTGGAAAACCCCGATCGTATCAGCACGACTAATCATGTCATAAACTTTTTTATCCTCCTGCGGGATATTCGCCAGGGTCAGGTCAAGTCCGTAATGTTCTTTGGCAAGATCAAAAGCCTTGCGGATACAAGTGAGCATCCCTAAAGCAAGTACATCTATTTTTAAGAAACCGATCGCATCTATATCATCCTTGTTCCATTCAATACAAGTCCTGTTCACCATGCGTGCGTTCATAACCGGGCACAGATCAGATAACTTGCCTTGTGTAATTACGAATCCACCGGTATGCTGCCCGAGTTGCCGGGGAAACCCAACCAGTTGCTCAGTAAGTTGAAGCACCTTTTTCAGGTGCTGGTCATTCGGATTCAATCCCTGTTCCTGCACATGCTTTCCTTCAAACCATTCGGGCGTAAATTCCCAGGTAGCATCCGATAAACGGTTGATCGTATCGACACTAAGTCCCATGGCTTTTCCCACATCCCGGATAGCGCCTTTATGGCGTTCCTGTGTTACGGTTGCAACGATACCTGCTCTATCCCTTCCATACTTTTGATAGATGTACTGGATCACTTCCTCGCGTCGCTCATGCTCAAAATCCACGTCAATATCCGGTGGTTCATTGCGGGCGGAAGAGATAAAACGTTCGAAGAGCAAATCAATTTTGGTAGGGTCAACAGAAGTGATCGCGAGGCAATAACAAACAGTGGAATTAGCAGCCGATCCCCGTCCCTGGCAAAGGATATTTTGCTTCCTTGCAAAACGCACAATATCATAAACGGTGAGAAAATAAGCGGCATAATTCATGTCTTTGATAAATTTAAGCTCATGCTGAATATCTGCATGGGTCTTTTTGGAAATGCCATCGGGAAACCGCTCTTCCGCACCTTTCATTACCTGGATAGCCAGCTCTTCCTGTGCGGTTCTGCCATCACTGGTAATCTCCTGCGGATACTCGTATTTTAGTGAATCAAGAGAAAACTGGCAGGCTTTTGCAATTTCGCTGGTATGGCGGATCGCTTCGGGATAATGGCGAAACAACCGGTGCATTTCGTCTATTGATTTTAAATGCCGCTCCGCATTTTGATTAAGCAGGAAACCTGCGGTATGGATCGTGCATTTTTCGCGGATACAGGTTAAAATGTCCTGCAATTGACGGCGACCTGGGTGGTGATAATGTACGTTATTGGTTGCCACCAGGGGAACACCCAGCTGCGCTGACAACTGCGACAGGCGGTGAAGATATTTCGCATCTTCGCCCTGGTAAGAACGGCAGGCAGCAATATAAAGATCAGCGCCGAAAGCCCTGCTGTATTCCTGGACGTCCCTTTCAAAAGATGGATCAAAACCAAACCGCTCATTCAAATCCGAAGGCGGTACCATAATAAATTTCACTCCTTTTGCGTACCGGTAAACATCTGTCTTATATAAATGACAGGATCCCTTTTCTGCCCGAAGGTTTCCTTCCGTCAGCAAAGCAGAAAGTTGCGTGTAGGCCTCTTTGTTAGTAGGATAAGCAAACAGGCCCGGTCCATCCAGCAAATCAAGACGGCAACCTGGAATGAGGCGTATTCCGTTCGTTCTGGCGGCCACATGGGCGCGAACAATTCCAGCAAAACTGTTACGGTCCGTGATCGCTATTTCCTTGTAACCATAAGCTGCTGCCTGCTCTACCATTTCATCCGGGTGCGAGGCGCCTTCCAAAAAACTGAAATTAGTGGTTACCTGTAATTCAGTGTAAGTCATATTCAACTGTATTAATCATGCAAAAAAACCATGGATGAACCATCGATAAGTTTTATCTTCTGTATAATGCCCTGACTTAAACAACCAATACCGCCGGCCCTCTTCATCCTCTACCCGGTAGTAATCGCGGTGCGGACCATCCTTCAGCCACCACTCCCTTTCAATGCGTTCCGGACCGTCTGCTTTTTTGATCTTATACAATGTGCCATTATAGCGAAACAGCATGGGTGGATAATCAGGAACGAGCGCCGTTACCTCTATTGGCTCGGGAGGTGTTAAAAGCTGTATTGGCCTGAGTTTGTTTGCCTGCCAGGCAATTGGTAATGGTTCACAAAGAGACAATGCAGTTTTAATGGATCGCTCCGGCCAGTAATGTTCATCCGGAAGATACCGGTGAATATTACCGGCGCCTATTTTATTTGCCAGCCGATCCATTAATTCAGCTAAGCCGGTATCCTGCAAACCGCCGGTTCCTTCCCAAATTTTTTCCTGCAAGGGTGATACATCCTCAATTTGTAATGCATCCAGTGTAAATAATTCGATACCTGATGCTGGCTCAATTGAAGGTATATGCAATTCGAGGAGTTTAAAAAGATGCGCTTCATTGTATGATGCACGGTGCGTGCCGATGCTTATCTTCTCTATTTTGCCATCCGCCCGGTAACATTTAAAAACAGCCCGGCGAAGCCCTTTCTGTACTTGCTGCAAGCTTGCACACAATTTTTCCAATAATCGTTGCAGCGCAACCTGGATACCGGTAGCGGTGACGATTGGTTCGAGGCAGGGTAATCTTTCCTGGTATATTTCAACCGGCTGAACGGGTGATGTTATTTCTTCTTCATGGCCCATGGCCTGGTCCAGCCTGGTAATAAGCTCCTTTCCAAAACGCCGGCCCAATGCGGCACGTGGCAGGCCAATAATATTTTTAACCTGGCGGAGACCAAGTTTTTGCAATAGTTCCAATACGCCAGGCCCGAGACGGAGGGCAGTAGCTGGCAAAGAGAGCATTGCTGTAGTTTGTCCGCCGCTATCGATGATAAAATTTCCCTGGCCGAAACGGGCAATGGCCCAGGCGGCACCGACTGTATCAGCCATAGCTGCTTTTACCTCGTAACCAAAACCATTCAACCTGGCAATTATATGATCAAGATAGGGTTGTTCGCCGCCCCAAAGATGTACGCAGCCGGTAACATCAAGGATGAGCCCGTCCGGCAGATCGATCGCAGCCAATGGTGTATAACGGATACACCATTCGGCAATGGCTTTTAATAAAATAGCCGGGCGCTCCGGCTCATCATCAAAAACCTGCAGGGACGGAATGATGGCTCTCGCATCTGCCACGGCCATCCCAATATTTACACCCTGCACCTGTGCAAAAGGACTTGCCGCTGTAATGATCATTTTTCCATGATCAGGCGCCGCCAAAATAAAAGGCTTTCCTTTAAGACCAGGCTGGCGACGGGTCATCCAGTCGGTATTGAGGTGCCGGAACCAGACAGCAACAAATCTTTTGATCATATTACCCGGTTTTACGTTTTAACTCCAGTAAGATCGAAGCAGCCGGTGTGGAAATATGGAACCTGCCGCCATAATATTCTACCTGCCACATACCTGTTTTGCCATTCCTGATCTTTACCAGTTCAACTTTCCAGCGGGGAAAACCTACACCTGGCAGATCATCTTCCATGACACTGGCCAATGAACTGATCTTCCAGCGGCTGACGCAGGCCGTGGTATTGATATTACGCGGCTGGTGGCGCAGGATAAAACCCGTTACGCCGCTTTGCTCTACCACTAACTGAAGCCGTCTTGATGCAGTAAAACTCATTTCCTGCATCTCGCCAACAACTGCAGCGAGCCCATTGCACTTCAATGCTTCTTCCATGGCCCAAAGCGCATCCTTTTCATTTTCAACATCCACGAAAATGATACGGTCAGGCGCTAACCCAAAAAATTTCAGTGCCGTTGGAAAAATCTTCCGGGAGGAGCTGATCCATACAGATGCCCCGTTACATTGCATTAACGGAGCAAGCAACCCCGCAACAAAACCACCGGTGGCTGCGGCCCCGGATGGTTCACCACTCAAAAATTCATGTATGGCTCCTGTCGGAAAACAGCCGTTCGGAAATGCTTTCTCTATTGGCCCCAGCCCTGTACTTATTGAGGAAGGAGCAGGAATATATTTTAATCCCTGCAAAGGAAAGATCTCCTTCCGCAATTGGTTTATTATATCCGCTTTTGTTGTGGCCATTGGTAATTCAATTATTTATCATCAAACAAGATGCACAATTATTTAGCAATATTACTAAATAATTTAGTAGTTATTATAAATATTGCTACCTTTAACCTGTATTAGCCCACCCTGGATCTTAAGTTATAATTAATTGCAAGTAACGGACAGCAGGTAGCGATTAGCTTGTTACCTTGCCTTTCGCCCTCAGGGAGGGATAAAAAAGAATTGCATCTTACTGAAAGAACCTTTCAAAGAAAGTTTGAAAAAAATATTGGTATTGCACCAAACCTTTACAGGCGGATTTGTCAATTCAATGCGGCATTTCAGCAATTGAACAATCGCCATTATCAAAAATTATCAGGTATCGCTTTTCAAAACGGGCATGCAGACCAAAGCCATTATGTTCGCTCCTTTAAAGAATTTACCAATTTGTTACCTACAGATTATCTAAATTTTGGCGCGCAACCATAACTAAATTGTCGGTTTCATTCTATGCGAACATATCCGGTAAACCTATTTTTGCCTAATCTATTCATCAAAAAGCAAAAAAAATGACAAATCAATTGTATCCCTGTTTATGGTTTGACGGCCAGGCCAAAGCTGCAGCAGACTTCTACTGCTCTATTTTTAAAAACTCAGTCATTACAGCAGAGAACCCGATTGTGGTAACATTTGAATTAAATGGAAGTAAGTTTATGGCGCTGAATGGCGGGCCAAAATACAAACCCACACCAGCCACCTCCTACGTAATACAATGCGAGACCCAGGAAGAGATCGATTACTACTGGGAAAAACTCGGTGAAGGTGGCAGGTATGACCAGTGCGGCTGGCTGAATGATAAATTTGGCTTTTCCTGGCAGGTTGTACCAACAGTTTTGAACAAACTAATGGCCGATCGGGAAAAGGCTCCCCGTGTGATCCAGGCATTTATGAAGATGTCAAAATTTGATATTAAAACACTACTTGATGCCTGACAAAAATGGATTGACTGCTAAAATATTCCTATCACAACTTTCCTTATTGAAATCAATCGCTGAACTTAAAAACGTTCAGCGATTTTTCAGTAATAAGGAGGATCCGGCAAATAAATTTTTAGCGGTACGAATGGGTGTCATTTTTGATTTAGCGAAACATTTCATTGATATGCCTTTAAATGAAATTGAAATATTGATTCAAAGCGAATATTACGAAGCAAGGATGGGTGCAGCGAGTATCATGGATTTCCAGGCGAGGAGCAAAAAAACAACCGGGGCAAGAAAAAAAGAACTCTTTGATCTTTACCTCCGGCGTCATGACAAAATAAATAATTGGGACCTGGTTGACAGAAGCGCACCGTATGTTGTTGGTGGTTACCTGTTCGATAAGTCCAGGAAAATTTTATATAAACTTGCAAGGTCTCGGAATGTTTGGGAACGCCGGACCGCAATCGTAAGCACTTATTTCTTTATCCGGCAAAATGATTTATCGGACACTTTTCATATTGCCGAAATATTAGTAAATGATTCCCACGATCTTATCCAAAAGCAGTTGGAAGCTGGATCAGGGAGGCAGGAAAAAGAGATAAGCTGGCTTTGATTGAATTTTTAGATAAATATGCTCATTCAATGCCGAAAGTAATGCTTGGTTACGCGATAGAAAAGTTGGACAAAAAGAAAAACAATATTATTTGAAAAGTAACGGGTGAAAAAAAACTTTGATTTATTATTTAGTCACTCAACCCTGGGACTCTTTTTATCGCATACCATAATGCCGCAATATTTTTGGCGAATAAGGTGATTATTCAACGCACTAATCGAAATTTGGAGTACCTGCAGATTATTCCGCAATGTTAAATTTTTCATTTGATTATTTAACAATTGTTACCTTACATTTAAACCATCAAATTCCAATAAATGAAGGTTAAATTTTATGGTGTACGCGGATCACTTCCTACCTGCGGACCGGAATACCAACGCTATGGCGGTAACACCACCTGCCTTTTAATTACCAGGGAAAAAGCAAACCGGGTAGCAATAATCGATGCAGGTACCGGCATCCGGAAATTAGGCAAAGAACTATTAACCGACCAGTTTAAACAGGAAATAATTAATATTTTATTTACTCATTTTCACGCTGACCACATACAAGGTTTTCCTTTTTTCGCGCCTGCTTATAATAAGCAACAAAAAATTGGAATACTCGTGATGGGCAAGGAGAGAAAAATGAAAAACATAAAAGAAATATTCGCTACCCAGATGCAGTCAGAATACTTTCCGGTACAACTGGATTCCATGGGGGCTCAATTTGATTTTTTAAGTTTTGGCGATACCCAAACATTTTACGGTGCCAGGGTGACGGCCATTGCACAGCAACATATATTTCCCGGTGGATCTTATGGGTTACGAATAGAAGATGAGTCAGGCGTAATAGTTATCTGTACCGATATAGAGCATATAAACGGGGTCGACGAAAATATTATCAAATTTGCAGAAAATGCCGACCTGTTAATTCATGACGGGCAATACACAGAAACCGAATACCTAAAATATAAAGGTTGGGGCCACAGCACCTGCAACCAGGCCATAGAAGTAGCTAAACGTGCCAACGTAAAAAAACTTATTATTACCCACCACGATCCTGATCACGATGACGATTTTCTTGAAAACATGGAGGAAAAATGTAAAAAAGAATTTCCCAATTGCACGTTTGCGAAAGAAGGTATGGAAGTAGTTGTTAGATGAGATTTCTTTGTACTACACCAATTTTTATTCTATTGCCGGGGCATTACCCGGCTCAGTATCCGGCTTATCTTTTTTAAATTCAAGCTTGCCAAATTTCCAGGAAAAGTTCAGGCTGACAGACCTGAAAGGTATCTGGCGCACGCTGTTGACAGCAAAATCCGGCCCGGCTAATTCTGTCCGCTGGTTTACATATTTATTTAAAAAGTTGTTCGCATTTAAGGCAACGCTTCCTTTCTTTTTCCAGAATTGTTTGCGAACAGCGAAGCTGTAACTGGTAAAGGAAGGATAAGCACCTTGCGCTTCATGCCTGGCAGAATTAAAATTGCCAAAAAATTCACCTACCAAACTATTGGTAAACTGGTAGCCGGCGTTCATGTTGAAACGATAGTTGAAACTATTGTAATCGTATCCTGCATCCAGTTGATTTATAGTATGCCGGTGAAACAGGAATACATTGGTACGAATGGTCAACTTGGTATTAAGGTGCAGGTCGCCAAACAAATTAACACCCAGGTTTTTTTCCCTTCCGATATTCTGCCGGGTGTTTACAGAAACGTTGGAATAAATAGAGTCGCCTACCTTGTAAAACGGGTAATAAATAATATAGGGCTGAATGTCGTTCTCATTAACTCTATAAAAAAAGTTGATCATAATGGACCCGGTTTTACCAAAGTCCCGGTTGTAACCCAGCTCATACCGGTATCCTGATTCCGGGCGCAGGTTAGGGTTACCGGCACTCAGGTTTTTGGGATCATTCGTATTTACAAATGGATTCAGTGCTTCATAATCGGGGCGTTCGATCCTTTTGCTATAGCTCAGTTTTATTGTTTGATTGTCATCCAGCTTTTTTGATAAGTAGACAGAGGGCACAAATGTATTGTAGGCGGGCACTTCCACCTGTTGTTGCGCATTGGCATAATAGCTGTTTATAATGGTGCGTTCATAGCGGCCACCGATTTTTGCCGTAAACCAGTTGCTTACAGGAAGGCTTAATTCTGTATAAAGAGCATACACATTTTGTTTGTAAACAAGGTCATTGGCCAAAGATGCATCGGGCAAAAATAGTTTTGATGCCGGGTTGTAGCGCAACACATCCGATGTGCTGGTAATGTTATCAAAAGAACCTTTAGCGCCTATGCCCAATATAATATCTTTTTTCAGGGGCTGCGTATAATCAATGTTCACTTCTGTTTCGCTTGTTTTGCCGGGATTGATACTTTGTGTACCGTAAAATAAAGAGTCTTTCGGTAACAAAAATTGCTGGTTACTGATGCTTCCGTCGTCGTTTCCAAAACTTGCGTTTACGCCAATGTCAAGTTGCTGATCCTCGTTGGCAAATGTCCTTTTGTAATTCAATGCTGCATCCGTACCCTTGTAGGTGAACTTGCTTTTGGTGTTTATGAAAGAAAGTATGGTAGGTGAATTGATTGTCTTGTCATCCTGCAACACCTGGCTGGTAGCACCTCTTCCACTGAACCCAAAAATATTATACCCGATATTGCCTGTAAAACTATTGAACTTTTTATATGTCCAGTCGAAGCCCATCCCTGTTTGTGCGCCATGCCTGTTAAACCTGCCTGACCCTTCCTGCTGCAAAGAACTGACACGATTACTATCACGTGTAAGCCGTTCACTTGATGTCAGCGTTGACGAGGGCAGTCTTGCGTTGCCACTAAGAAAGGCATTGATACCAAAATTGTTATTGCGGACATTAACGTTAAAAGATCCATTTTCCATCAGGGTTCCTGTAGTCAGGGAAAGGTTGCCATTGTATCCTTTTGCATTACTTGTTTTAAGGATAATATTAATAATTCCTCCCAACCCTTGCGCATCATATTTGGCGCCCGGGTTGGTAATTACCTCGATACTTTTGATCTGGCTGGCGGGTATTGATTGTAACACGTCGGCAATATTACTTCCGAAAGCGGTGGATGGCTTTCCATTAATCAAAAATCGTACACCACCGCTGCCTGCAAGTTGTACATTTCCATCCGCATCTACCGATACCTGCGGTACCTTTTTAAGTACATCCGTTGCAACACCGCTTTGCGAAGTGATATCTTTCTCCGCATTGAACACCATTTTATCAATCTTATTTTCCACTAATTTTTGAGTTGCAACGACCGTAACTCCTTCCAGGCTTCCTTTTTGCGGAAGCAACGATAAATTTTTAATAACAGTTGAATTTTTACTCAGTGCCACCTCGCTGATAGTTTGGGAGGTATAACCGATGAATTCGAAGGCCAATTCGTAAACACCATCTGGTATTTCATTTAACATATAGCTACCATTCTTATCCGTTACAGTTCCGTTAAGTGGTTTTTTGCTGCCTTTTGCGGTCAATGTTATAGTGGCATACTCGAGGGCAGTTTTATGAAGGGAATCGGTAACTGATCCGGTGATCGTATTGCCTGTAGTCGCTTTTTGCCCATTCACAACTGGTGCCAATAAAAAATATAATACCACTAAACTTACTATTCTCATTTGATTATTTTATTTAAAGCGCAAATCTCACACGCGATTCTGAAGCAATTTGGTTTTTAACGAATAATTATCATTGATATGAAACAATCATGTTCCTATGACAGGCCCATTTGCTGATGAACTGCAATAACGGCTTTACAAGTCCACTTGTTTGATTGTTGCCAGAAAATCTTTTTGCCCGAGGCAGATGCCGTGCCGGCGTAAACAATTCTCACAGATCCTTTGATGCAGACAATTTATTTATTCATTTACCGGATAAACCTACAACCGACCAGGAATAGTTCAGATATTTGACCCGCAATTAAATGTATTGGATTAGCTAAAATTTATTGATGTAAGTATTATGATAGTTGATTTTGGAAATATTCACGGGCATATCATACCAATGAAAGACTTTGGTTTGAACCGGCGGTTCACAGGCACCATTCCTGAAATACATTTGGACCAGCTTAAACCATTAGATAAAATGGCCGCTGAATTTTTATGGGACTACATTTCGAATTCCAGGCTTTACGATGACACTCCGTTTAAAAAGGATTTTTTCAAGACTATTGACAAAGCCAAAATTGATTTTCATGAAGAGGGTAAAATAAAAAAATGGCTTTATCACCGCGGATTTCCATTTGAAAAAGAGGTCTTTCTTTCATGGCAGCCAACTGAAGCCATGATCGTACCTTGGAAGCTTTTTATAAAATATTTTGACCACTTTTATTATTCGGGCGACTTGACCATATTTGATCAAAGCCTGACCTGGGCGATATTAGCGTATCATGAATCAGAGATCTATTTTGGAACCAATAATGATTTTACGCCGGGCAAAGAATTTGCAGATGACCAATTTATTTGGTAGAAAAATTTGCATTGATAACAGGTTAGTCGCTTAAATATTCTTTTCATCGCAGGTTTTTCGACTGGTGATTCCTGGAAATTGACGATCAGCGTCCCGCCATTTTGAAAAGCTGTTGGAGTTATTTCTTGTAGTAAAACGCCGGGGAGCTATCTCCGCTTTAACGGAGTGATGCTATCCAAGATGATTACAAGGTGTACTTAAGGCACGCAATACTCATAACCAATATTGCTACAAAGAGGCAGCTTCAATTAGGGAGCTTCCTTCAGATTTTAAAGATAGGACAAGCTGTTTATATTGGTAATACAATTACAAATTCACTTCCTTCACCTTCCCTTGTTTCCACTTTCAATTCCCCGTTGTGCCCTTTGGTTACAATGTCATAGCTCAATGACAGTCCCAGCCCTGTTCCCTGCCCTGTTGGTTTGGTAGTGAAGAAAGGTTGAAATATTTTCTCAACTATTCTCTCCGGAATGCCACCACCATTATCTTTTACGCGAATAGAAATTTTATCACCGATTTTTTTTGTACTAACGATAACTGCCGGTTCATAACCTTCGCCATTTACTTTCTTTTTTTCATTCACCGAATAAAAAGCATTGTTATATAAATTGAGCAACACCCTTCCGATATCCTGGGAAATAATTTGTACTTGCCCAATACGCTGATCAAGATCAATTTGCATGGCTGCGTTAAATGATTTGTCCTTGCTCCGAAAACCATGGTAGGAAAGGCGAAGGTATTCATCAGCCAATGCATTGATATCGGTAAGCTCTTTTATGCCACTATTACTTCGGCTATGCTGCAACATTCCTTTCACAATGGCATCAGCACGTTTGCCATGGTAGTTTATTTTTTCTTCATTGCCCGTCACATCATTGGCGATGGCTTTCACTTCTTCAAAGTTGCCGTTGCCGATCTCCTCTTTCATTTCTTCCAGTAACTCTTTATTCAATTCGGAAAAGTTATTGACGAAGTTTAACGGGTTTTGTATCTCATGTGCGATGCCCGCAGTAAGTTCTCCCAGGGACGCCATTTTTTCTGATTGAATGAGCTGCGATTGAGCTGCTTTTAATTGGTTGAGTGCTTCCTCTGCTTTTGATTTCTCAGTTTCGATCAGCAGGTTTTTATGCAGCAGCGTTTTATTGGCGATGTTGAGTTGTTTCCTGTTTCTATTGATCATCCATATGATTACCGACAGGGAAAATAACGCGGCAAGGGCTGAAAATATCAGCCAGCGTTGTTGCATATCCTTACGTTTAAATTCAAGTTCTTTTTTTGAGAACTCATACTCTGCTTTATAAGTGGCAGCCGCACGTTCGCTTTCAGAATTATTGATACTGTCGGAAGAAGCTTTAAATATCCTGAAATATTTTAAGGCTGACTTATCATCGCCCAACGCTTCATAAACTGTTGCCACTATTTCACTGGCATCACGGAGTAACTGCGTTTGCCCCATTTCTTCTGCCAGTTTAGCTCCTTCCAAACCATTGGAAAGCGCTTCTTTTTGCATTCCCATTTTGTTTTGTGTCTTGGCCAAACCAATCAACGCCTTGCTGGTTGACATCGCATTTCCCTGTTGCCTGGATAACCCAATGGCAGTTTCAAAATAGCCTACCGCTTTGGGCAGGCTGTCTAATTTGTAATATACATAACCCAGGTTTTTTGTACTGGCCACCAGCATCTCAGGATTTTTGGCAACGGTTGCGAGGTTAAAAGCAGTGTTTAAATTATGCAATGCTTTTATGGCGCTGTCCTGTTCCAGGTTTACTTCGCCAATATTATTATAGGCCATAATAACGCCAACCGTATCCGACATCCCTTCCGCGATCTTCAGCATCTTTTGGTAGTCTTCTTCTGCCTCCCTCATTTTGTTCTGATAAAAATGGATGGTGGCGATGTTGTTCAAAGTAGTGCCGATAACAAAATTATTTTTAATGGATTCAGCAGCTTTCAATGCTTCATAAAATTTATTTAATGCCATCGGGTAATTTCCCTGGTTCAGGTATATCAATCCAATATTATTAAGGATGCCGGGCAGGGCGGTTTGATAATCTATTTTTTGGGCGAGTTGGTAAGACTGCTCATAATAATCCATCGATTTCTTGAAATCGCCTTTTGTCTGAAATGCATTGCCTAAGATCGTGTAAGCGTCAGTCTCGCCCTTCCTGAACCCAATTGACTTGCAGCGCTCAGCGTGTCCTTTAAGCAGGAGGATGGCGCTATCCGGGTAGCTATCAGCATAAATAAAAGCCAGCTCATTTAATGCGCCTGCGTAAGCAGTGTCCGACAGGTAATTGTTATTTTTTTCCAATTGCCTGAGTCTTTCAATCAATTGATGCGGAGTGCCGGGTTGTGCTTCCGATGTGAAATAGAAAGCCAATCCGATGACACCGGCGAATAAAAATTTTCGTAAAAATGACCTCATTTAGTAAAGGAAAATAAACAGTTATTTATGAAAGATATTATAAACCGCTAAAAAAACTTAACCAGGCTTCCCGCGCTGAATTCAATAATTCCGAAAATAGATGTTGACAATTTTATATACAGGCGCCATTTTTCAAATATGAGTTCAAGATAAAATCAAATTGATTAAAATAAAATTTATCTTTAATGCTAATCATTATATGAAGTTATGCAACAAATTGTTAAAAAATATCGCCCGTTTAAATGGATGATACCTACCCTGCTGGCAGCCTTTATATTCCTGGGATGTAGTAATGATGCGCCTAAAACAGAAGATCCAAAGGCAGCAACTGTAGCTCCCGCCGATACGCTAAAAGCTATAACCGATACGCTGCCGGTTATAGATACAACTGCTACAAGCCGCCCTGAAACCAGGAAGGCAAAATAAAGCCGGTTATGATTAAAAAGCTTTGCGCTTCCGCCCCGAGCCAACCCTTTAAAAAAGGGTTGGCCGGAAAGCTATTGTTTTTTTTGTTTGCATTAGTAAGCGTTCACGGCTACAGTCAATCATACTTTTATTTCGAAAATAAGTTAATCAATCATTCCGGTCAGCCGGTAAATTACTTCACATTTTTAACGTTGCAGGCTGATGGCAGCGCTACTGCCCGCATCCACTATTTAGATTCAGCATCCGGGGAAGATAAATTAATAGAGCAAAAATTTATCGACTCATCCGGGCCGGTAAGCGATTCCAGCAATCCCGAAAAAAAATATTTAATGCCTTCCGGCGATCCCTATTATGTAATGGGAACCGATGATTCCAGTTTTGTGATGCCCACATTTGTATTTCAAAAACAGGGAGATAGTCTTGGCGCATTTTATGATCCGGTGAGTATGGGGTATAAAGGAGCCGGTGAAAAATGGAGCACGGCCGAAATGATAAAACAGCAACAGAAAAGCTATAGTGAATTAACAAATGAGAAGGAACTGGTCAGTCATTTTTTTAATAAAAAGGATCAATTTTATGATTACCTGTACACATTAAATACGAGGGCACTGAGCAACCTGGAGCGCAAGACCAGGCTGTTCCTGGTAGCGGTAGCAAATGTTACAGATCCGAAGATTGGGGTCACTTCTAAAAAGGACCTGGTTAAAGTAACAGAAACATTTACCACAATGGCCGCCCAACTTGGGATCACCATCGTGGTTCAAAATCTAAGTGGAAATAAATTTAGCAAGAGCCAGGTAGAAAATGCTATCAACAGGCTCAAACCCGCAGCAATCGATATCGTGGTATTTTATTACAGCGGCCATGGTTTCAGGTATTCCAATGATACCAGCAAGTACCCGCGGATATCATTCCGGACAAACCCGGACCAGGACATTGATAAGCTTAATTTAAGTGTAGAAGATATTTATAAACGCATCCTGAAAAAAGGCGCGCGGGTAAATATTGTCTTAAGCGATTGCTGCAATGATGATATCGGCGCGCCCGTGCCGGTGGGTAAAGATTTGCTGAGGACAAAATCTCCGGGGACAGAAGGAATTAAGATAAATATTGATAATTGTAAGGCGCTTTTTTTTCCGGGTCATCCAATATCGGTTTTTTCCAGTGCTGCTGAAATAAACCAGCTGGCAACAGGCAACCCTGCCCTGGGTGGCTTCTTTACAAATTTTTTCCAGGCGCAGCTAATTAACAGTTTATATACCAACCAGGGAGAATCTTCCTGGCTACGGATATTAATAAATGCTAAAGAAAATGCCAGGAAACAGGCCCTTACGGCACTCTGTGGCAATGGCCGTTGCGTGCAAAGAGCGGAGATCAGTGTAATACCACCATTGTGAATAATATTAGCTACTGACTTTAATCGTACTCAGGCAATATTATGTCTCCGGTGAGTTTCTAACGAAATACCCATTAATTTATCAAAGCTATTTTGAGCAGGGCAACCTTGATAACGAACCTATGCCAGCGCCATAACCTGTATGTGGAAATTAATAATTGCTGGAAATTTGCACTGGAAGAGCAACCTGTTATAAAAATATTCAATCGTAGTCAGGCATATTATGCCTCCGGCGAGTTTCTAACGAAATATCCATTAATTTATCAAAGCTATTTTGAGCAGGGCAACCCTGATAACGAACCTATGCCAGCGCCATAACCTGTTTGTAGAAATTAATAAGGCTGGAATTTGCACTGGAAGAGCAACCTGTTATAATAATTTTAATCGTACTCAGGCAATATTAGGACTCCGGCGAGTTTCTAACGGAATACCAATTAATTTATCAAAGCTATTTTGAGCAGGGCAACCTTGATAACGAACCTATGCCAGCGGCATAACCTCTTTGTAGAAACTAATAATTGCTGGAATTTGCCCTGGAAGGGCAAC
>JBDSLD010000239.1:0-4376 GCA_039916545.1 Ferruginibacter sp.
TTTTGAGACAGTTTTCAAATGCTACAATAGCACCGGCACCTCATACGACATCACTTGAGCAATGCAATAAGAATGTATTAACAGTCTTCAATGCCGCAGTTTCAGGGTTGTTATTTTAATTTTTAAATGGCCGGGGCGATTGATACGGCTTGGGACCCTATACAATAGATAAATAGCTACAGTGCTTTAAAAGCAGCAGTAACTTTCCCCATTTTGCAAGCCTGTGCAGAGACAATGTTGAAATTATGGTAATTGTACCAACAGCTGAACCAGGTAATAAGGAGGCGTTTGTCCTAAAGTCCTTTTTGAATGCTGCCAGACATTAATCGTTGAAGAATTCATCCATCTTAGCAAGTAAATTTTGCGATGCTTCACTGCTGACATCAGCAAGGGGCCATACATGGTGCTGGTTTTCGTAGATGGTTAAAGTAGAAGCAGGCTGTATTTTTTTAACCATGTTAAAAAAGTATACACTGTCCAGTAAGATCTCGTTTGTACCAACAACGATTAAGACAGGCGGAATCAAACTCCTTAATGCGTTGTTTTATATTTTCCATAATAAAACAAAGCTAAAAACAAACAAACAAATTAGGGATCTGGCTTATAACATAGGGTAACCCACATTGCAACTAAGAATCGCTAATTGGTTCGAAGCTTAATAAATATTATGTAGGCTCGACCACGGATATTATCAGGCGCCTGGCCGATCATAATCGTGGAAAAGAAAAATTTACAAAAAACGGGTTGCCATGGGTATTAGTCTATAAAGAAAGCTTTGAAGAATTATTGCAGGCACGGCAAAGAGAACATTACATCAAAAGAATGAAAAGTAAAAAATTTATCGAGGCCTTGGTTTGTTCAGCCGGATAGGGCATCCCGATCTTTAATCGGGAGGGTCATTGGTTCGAGTCCAATCCAGTTTGATTTTCCTTGTCAGATTTGAAGTTTTCATAAAATTTAAAGATGAATGTGTATGCAAATGCAAGCATTCAGCGTCAGAATAAAATATCGCCCGGTTCTCTCTGTTAAATAGCCGGTTGAGAAGAAAGTTTAAACGAATTTTTGGTTTGTTATAAGGTGTTGTTATCAATGGCTAAAGTATAAACAAAACATAGATAAAGGAAGATCGATGCACACCGAATTAAAATCTAACAAAATAAAAGTGTCCTATTCGGTGTCCTGTAATTTATTAATTGCTGAAACATAAAGTGCTAGCGCATCTTAGCAAAAGGATAGGTTCCCTGCAGAACCCGCCAAAGCACAAAAGCACGACATAATATTTCATGAATTGATTTGTATCAAATACCAACAAATCTGAACAATGTAAAAGTGCCCTATTCGGTGCCCTTAAAATACCACTCGGTAAAACCCTTAAAGAGCACCATAAACAAAAGTCAATATCCATCCAACCAAAACAAAACGTAATAAATATCATCAAATAAAAGGTGAGTAATTCGGGAGTTGAATAATCGCCAAACATTGGAACGCAATAACAGTGCGGCTTTTAAAATTATGTTCGAATCCCTAACTCTCCGCTGATGAAATCCTTAAATATAGTCTGGTACCTGTGTTTCAGGATTTTTAGTTGGATGAGGGGTCAGATTAGGGGGCAATTTTTGAGGCATTTGGATTAACAACACTAAAAATAAATATGTCCGAAAAAATAGCCAATCAGTCAGCGAAGTAATCATCCTTGCGAAAGTGCGCATATATTTTCACTTAACTCATTGGCTGGTTCGTAATACTGTTCGAATCCCCATAATTTTAAATTTTAATTTGAATGAAATAAATAGTGTCTGCAAGAAAACGCTATTATTAATAGCTGGTAAGGGTTTTAAAGTGTTTTCTAATCCGAATCTTCACTTCACCAACTACAGGAAAAATCTCCACAATCCATTGTCTGTAAAAGTTTTCAGCGTTTTCTTGCAAACACTAAATATTGATTGATGAATTATCCTCCTATTAGCTTCGCAGCAAAAAACGCGGCTGCTGCAGTAAGAGCCCCGATAACGGTTACTTTTATCGCACCTTTTAAAACCGGCTGTCCTGTTAACTTGCTTTTAAAATAGCCAAATACAAAAAGGCAAATAATGGTTATCACAGCTGAAATTTTTAAGCCTTCAATTTGCGTATCGGTAAAAAAATAGGGCAGGATTGGAATAATGCCTCCAACGATGTAGGATATGCCAATAGTAAGTGCACTTGTACGGGGGCGATTTTCATTTGGCTTTTTCAATCCCAATTCGTATTTCATCATAAATTCAGCCCATTTATCTTTGTCTGCCGAAAGTTCATTTACTATTATGTCCTGTGCGTGATGCTTAATCCATATTCCCTGAATATATATTTTATTTCTTCCTTCTCTTTTTCCGGCACTTGATCCACTTCATCATATTCCCGTTGCAATTCCGTCGCATAATGTTACTGTTCAGTTTTGCCCGCCAGATATCCTCCCGGGCCCGTAGCAATAGACCCCGCAATAATCTCCGCAATACCCGCTGTGGTTACAATGTGATTATCAGATACCTGCCGCCAATGCAAATGGAACTGTTAGTCCATCTGACATACCAAATACTATATCGGTAATAAAATCAGCACTTCTTAAATGATTTTCATGATGATTCATAACTTTTTGTTTTAATAATATGTCTTTTATTTAGGCGAGGTTATTCTTCGGCTCCCTTATTTTTTAATTTCATAAACGCTGCATAGGCATTCGTTTTTATGATGGTAGCCTGCAATAAATCCTGGTTGTTGGTCTGGAGAAAAGTAAACCCCTGGTGGCTGACGGTTGGCGCTACCTGCTTCATTGTAAATTCTCCTGTTTTTGTCTGAACAAAAATGTATTGCAGGTTTCCCGACTGTACAATGGCTTGATCCGGCACACCAATTCCCGTACTGTTATCAATGTAAATAGAAGCGCTTAAAAACGTGCCGGGTATCAGTTTAGGAACCGGGTTCGCAAAATGACAATGAACCATTGCGCTCCGGTTGCTGTCCAGTGCTTTACTAACCAGCACAACTGATCCATAAAATGATTTTGTTGAGTCGCCTGTGAGGTAGGCAACTACTTTCTGACCGGTACGTATTAAAGGAAGGTCTTTTTCAAATACAGTCAGCGCAATATGTAAATCGTCCGTATTAACCAACTCGAAAAGCACGTCGGTCGGGTTAACATACTTTCCCACATTTACATTCACCGATGAAACAAAACCGCTAATGGGAGCCAAAACCGGAACAGAACTGCTTATGGTAGCGGCGGTAAGGCGAGCGGGGTTTATACCCAGGAGTAATAATTTCTGTTTAAAAGCACTCGAAGTGATCAATGCTGAATTGTATTCGCTCGTTACCTGTTCAAGCACCTTATCGCTGGTGGCCTTTGTTTCATTCAACAGTTTTTGTCGCGTATATTCTTTGAACAATAATTGGGATTTTGTTTCTGCTACCAGGTAGTCTTGTTGAAGTTGTATAAAAGAAGGATCTTCCATGATTGCAATCACCTGGCCCTTTTTTATTGACATACCTGGCAGTAAAGCCGTTTCTTTAAGGTATCCGCCGGATGGAAAGCTAACAGTGGCCATGTTTTGCGGAGGCACATCAATAACGCCATTTACCTTTAGGAGTGTTGGAATTGATTTCATTTCCGGCTTTCCCATTTCAATGGCAGCATTTTTTATCTGGGCTTCCGTCAACAAAACCGTTGAGTCGTTACCGGTTGGTTGTTTTTTCTCAACTTCTTTGTCATTGCTGGCAGAAGTACAGGAAAAAAAAGGCAGTATTAAGAAGAATGTTAAGAGTCGCATGGTATAATATTTTTTATTAATCAGATTTGTATGTGTTTAATTCAATGACCGTTTTATTGATCTCGTGCAGTGCATCGGTATATCCGGCCTCCAGCTTTATTGCTTCGTTTATTAGTAAACTGAATTCGAGAAAATTAATAGCGCCGTTATAATATTGCAGATGGGCGTTTTCATAAATTACTGCCGCCTGTTCAGAAACAGCGTTCTTATAATGCGCCCATGTCTGGCTATCTTTCCGATACTTTAAAATCAGTTGTTGCAGTAACAATTTTTGAAGCGCCAGTGTGTCTGCGTATTCGGCTTTGGAAACTTCCAGCAGGGAATTTGTTGCCCTGATCCGGGCATTGGCGGCATTTGCAAATAGCGGAATATTAAGGCCGGCCGAAACGGAAGAAAATCTCTTTGAAGCGCTAAAATATTTATCCACGCCATCTACCTTTTGAAAGCCGGTAAATGATTGGTTGTTATACCCTACACTTATCATTGGTAGCTTTTTTGCCCGGAGGACACCAATTTCTTTAATCACAATTTCCTGTCGCTGTTTTTTTAATGCAATTGCCGCGTACTGGTTCA
>JBDSLD010000240.1:0-18906 GCA_039916545.1 Ferruginibacter sp.
ATAATGGAAAAGGAAACTTTACTGCTGCCGAAGAATCACGCGCACCAGGTTTGCATAAAATAGGGATGGTTACAGACGCGGTTTGGACAGATATAGACGAAGATGGATGGCCGGACCTGGTGATAGCCGGCGAATGGATGCCCGTCACCATTTACAAAAATGATAAAGGGAAACTTGTAAATAATACCAGCGCATCCGGGCTGCAAAATACCACCGGTTTATGGACCACCCTTCATGTTGCCGACATCAACAATGATGGAAAAGAAGATATGTTGGCCGGTAACTGGGGCGAAAACTCAAAGCTTTACGCCACTGAAAAATATCCTTTAAAACTGTACGTCGGCGATCTGGATAACAATGGAAGCCTTGATCAGTTACTTGCGGTTGAAAAAAATGGCAAGTATTATAATTTTCTTGGGAAACTGGATATGGAAAAACAGTTACCTGCTTTAATGCGCAAAAAATATGTGAATTATTCAAGCTTCGCGGGACTGACGATTGAAGAGGTATTCGGTGAAAAACTGGCAGCTACAAAAAAATTAAGCGCCGAAATACTGACTTCTGTGATGCTGATAAACGATGGCAAGGGACATTATGAGCTGTCAAAATTGCCGATGCAATCGCAGTGGTCACCGATATTTGGTATTATAACAGGCGATTTTAACGGTGATAAAAAAACGGATATCATAACTGCGGGAAATTTTTATGGGGTATTGCCTTATGAAGGCCGCTACGATGCAGGATATGGAACGCTGCTTTTAGGTGAAGGTAATTCCTCATTTAGTGCGCCACCATTCCTGCAATCGGGCCTAATGCTGCCCGGAGAAGTAAGAGACATAAAAAAGATAAAACTGGTCAACAAGGGCGATTGCCTGTTAGTAGCAATAAATAATGGTAAGCTTATTTTTCTCGGCTGGTAATTGAGTTTGTTCGTTAGGTCTAAAGCCATTTTAATCTTTTCTGTAAAAAGTGAAAGAAAAACTATTAAAACCCCGTGAAGATGATAAGGTAATTATTTCCTATAGCGGTCATGGGCCTGCAGGTGTTATTCCTGAATATATTGCGTAGCAGGTTAGTCATTTGTCAGTATTGGGTAAGGAAGGGCCTATATCGAAAGATAATTTTGGCAATAAATTTATACCAGGTTTTTCCATCAGCCTTCGTATCATACTTATAAGGTAAACACGCATTGCCTGAATGTTTAAATTGATCATCTATACAGCATTAAATGCATTACTAATTTATTTGAACTTTAACGGCCGGGCCTATATAAATTATTTTACGCAAAGGCTTGCCGGAGGAAAGCACTGCTGCAACGTTAGTGCTTCCTGTGCTGGCCCTTACCACTGCGGCTACCAGGAAACTAAAACCGGTATCTGCAGAGGCTACTGCCACAATATTTCCAACAGGGGGCAAAAGTACTCTCGCTACCTCGTGAATAATACCATTGCTGGCCAATAAATCCGCCTTCACCACTTGAATGCCATTTACAAAAACGCCGCTCGCATTTTTAGTGACAAATACAGAGTCGCCATTTGCAGTTACCACTTTTGCATTAGGGCCAGCAGGTACATCGACAGCAAGCACCTTTGAACCTAACGTGTGGTACAGCAGGATGGTTTCTAACTGCGTTGCGGTGAGTGTATTGATCACGCTGGAAGTAATGCCCGAGGCCGCAAAAGCAGTGTCATTCGGGGCGAACACGGTAAAGGGGCCTGTACCGCTTAATGTGGCTGCCAGCCCGGCTTTTATCACAGCGGATTTTAGCAAGGTCAGGTTAGCTCCTGCCGATACCTGGTCTGTAATAGTGGCTGGTGGAGGCACAGTAATGTTATCGTCCTTATCACAGGAGGCAAGGCCTCCGGTTAAAGTAAGTAATAATAATGCCGGTAAAATTGTTTTACTCAAAAATATTGATTTCATACATGAGATTTAGTGCGAAGGATTAATTGTTGATCGTTTTTAAATATTACAGCAACCGTATTATTATACTGTTAAAATAAAGTACGCCTTTTAAAAACGTACCTTATTTATAAATCACCCCTTATTGTCGATTATGGTAGCAACACCTGGTCGATTGCGTGTACTACGCCGTTGGTAGTTACAATGTCCGAAGCTATTATGTTAGATGGTGCAGAATTGCTCTTTCCTTTAACTTTAGGGCCGCCGCTTAAAGTAACAGTAACCTTTTCTCCATTCACTGTTGGCGCTACCAGGCCTTCGCTTAGATCACTGGAGAAAATTCGTCCGGCAATTACGTGGTAAGTAAGGATAGTAGTTAAAGTATTAGGATCTGCTGCGTTGATAGCTGCAACGTCTGCAAAACCTGCATTGATAAATGCCTGGTTGACAGGTGCGAACAAGGTGAATGGGCCGGCGCTGGACAGTACCGCAGCAACATTGGTGCTGCCCTGGCTAGCCCTTAATACGGCAGCTACCAGCAGGCTCAGGTTTGGATTGGCGATAGCTGTAGTTACAATTGTTCCGGTAGCAGGTAACAGTACGCGGTTTATTTGGTGTATTACACTGTTGGTGCATTCTATATTGGCTTTTATGACGCTTATACCGTTCACAAAAACTTTCCCCGCCGTTGTTTTTGTTACATACACCTGTTGGCCGTTTAAGGTGGCAACGGCCGTATTGCTTGCCTGCGGAATATCGGCAGCTTCCACTTTGCTACCCAGTACATGGTACAGCAATATGGCTTTTAAGGTAGAATCGGGTACTGCCTGCAATGCGCTCAAACTTGTAAACCCCGCCGCTTTAAACGCTTCGTTGTCGGGGGCAAAAAGTGTAAGGCCTGTTTTACCTACAGTGTTCAAAGCGTTTACAAGGCCTGCCTTATTAACTGCAGCCGTTAAGATAGAAAATTGCGGGTCTACCGCGATGGTTTCATAAATTGTTTTTGGCTTGCCCGGTGGCACCCAGGGTTTTTTACATGATGAGGCACCAATGCCTATTAAAAGAAAAAAGCACAGGGCTTTTGCTAACGATGGAAAAGATAAATGTTTCATATAGTTTTTTTTTGAATAATAAAAATAGGAATACCTAAAGGAGCAATGAGGACGACCGGAGCATGTTGTATAAAAAAAAGGAGTGAACTGTTAGTTATCAGGTACGAGTTGTTATGGCGGGTGCCGCTCACCTATAGAATTAGCGTTTGGCAGTAAACGTTTTACAACCTTTGAATGGGCTATAAAAAATTTTGAAAGTTCTTACAAGTTAAAATAGCCCTGGCCGGCACGTTCCTGCAGCCTGGCAATACCTGGCAAAAAATTATGGATTTGCAGATAAGGCCGGGAACGAGCCTTTGCCCTGGCCGCATTGTTCCTGATCTTCTTATCGTCTATCCCTGGCCATATCCGTAATCCGGCCCAATGCAGCAAATAATGAAGTGGCAGGGCCAATAAATATCGCAGCATTCCAGGCGGGAATTTCATTGACACCACCGGGACAAATGAGAAGTTCCCGGGTAGGAAAAATATAGAAAAAAATGGGAGCGATCTATCCCCTGAAAAGAGCGAAAACTTTTTGTTTGATCGAGTCGGTAGGATGCTATCCCAACACCTTGAATAATAAATCGTTTAAAAAATTACTTGTAAATTCTGAATTATTTTTAGCGGGCGCATCGGTCAACCGGGGTAGATTGATACTGAAATATTGCTGATCATGTGATGTTTCGATTAGTGTTGTGCTTAGAGACCTCGGGAATTTATACCCGGGATTGTAGGCTGATATACTCTCGGCAATTTTTGCACACAAATCTTTGTACGGTTTAAAAACTTTATTTTTATTTATCTCAGTTACATCCTTCACTAAATATACTTTGCTGCTTTCGGTTATTACAATTTGATTGAGGTATTTTTTATTATAATCAAGCTGACCAGAGCTTTCCGGTAATTCATGGGTCAACAGCTGGATAATAATTCTTAATTTTTCCTTTTTATCTGCAACATTTTGCAATTTGAATATTACCAGGAACTCCATATAACACCAGTACCAGTTTAATATATATAATAATAACCGGTGCTTGTTTTCAAAATACCGGTATATGGTGGCTTCGGTACTATTGATCTCTGCGGCCAGTTTTTTAAAAGTAAAATGCTCAAAACCTAATTCATAAATTAAGTCTATGGCTATTTTTACCATCTGTTTTCCCACCTCACTGATTTCCGGATCCCGCAAATATATCTTTTCGTTTACTTTAAATTTTACCTGAAAATCCATTACAGTAAATGTTTCTGCAAAACTACTAAAATAATCAGTTAGAATAGCAAAATAAGTATATAAGATAATTTCACAATTCTTTATGATAGTAATACTATTATAAAAGAAAGTTTTATTACATTTGCCCTGCCTGTTATTAAAAGAAAAAAGATGTTACTTAATAAAAAAATTCCGGTTCATTTTATTTTCAACAAAATAAAGTTTGAGATAATCTATGTACTGATTATCGCCACCATCGTTTACTATTTTACGGAGAGGTATAAAACGGTGCTGCCGGAAATGCCGCTTTCCATCCCCGCATTTTTGGGTACCGCGATCTCTGTCATCCTGTCCTTCAAACTCAGCCAGTCTTACGACAGATGGTGGGAAGCACGAAAGATCTGGGGAAGTATTGTAAATGACAGCAGAAGTTTTGTATTGCAATTACAATCATTTTTACGCAAAGGAAATGAAGCAGCTATTCAGCAAATGGCTTACCGCCAAATTGCCTGGTGCTATAGTTTAGGCCAGAGTTTAAGAGGTTTGAACCCTACAGAAAATTTAGAAAAGTACCTCAAGCCAGCGGAATTAACTGTTATCGGCAAACACAACAATAAGCCACTGGCGTTGCTCCAATTGAATACACTCCAAATTGCAGCACTTAAAGAAAAGAAACAGCTTGATATCTTCAGCCAGGTTCAGATCAATAATACACTGGTGAATTTTTCCAATTCAATGGGCATGGCGGAACGTATAAAGAGTACCATTTTCCCTTCTACCTACCGGCTTTTTTTGCACTTTTTCATTTACATATTTGTCATTACGCTTTGCATTGCACTAAGAGATATTGAAAGCTATTTTGAGATCCCGCTATTGCTGGTGATCTCCTCCGCTTTCTTTCTTTTGGAAAAATCCGCGACTCATTTACAGGATCCTTTTAATAACCAGCCTACCGATACGGCTATGACAACCATCGCCACAACAATCGAAATTAATTTGAAACAACTAATAAACGATACGGATATACCCCAGCCATATCCGGCAAAAGATTTTTATATCCTTTAACCAATAAATAAAAATAAAATGCGCACACATTCAAAAGAAACGCAAAGCAGCTTAACGCCAGATTTGGCACTTGAAATTTTAAAAGAGGGCAATGAAAGGTTTGTAAAGAATTTAAAGGCCAACCGAAATTTATTGCAGCAGGTCAATGAAACTTCAAAAGGACAGTTTCCCTTTGCAACTATTTTAAGTTGTATTGACAGCCGCACTTCGGCAGAACTTATTTTTGACCAGGGATTGGGCGATATCTTCAGTATTCGTATAGCAGGCAATATTTTGAATGAAGATATTTTGGGCAGCATGGAATTTGCCACCAAAGTAGTAGGGACAAAAATTATTATTGTACTGGGGCACACCAAATGCGGTGCGATAGCAGGCGCCTGCAATCACGTGGAAATGGGCAACCTGACTACCTTGCTCAATAAGATTCAACCGGCTATTTACAGTGAAAAAGTAACTACAGAAAACAGGGATGGTTCTAATGAATCATTTGTAAAAAACGTTACTGAACTAAATGTATTGTTAACCATTGAACGCATCAGGCGGGAAAGTCCGATTGTTGCCGAACTTGAACAACAGGGCGCCATCAAAATAATAGGTGGTCTTTACGATGTGGAAACTGGCATCGTAACTTTCTTTTAAAAATTGTACTGCAACCAATAACAACACACCTGATTATTTCTTGTGCCAGTTTCGCCTTGAAGTACTTAGTATTGGTAGGGTGACAACAGTTTTTACCAGCTCCTGACGCAGTGATGTGCACTTTGCTTTTCTAAACCATTGCCGGATAGATGTTACAATAAGAAAAGTAAAGAAATAAAAGACCGGCTAAAATGCAGGCCATAATGCTATAAGAAAAATGAAATTGTAATACTGCGCAAAGATCTACAACTGGAAAGTAAATTGCTTTTTATAATCTACCGGTGTTAAGCCGGTATATTTTTTAAAGATGTTACGAAAATAGCTTTGGTCTTCATAACCCGTTTCATAGCAGATTTCCTTTACGGATGTTTTATCATTCTCCAATAGTTTTTTAGCCAACTCTACTTTCACTCGTTGAATATATTCTGAAGGCGTGTTGCCGGTCGCATTTTTAAAACGGCGGATAAAAGTACGTTCTGCCATAGCAGCCTCACCGGCCAGTTTGGAGACCACTAATTTTTCCGCTGCGTTAGTTTCTATAAAGCCCTGCGTGTCCAATATCTCTGTATCATTATGACTTTTTTGCGCACTGAATATGGAATAGGTTAACTGGGAATGTTTGCCTTTTTCTACCAGGAACATTTTGGCAGCGTAATTACCGATCTCCTTGCCATAATATTTTTCAATCAGGTAGATACAAAGATTTTGAAAAGAAAGCGTGGCGCCGCCTGTGATGGTTTTTCCATTGTCCACGATAATTTTTTCATCCATCAATTTTACTTTGGGAAACATGGCCCTGAAATCATTGGATGCAAACCATGAAGTGGTGGCTTCCTTGCCATCCAGGTGACCTGTAGCAGCAAGAAAAAAAGCGCCGTTGCAGGTACTGCATAAAACAGTCCCTTTTTTATACTCGGTTTTCAACCATTCAATAAAAGCGTTGTGTTCTTTAATCAACGCAGGAAGGTCGCCTACAATAGCCGGAACAATCACTAAATTAGCTTTACCACAATTAGCCAGAGTGGTATCACAGGTTATTTCAAACCCATTGTTATGTACCGTCTTTCCTTTGTCAATTGACACTAATTCAACATTGAACCACTTTTGCTTTTTATTAGGGAGTTGATTGTAAAAATTCTCCGTAAGCCTTAGCATATCCATCATACCAACAACCGATGCGGACACGCAACTTTTGAAAACAGGGATGATCACTCTCATTTTGACATTTTTTAAGTATTGGCAAATATAACACCCGCGAGTGACATATACGCCATCTGAGGAAACGTTTCAAATTTCCGTATGATAAAATAGTAAATGAGGAAATGGACGACAGACCGGCCCCGGTTGCGCCTCACCGACAGCGCCAACTTGAAATACCCCCATCTCTAATTCTGCCACGAGGGAGGTAGTAAATTCTTATACTATTTCTCTGCTCTGGCAGATTTCACCCGCTAATTAGTCCGATTTGCCATCGCAATTAATGAGACCGCTAAAATAGTTTTGTGATATAAAATTACTCAATAATAAAAATAAAAAAAGATGATACTGAAAAACAAAATTGCCGTAGTATTTGCAGCAAGCGGCGCTATAGCAGGCGCAGTCGCCAGGGCCTTTGCTGCAAAAGGCGCGAAAGTATATGTAGTCGCTAAAGAGATCACAGACTCAGAAAAGTTGGCCCATGAAATAAAAATTAATGGTGGTTGGGCAGAAGCTATGGTTGCTGATGCCTTAAATGAATCGCATATTGATGCGGTATTTGAAAAGGTAATTTCCGACAATGGTAAAATAGACATTGTCTTCAATGGTATCGGAATCCGCCCGAGCCAGAGCCAGTATGGTACGCCGTCAACAATAATTACCTATGAAAACTTTTTAAAACCGCTTACTACAATCGTTGGGTCACAGTTTTTAACTTCCAGGGCCGCGGCTAAATTTATGACGGCCACAAAATCATCCGGCACCATTCTTACACTCAGTTCCAGTTTGTCCCGTTCAAAAATACCTTTTATGGCCGGTGTTACATCCGCGAGCACCGGGGTGGAAGGTTTAACAAGGTCCCTCGCCGCAGAGTTTGGAGTGATGGGCATAAAAGTTATTTGCATCAATCCCACCGGTTTGGGCGAAACCAGAACAATAAAGGAAACAAGTGCAGCAAATGCAGCTACCATTGGCCTTCCTTTAGAAGCGTTTGCGAAAGAACTAAGCAAGGGATATTTGTTAGGCAAATCCCCATCGTTAAATGACGTAGGTAATATGGCTGCATTTTTAGTATCGGACGAAGGAGCGGTTTTAAACAGTCATATAGTCGATGCAGACTTTGGTTACCGCGGTGTTATATAATTTTCAACTTATACAAATGAAACTTAAAACAATTACACAGGAAATATTTTTTCCAAATGTGAATGCAGCCACACTCTTTGAGTTGTACACCAATCAGGCAAAACATATTGAGGTAACAAGGGCTCCGGCTATCATTACCGATAAGTTGGGAGAGCCATTCAACCTGTACAACGGTTTTTGTTTTGGAGAGAATATTGAGTTGAAAAAAAACAGGCTCATCATTCAAAGCTGGAGAACGGATAAATGGCCTGACGGAGTTGATGACAGTATTGTTGTTATCCGTTTAATTGAAGAGGGTAAGGATACTTACTTATACCTCACCCATGCAGACCTTCCCGAAGAAATGGCGGAATCACTCAGCAATGGCTGGAAAGAATTTTACTGGGATAAATGGAAAAACTACCTGGCAATAAAAAGTGAATCAATTAATAATTAAAAACAAAAAAATGGGACAATTTCTTTTGATCTTTCATCATTACCCTTTACCAAAAAATGCAATTGCCGCCCCGGCAGAATTTAAAGCTATCAATAGGCAATGGGAAAATTACATTGGCGCCATTGCCGCACAGGGAAAATTTGTAGGTACACAACGCCTGGACCAGGCAGGAACCATCATCGGACCGGACGGAACGCTCACCAATGCTGTCATTGATGGCAAAGGGTTGGTTGCGGGGACACTCACAATCGAAGCTGCGAATCCTGACGAAGCCGTTGAGCTATCCAAAGGTTGCCCGGTGCTGGCAATGGGAGGTAGCGTGGAAGTAAGACCTGTATTGGCTTTTGCTATTTAGGAAAACCCTATGACCAGCCATTAAAATAAAATGGCTGGTTTTATTTATCATTCAAAAAACGCTAAAAATGGATAAACTATTAAACATCGGAAAATACCTTTTCCCCCTGTCATTTCTTTTATATATCGGCTTGCATTTGGGTAAGCCCGAAGTCGGTGCCGCTTTTGTGCCGGATTATCTTCCCTTCCCACTGTTCTGGAATTATTTTACAGCCGTTTGTATCCTGCTTTTTATCACCAGTGCTTTAATCGGAAAATATGATAAACTGGCCTACACCCTGATGGCATTGTACACCATACTGATGGCTGTAATGGTGCATATACCAAGAGCAATGGGGCATGAACTTGGAACCGAAACCATGATGGCAGGCATAGACCGGGAAAAAGAACTGGAAATGGTAAATGTGTTCCGCAATATTATGGTAACCGGCGCCTTGCTGGGATTTGCAAGATATATTGCAAGAGATAAAAGAATAGTTGGTTAAACATAGCATTGCGACAGTTGTCTTAAATTACTGCCGTAGCAAATGCCGGGATATATTTTGCCCCGGTAATTACTAAATTATCTGTTGACGACCTAAACTTAATCCCTGCGGGATTCAATAATAATATTGCCAGGCACATACGAACCATCATTGGCACACAAAGCTTTCTAAAACCACTTATTTACCAGGCACTCCGTTTAGAAAAAACAGGAATGCGACACGAAATGCCACAGCGCGGTAAAGTTGAACGACAACCTGTAATAAAAAATCCACAGACTGGCAATTGCTACTTATAATATTTATTAGCAGGCTAAACCAGTTTCATTTTATTTGCATCCCAGTTCAATGCCTTGTGTTGCGCGGCACTTAGGTTACAGGCAAGGGATGGGCCTGCTGCCCTTAAGCCAAATGTCGCATCTTCTAAGATAGGCGTGCCGGACCTGATTCCATTGAAAAAAGTAATCATGTGATCGAGCCTGTCGTCATATTGGGCCGGAGCAGTAAATTCAATCGTCTTGCCCATTTCAAAACCACCCTTTGCATCGCCATATTTTGCGGTATACCATTTTTTATAGTCTTCTTTTTGCCCGGCAGAAAAGCTATCAAATGAATCGTAGCCACCATAACCGGGAGCAGCACTTCTTTTAAGGGTCATCAACTTAAAATCATTCCAGCCAATATCGATCGCGCCTTCAGTTCCAACCATCTTCAAGCCAAAGCCGCCCTTGCCTTCACCACTGGCCAGGTTAATGCGTGTGTACAATTGAAAAGAAGGTAGCACGGACGTCTCGGGATAGGTCATAAAAGAATTGAGCAAATCGTAAGCATCCCGGCCATCCTTCCAATAATTTACTTCGCCCAAGGCAAAGATTTTATTTGGACCGGTGGAACCGGTGATCGTATGCAACCCGGTAAGCAGGTGAACGATCAGGTCACCGGCCGAGCCCGTTCCGTAATCCTTATAATTTCGCCAGCGGAAAAATCTTACGGGGTCGAAAGGTACTTTTGGCGCATGCCCTAAAAAAGTATCAAAATCAACCGTGGCAGGCGATGCGTCGGTAGGAATAGAATATTGCCAGGCGCCTTTTGAATCCGTTCTGTCGCAGTAGGCTTCCACATACGCAAGTTCACCGATGGCTCCTTTTTCAAAATATTTTTTTGCTTCCAGTATGGCTACACTGCTGGCACGCTGACTGCCCACCTGGAACACTTTACCGGTTTTCTTTTGTGCGTCGATGACGGCCTGGCCTTCTTCTATCTTTTGCACCATTGGCTTTTCACAATATACATGCTTGCCTGCATTCATCGCGTCGATGGCTATGCGCTGGTGCCAGTGATCGGGTGTACAAATCAGAACGGCGTCTATATCTTTTTTAGCTAATATTTCACGATAGTCTTTTGTGGTGAATAACTGGTTACCCCATTTTTCTTTCGCCCGGTCGAGGCGGCCCGTGTATAAATCACAGACTGCTACCAGTTCCACACCCTCTACTTTTAAGGCGGTATCCGTATCGTAATGCCCGATAATGCCACTGCCGATCAATCCAATCCGGATCTTGTCATTGGCACTGATTTTTGCTACGGAAGAAAGTTGTTTCTTTATTACAACCGGCGCCGCTTCAGCTTGGGTACCAATTGATATGGCTGCTACCGATCCGCCGAAATTCCTTAAAAATTTCCTTCTTGAATGTTGCATAACGATCTTTTTTGATTGCTTTGGTTATAAATTATGGCTGCTTTTTTTATTTCCGACAATGCAAACTGAATCCTTTCTTACAAGGTATATCCAGTCATACATAAACATACAAATGTTTTATAATTACTCATCCCCTTTTAAGACAGGAAATACTTTTTTATTAGCTTTCATCTTTGGATATAAAATTGAACGAAGTTCTCAAAGGAAAGAATCTATTTTATTTCATTTAACTGTTATCAAACCTACTTTAAAAAAACCATTCGGATTAATTTGAAATGGCAATTAGCCGGAAACTTCTGTTACTTTGCCGCCTACAACGAAGGTCTGGTCAATATTGAGGTGTTTAGCCAGGTGGTAGCCAACAAAATTGAAAGGAACGATGTTGGATAAAACGGACTGGCCTTCGCTTACTGATGCCTCTTCTACCGTAAATACCGTTGCGCCCGCTTCTTTAATTTTCTTATTCAACTCAATTGCGCGCTGGTGCGATTTCCCCCTGGACATTATATGAATCACGGTACTATCTGTGGCTGTCTCCTTAGGGCCATGGTCATATTGTGCCATCGCGACACCCTGGAAACTGATCTTTGTCAGCTCGCTCAGGATAAGTGCGGCTTGCTTTGCTGTTGCTATATTTGGCCCGCTGCCCAATATGTAATATCCTTTGCTTTGCCGGTGAGGCAGGTCTGTAAAAATATGCGACGCGATCCGGCTGCCCTGCTGTTCATAATCGGCCATCCCGGATACCAGTAGGTTTGCCGCCTCCCGTGTATCTATCCTGAACCCCTGAAACAAAGCCAGCAGGGTATTGCTATATGTTTTGGAGGATGAATATTCTTCTGTGCCGGCATTTAGCAAAATAGCATGCTCAAGATTAGGTTGTATGCAAAGCGTGCTTTCCGGGTCATTGGAAATAGCGATGTACTTTTCAAAAAGCCCGGTACGCCAGGCCGATTCCCTGCTTTTTCCCGACTGGGAAAGAATAACACCGCAAGGCGATTTTTTTCCGGCGGCAAGATAATTATAATACTCCGAAGCGATTTCCGGGTAAATGTTTATTCCCATATACTTGAAGGCCATGCAGGCAAAATAAGAAGAACCCATCCCCATGTAGGGGACCCGCATCGGTAGTTCGACTGTTTGTTTTGCCGCAAAAAAATTTTCTATTGCCAGTGGGATCTCAGCAATTTCCTGGTACATTTTATTCATTGCCAATTGGAGTTTGTTTGTATGATTTGTAAGGTCGGTTTCTACTTGCAATGATTTTTTATTTTCGACTGATAACAGGTAAGCCCCGGTCAGTGCCAGCGCAAGGCCCGTCCCTTCTGCAATGGAAAACTTTTCCTTTAGAAAAATTAATGCCAGTACGATGGTGAACGCTATGAATTTTGCCAGAACGCCCCATATACCCCAACAGAGACCCGCACTTATTGCGAAAAGCAACCAGGTGGGAACAGATTTTTTTTAATGTTTAAAACATAGTGTAGATGCAATTTAATTTAGCAACATATTTATATGAAGCGGGAGCAAGTAAAATTAAACCGATCAGAATTATCGTTCTTGCGTTCGTTTAAAAGTTCAGGTAAAAGGAGTCAAAGGGAATATGATAGAGTGAATATTCTTTTGCTATTGCATAAAGGAAAAAAGGATGCTGAAATTGCAGATTTTCTTGAAGTAGATCGTACTACGGTTTGGCGTACACGAAGGCGCTACCTGGAAGAAGGGGTTGAAAAAGCTTTACAAGAAAAAGAACGTAGCGGCCAACCCAATAAATATGGGACTACACATGAAGCCGAGATAATAGCGTTAGCTTGTAGTGATCCTCCGGCAGGTAGAGCAAGATGGACATTAGAGTTGCTTACTGAAAAAGTGAGCTTGCATAGGGGATTGGAAAGTATTAACAGAGAAACAATCCGGTTAATACTAAAAAAAACGAATGTAAGCCTTGGTTAAAGAAAATGTGGTGTATAAAAGCCATCACACCTGAGTATAGCAAAAGAATGTATAAGCTACTAACCTTGTATTCACGCAGCGATAATAAACAATACCCGGTTGTCTGTGTGGATGAAAAAAGTAAGCAACTAATAGAAGATGTAAGAAAAAGTATACCCTTAAAACCTGGCAGTCCGGCCAAATATGATGGTGAATATCGTAGGAAAGGAACCCGGAATATCTTTGTCGCTGTAGAACCATTGGCTGGGAAGCGGAGAATAAAAGTAACGCTCCAAAGAAAAAAGAATGATTTTGCCTGCTTTATTAAGTAATTGATAGATCGGGACTACAAGCAAGCCAAAAAAGCAAGGCTGGTATTGGATAATCTGAGCACACATTTTGCCTCGTCATTTTATGAAACATTTTCGAAGAAGCAAGCAGACCAAATTTTAAGTAAAATAGATTTTTACTACACGCCGAAACATGGAAGTTGGCTAAATATGGCAGAAATAGAAATTAATATGATGGATCGGGAATGCCTTGCAAGAAGAATAGGCGATGCTCATGTACTGGAAAGAGAAATTGATTACTGGTCACAACAACGCAACAAAACACAGAAAAAAAATACAATGGTCTTTTAAAAGAAAAGACGCAGATAAAAAATTATCCAAATATTACGTTGCATAATTAAATTGCTGCAACAATGGCATACCTGTCGCAGAAAATAATTTTGCCTTCGCAATTGGTGCCTGTATGAAAAAATCAACACTAAATACGCAGGTATGATCTTAAAAATAATTAGACATTTAAATCTATCTTTTTACCCGATTTCACATTTTTATTTTATACGTCTTCTGAGTGGAAATCTACTCAAATAATAAAAATAGCGAAATAGTTTTTCATTGACATGGCAATCATTTTGAAAATAATTCTACCTGTAAATACGCTCTTTATTAGCCAGGTTGGATCGCAGCGGGAAAGATCAAATGATAAGCCAATGTTACGCCGGTTGCTTTTGTTCATCTTCCTGGCTCGCATATTCTCCCTTAGGGTCAGGCAATATACTGAAGGTAATTTCCTGAAGCGATAAAACAGAAGAGGCTGAAAATACACCTACCCCATCACCACTGTAAGTATAATCGATCAGTGTTAATTTCACGACCCCATCGATCGAAAGTTCAATATAACTTCCGTAACGGATCAACCTGAAACGATAAGATTTAGCCTCATTGGTAATAAATGAACCTGCCTGAAGATCATTAAAAATATAATTCTGCCGGTTGTCCAGGGCGTTAAAGCCCCATGCCCTGATCTCTGTATGGCCATTAGAAACATCCAGGGAAATAAAATAGCCGTTGCCATTTTTATCAATGTCAGTTACGAGCCCTAATTTACCCATCCCCTCTACCGTTAGCAGCCCTTCCCATATGAAACCGGCGGACGGCTTTTGAAAACAAAAAACTTCATAACCGCCTCTTGATCCACAGGTCCATTTATCAGGTTCTATCGATGATGAAGCGGTAGGATTTGAAAACAAATGAATGACACCAGGCAGACCAGGCTGTTGTATTACCTTTTGTACCATCTGGTTCCAGCGGTAATAACTTTTTAACAACAGCCGGCCTTTTTCATCAATATCCAATTCCTTCGGCGGAGGTAGCACGCGTAAGGAATCACTCTTTCGCTGAACATAAAAAAAATTATACACGAGCAGGTGGTTTCCATCCAATACAGTGCGTGCAGCGTAATTGCCGTGTGGCAACACTACATCATCATGAAAGGAATGATACTCTGCAAAAAAATCGGGTGCAAACCAATAACGCACACTCACATCTTCCCTGATTGATCCAAGTAAATAATATCGGCCGCGCAATTCAAATACACAAGGGCACTCAATATCATCATATACAAGCGGGTATAGCAACGGCGGCATCAACTCAACTACATCATTCGTTATCTTAACAATACCAACACAGCCCCTGCGCGAGATTGGGCCACTTACAGACCTGGCGCATAAAAGGAGGTAGACATCTCCGTTATAAACGTAACGAAAAGGATCCCGAAAGCTAAGCCATTTCCTGGGATTCATTTCCGGGGTTTCATAATAAATCCCCTTCGGTTTTATAGGAAAAATTTTTTTGGTATCTTTGTGCCAGTCGACCAGGTTATCCGATACCGCTAATCCAATACCCGAAATTACGCCACGGTCTTTTCTTTGCAGGCCGGTATAGTACATTTCGAATTTATCGCCCACTTCGCAAACGTCCATGGTCCAGAGCATATCATCGTCCCATTCACCCGGGTGCCCGACAAACAGTGCATTGTTGACCCGTTTCCAGGAAATTCCATCCTTAGACACAGCATGAGCAATGTAATCATGATTGGGAATGATCAAATGAAATAAATGATAAGTCCCTTTATATATAATTACCGTTATATCGCCTATTTCCCAATCACTAAAACCTGATCCTGAGTACATAATTCTAATCTGTTTTTAATGTCCAAAAATACCTCTTTCTGGTGGATTTGGCTACTTTTGCCGCATTGCTTGTAAAGGAAAAAAATAAATACTATGAAACAATTTTATATTCAGTTATTCAGCCCGCATGGCCTGATAAGATACCAGGATCCGGAAATTGGCAGGGATAAGGATACCGGGGGGCAGGTGAAATATGTATTGGAGTTGCTGGAGCATTTATCCCTTCACCCCGCTGTAAGAAAGGTAGACCTTTTTACAAGACGGATCATCGATAAGAGAGTGTCGGGTTCATATGAGAAGGAAATCGAGATCGTGAATGAAAAGGCCCGTATCATAAGAATTTCCTGTGGGGGCAATGCTTACCGGCCCAAAGAATCTTTATGGGATTACCTGGATGAATTCATCGATAAAACGATACGGTTCATAGACGAGGAAGCGGATTTTCCCGATACCGTACACGGCCATTATGCAGATGGAAATTACCTGGCCGGGCAGGTAAGCGAGATATTCGGTATTCCTTTTTTGGCTACCGGACATTCCCTAGGTAGAAACAAAAAAAATATTCTTTTACAGGAAGGAATGACGGCCGAAAAAATAAACGAAAAGTTTAACATGGACCGGCGCATAGCCGTTGAAGAGAGTACGCTTAAATCGGCCGACATGTTTATTGTAAGTACCCAGTACATTATAGACACGCAATACGCCTTATACGAAAATAAAAATGCTGGTAAATTTGAAGTGATCCCTCCGGGCATCACACCTGAAAATTTCTACCCCTTTTATCGGTTAGACATGCCATCCTTTAAGATGTCGGTAGAACAGGAGCAGGCATTGTACCGGGTAAACCTGGAAATAGACCGGTTCCTGTTCAACCCTGCAAAGCCGCTGATCCTATCTATCGGCCGTGCTGATAAAAGAAAAAATTTTGAAAACATCATTCAATCTTACGGACAGGATAAGGAACTGCAGGCCATGGCCAATCTTGCCATATTTGCCGGTGTAAGAAAAGATATCAGTAAGATGCCGGAAGATGAAAGAGATATATTGACGAATCTCTTATTGTTGCTGGACAAATATGACCTGTACGGCAAAATGGCGATCCCGAAAAAAAATGACCCTAAGTTAGATGTGCCTGAGATCTATCGTTTAGCCGCACGTAAAAAAGGGGTATTTGTAAATGCCACGCCAGGTGAAAATTTTGGACTTACGATCGTAGAGGCGGCCGCATGTGGATTACCCGTAATTGCGTCGCCAACAGGCGGACCAAAAGAAATACTGGAGCAGTGTGAAAACGGTTTGCTGGTGGATGTAGACAACCCAAAGGCCATTGCGGAGGCACTTAAGAAAATAATCTCCGACCAGCCATTGTGGGAAAAATATTCGGGCAACGGAATTATTGCATCTAATCAATTGTATTCCTGGACTTCATTCACTAACAGGTACATTGAAGTAATCAATCGCATTTTCAGGAAAAAAAACACCAACACCTTTGGCTTTACAAACAAAACAGCCTATGGCAAAAAATTGGCTAACGCTGAATTGTTTGTTATTTCAGATCTTGACGGAACGCTTATTGAAGGTACTGATACAGAAGGATTAAAGGAATTCAAGCAATGGATCATCCACAACAACGAGAAAGTGGTATTTGGTATTGCCAGCGGCAGAAATAAGGATATTACCGCCCAGGCTTTGGAAGATTACGACCTCCCCGTTCCAGATATTTTGATTTGCTCCGCCGGTTCCGAAATATATTACACCAACAAGTTTATTCCGGACAAAGGTTGGGAGCAGCATATCGACTACCAGTGGAAAAGAAGCGAATTACAACAGGCGTTGTCAGATTTTCCGGGCATTCGATTACAGGAACCTGCGGCACAATGGCGTTTTAAACTGAGCTATTACCTCGATGATAATTTTAGTGAAGACAATATCGCCAACCTGTATAAATTTTTGGATGACCGAAAGCTAAGGGCAAAAATATTAATTACTGAAAATCATTATCTTGATTTGCTGCCATTCCGGGCCAGTAAAGGAAGTGCTGTAAGATACCTGAGCTATAAATGGAAAATTCCACTGGAGCGTTTTATCACTGCCGGGAACAGTGGCAATGACGAGGATATGCTGAAAGGAAAAGCCAATGGTATAGTGGTATCTAATTATAGTCCTGAATTGGAAGGGTTGAGGAAGAACAAGTCGATCTACTTTACCAAAAACCCTTTAGCGAAAGGGGTCCTGGAAGGAATCAATTTTCATATTTCAGCAGATCCCCTTTTTGTTAATACTGAAAAGTAATGTCACGTGGCAAGTTTCATGTTTTTAATTGATAAGGAATGCTAAATTTAAAACCATCGTATGAATACGCTTCCGGAAGATAATAGTTCTTCGAAAAAAACGGTTGGCTTAGGGCGCTTGCTTGCTACTGACGCTGCAAAACAAATCGCTCTCGTAGTTGTAGCCGCATTGCTATTATTGTCTATCTTATGGATATGGAAATCAATCGAGATCAGGAACATTTTGAAAAAAGATGCCGCTGAGCGGCAACAAATCAAGGAGCAAGCAATCAGCCAAATTCAGCAATCGCATGAAAACCATTTGAAATTATTGGCTAAGCCATTTGTATGGGCCGTACGAAATGAAATGTTATCGGGTAAATTCAGCCAGGTCAAGTTATATGTAAATGATATGATCAGCGAGCAGAATGTTCAAAAAATAACAATTACCAACGCTACCGGACTTGTTATATTGTCGACTAATAAAAAGGACCAGGGTAAAGAATTTGCTGCAATTGGTGATCCGGTTTATATATTAGCCAACACAACAATTGTTAATAGTATAAATGACAGCACCATAGTAATGGGTAGCCCGGTTATGGGCTTTAACAGCAGGCTTGGTACGCTCATTATAACCTACTCATTTCATCCGCCGGTATTCAATTAATTTTTAAAGAATTAATTGAATAGCTAAAAATTACAAGGGAGTTCTCCGGCAGGTAAAAATAAGTGGCTAAGGTTCAAACTAATGGCAAGTCAATAGTTGGATTCGTAAAAAAATAACAATAGTGTTTTGGTAAATAATTAGTGTCTGTAAGAAAACGCTGTTATTAATAACTGGTAAGGGTGTTAGAATATTTTCTAATCCGAATCTTTACTTCACCAACTACCTGTCAACTCTCTGCTTTTGCCTCCACAGCCGGTCCGCCAGCTGGCGGATAACCGGAACGCTGCTGTTTTTGCTTCTTTGAAAAAATAGGCTGCGCATTTTTTCGATTCCGATT